>NZ_JABJVY010000012.1:0-153999 GCF_040750475.1 Amorphus sp. 3PC139-8 | reverse complement strand
CCGTTCAAAGTTGCCATCACCGCCGTGATGCGCAAGCTCATCACCCATCTCAACGCCATCATCCGCGACGCCGAGACAGCCTGCGCACCGACCACATAGCAGACACGGTTGCTCATTCCCGCGAAAGCGGGAATCCATAGGGCTCATCCGTCAGGATGTACGGCCCGAAAATTGCCCGCGAGCGTTTTCATTCTTCAGCGCCATTCGGCCAGCCACAGAGTCGGCTATTAAATTCCCTACGGATTCCCACTTTCGCGGGAATGAGCGGAGAAAAGGGCTATCGCAACGTAAAAAAGCGCCCGACCCATTCGAGGCGGGCGCCCGTTTTCTTTACCCTACCGACTATCACCACCACTCCTCAGACGTCTTCCACCGTCACCACCGTGAAGGTGTGCATTTCGCCGTCGTCATCGCGGATCGAGACATATTCGCCCGGCACGAACGGGTGCGCCGCAAAGCGGTAGCCACCTTCGTCGTCCTCGTCGCCGTCGATGTCGTAGCGGAAGGCCCAGCGCCCGCCCGGGCCATGGACCACGTGGCCGAGGTCCCATTCCTCGTCGCCCCAGAAGCGACGCACACGGCAGCGCTCCTTCACCTTTTTCCAGGCTTCGGCGTCAATGTGGCCGGTTTCGTCGAGCGGCGCGATAAACTCGTAGCCGTGCCGGTTGGAGCCGTTCGGATGCTCTTTGGAACGAGCGAGGTTGAGGCGAATTTTCTTCAGGTCGCCGGACATGCGCTTCCTCTTCTTGTGTGCGGGCGAACCAGCTGCGCCCCTCGTGATCAAACCTGAAACCAGGACAGCCGTGTGCGCTACGCCTTGACCCGTGTCAAACCCGCGTCACGGTTGCCCCTGTTTCGTGGAGGCCAAAGGCTGGTTAGGAGAGGTCATGACCACATCATCCGACAAAGAACCCGACCAGCGGCGCGTCATCGCGTTCCTTGAGGATCCAGCCACCTATGGCGGCGCGGAACCGCTCAGGATCGACACCCATGCGGCGATGGTGTTCCTGGCCGGCGACGACGCCTACAAGATCAAACGCGCGGTCCACTATCCCTATCTCGACTTCTCCACGCTCGCTCTGCGCAAGGCCGCCTGCGAGCGCGAGATGGAGGTCAACCGCGCCTATGCCGGTCAGATCTATCACGGCGTGGTGGCGATCACCCGGCAGTCGGACGGCACGCTTGCCATCGGCGGCGACGGCCAGCCGGTGGAATGGGCCGTCCACATGCGCCGCTTCGACGAGACGGCCACCCTCGACAAGCTGGCCGAGCGCGGGCCGCTTCCCCCCGACACGCTGGACCAGCTCGGCGATCGGCTGGCCGAGGCGCACGCCCATGCCGACGCCCGCGACGGCACGGTTTGGATCGCCGACCTTCAGTCCTACCTCGACGACAACACCCGCTCCTTCGCCGACAAACCCGAGCTGTTCGATCCCGCTGCCGCCGACGAGCTCGACCAGCGCGCCCGTGCCACCCTGGAGGCGATCCGCCCGCTGCTTGAGGCGCGCGACCGGGAAGGCAAGATCCGGCTGCTGCATGGCGACTGCCATCTCGGCAACGTGGCCATGATCGACGGCGCGCCGTTGTTCTTTGACGCAGTGGAGTTCGACGATCGGATCGCCACCGGCGATCTGCTCTACGATCTCGCCTTCCTGGTGATGGACCTCTGGCGGCGCGGCCACGAGGCGGATGCCTCGCGCGTGTTCAACCGCTATCTCACGGTCCATGGCGACCGCAGCGATCTGGCCGCCCTCGCGGCGTTTCCCTTCTTCCTGATGATGCGGGCTGCAATCCGCGCCAAGGTCACGGCCGCGCGGCTCGACTTCCTGGAAGGCGACAAGCGCGAGGACGCGATCGCCGACGCCCAGGCGGCGTTCGCTACCGCCTGCGCCTTCCTGCAACCGGTTCCAGCGCGCGCCGCCGCCGTCGCCGGCCTTTCCGGCACGGGTAAGACCACGCTGGCGCGCCATCTGGCGCCGCACCTCGGGCGCCCGCCCGGCGCGGTGCACCTGCGCACCGACATCATCCGCAAGCGCCACGCCGGCGTCGCCCTCACCGAGCGCCTGCCGCCGGAGACCTACACCCGCGAATCCTCCGCCGCCGTCTATGACGACATGCTCGAATGCGGCGCGATCGCGCTGAAAGCGGGCCAAGCCGTGGTGTTCGACGCCGTGTTCGCCGCCCCTGTCGAGCGCGAACGCGCCGAAGACATCGCCGCAAAGGCCGGAGTCGATTTCGTCGGCATTTGGCTGGAGGCCTCGCTCTCCACGTTGCAGGCGCGCGTGGAAGCACGCGTGGGCGATGCCTCCGATGCCGATATCAACGTGGTGCGCGCCCAGACCGGCTATGTTTTCGGCGAGATCGACTGGCACCATATCGATGCCGGCGGTCCGGGCGACACCGCATTCGGCGCGGCCCTTGCATTGCTCAAGGAGGCGGAAGGCGGGAGGACGGAATGAGCGAATTGACCAGCATCGAAGGCGTGCTGATCGATCTCGGCGGGGTCGTCTACACCGGCGATCAGGCGCTTGAGGGCGCGACCGCCGCCCTCGCTCGGCTGCGCCGGTCCGGCCGTCCGATCCGCTTTCTCACCAACACCACCAGCCAGCCGATCTCCGGGATTCACGCCAAGCTCAAAAGGCTCGGGATCGACGCGGCCCGCGACGAGATCTTCACCCCCTCGATCGCAGCACGCGCCTATCTCCGCCAGAATGGCCTTGCTCCCCATTTCCTGGTGGCGCCCTCGCTTCGGGAGGACTTCGAAGACCTGCCGGAGGGCGACCGGCCGGCCTTCGTGATCGGCGATGCCCGCGACGGCTTCACCTATCAGGCTCTCAACGAGGCCTTCCGGCGCCTGCTGAACGGTGCTGCCTTCGTCGCGCTCGCCAACAACCGCTCCTATGTCGGAGGCGACGGCGCGCCGTGTCTCGATGTCGGAGCGTTCGTCGCCGCGCTTCACTATGCGAGCGGCGTGGAGCCGGTCGTGCTCGGCAAGCCATCGCCGGACTTCTTTCAGCTCGCCGTCGCCGACATGGGGCTGTCGCCGGACAAGGTGGCCATGATCGGCGACGACTACGAGTTCGACGTGCTCGCCGCCATCGAGGCTGGCCTCTCCGGCGTCTTCGCGCGCTCCGGCAAGGCGAAACCGCAGAGCGTCCCCTCCCCGTCTTCCCACCAGCCTGTCGAGGTCGACGATCTGGCCGGCGCGATCGATCTGCTCCTCTCCTGAAGCTCCAAAACCACCGAATGGGGCTGCGCGGGCGCCACACCCGTGCTATTCGCGATCAATCAAAGATTTGCGGTCTCGATTTTAGGGAGGACGATGTCCGTGAAGGAGATACTCGGCGAGCTCGAAGCACGGCGCGGCGTCGCGCGCCTTGGCGGCGGCGAAGCGCGCATCGAGGCGCAGCATAAGCGCGGCAAGCTGACTGCGCGCGAGCGCCTGGAGGTTCTTCTGGACGAGGGCTCGTTCGAAGAGTTCGACATGTTCGTCGAGCACCGCTGCACCGACTTCGGGATGGACAAGACGAAATATCCCGGCGACGGCGTCGTCACCGGCTGGGGCACCATCAACGGCCGCACCGTCTACGTCTTCGCAAAGGACTTCACCGTCTTCGGCGGCTCGCTCTCCGAAACCCACGCCCAGAAGATCGTGAAGATCCAGGACATGGCGGTGCGCAATCGGGTTCCGGTCATCGGCCTGTTCGATGCCGGCGGCGCGCGCATCCAGGAAGGCGTGGCGGCGCTTGGCGGCTACGGCGAAGTGTTCCAGCGTAACGTGCTCGCCTCCGGCGTGATCCCGCAGATCTCCGTCATCATGGGTCCGTGCGCGGGTGGCGACGTCTATTCGCCGGCGATGACCGATTTCATCTTCATGGTCCGCGACACGAGCTACATGTTCGTCACCGGCCCCGACGTGGTGAAAACCGTCACCAACGAAACGGTGACGGCGGAAGAGCTGGGCGGTGCGTCCATCCACACCACCAAGTCCTCGATCGCCGACGGCGCGTACGACAACGACGTCGATACGCTCCTGCAGGTGCGCCGGTTGATGGATCTCCTGCCCGCCTCCAACGTGGCGGAGATTCCCGAGATCGATTGCTTCGACGATCCCGAGCGCACGGAGCCCTCGCTCGACAGGCTGATCCCGGAAAACCCGAACAAGCCGTACGACATGAAGGAGCTGATCCTGAAAGTCGTGGACGAGGGCGATTTCTTCGAGGTCCAGGAAAGCTACGCCAAGAACATCCTGATCGGTTTTGGCCGCATGGAAGGCCGCACCGTGGGCATCGTCGCCAACCAGCCGATGGTGCTTGCCGGCGTGCTGGACATCGACGCCAGCCGGAAGGCCGCGCGCTTCGTGCGCTTCTGCGATGCCTTCTCCATCCCGATCGTGACCTTCGTGGACGTGCCGGGCTTCCTGCCGGGCACCGCCCAGGAATATGGCGGCCTGATCAAGCACGGCGCCAAGCTGCTGTTCGCCTATGCCGAGGCGACGGTGCCGAAAATCACCTGCATCACCCGCAAGGCCTATGGCGGCGCCTACGACGTGATGGCGTCGAAGCATCTGCGCGGCGACGTGAACTATGCCTGGCCGACGGCCGAGATCGCGGTGATGGGCCCGAAGGGCGCCGCGGAAATTCTGTATCGCTCGGAGCTCTCGGACGCGGAGAAGATCGCCGCCCGCATCTCCGACTACGAGACCCGGTTCGCCAACCCGTTCGTGGCGGCGGAACGCGGCTATATCGACGAAGTGATCATGCCGCACTCCACCCGCCGGCGTATCACCAGGGCGCTCCGCCTCCTGCGCAATAAGACGCTGGAGAACCCCTGGAAGAAGCACGACAACATCCCGCTCTAGAGCATTTCCAGGCGAAGTGGGAACCAGTTCGCCGTCCGGAAATGCGTCAAAACAATGGGTTAGAGCCGTTCAGCGATTCCATGAAGAGCTGATCGGCTCCAAACCCGTGGAGACACGGCTTCGGGCCTACGGGTTTCCGGCTGGTCCGAAACCGCCTCAGTTCGGGCCGGCGGTGGCCTGCGGCGAGCGGCTCGTGGTCTGGCCGACATAGTCCGGCCGATCGACGCCGCAACGGAAGCCGCGGGCTTCGGCGTCCGCCAGGCCGCGCGCGATCAGGTTGGCGTTGGAATTCGCGTTGGCGTCGACGAAGCCGACCATGCAGCTTTCCCGCGACCAGCGCCCCGCAACGGTGCTGACCACCAGCACCTGGCGCTCGCCGCCCTCGTCGTCGGACACGAACCAGCGGTGGATGGTGGCAAACGGCGTTCCGTCCGCAAGCCGCCACTCCACGGTCTCGTTCACCCGGTTGAAGCCGGCGAAGCTCTCCCACGGTCCGCGCTCCTGGACCGCGCCGTAGTCGAGGGACATGCGGTTGTCGGCGTCGGTGATCCGCACCGGCACATTTCCAAAGCCGTCACAGACAACCTTGGCCCAGGCCCCATCGCCTTCGTTGGACTCGTCCTCCAGGGTGCAGCTCCGCTGCCAATCGATCTTGGAATAGGCGCTCTCGATCGTCTGGGCCGCCGCCGGAAGGCTTGCAGCCGCCGCCAGCAGACACGCCATCGCAATGCAAGCGGTTGCCCGCCGGGCGATCGTCACCATCTCCACACCCTCCCCGCACGGACCACGCTCGCGAGCGTCCGGCATCGATCCCCTGCCCCAGCCGCTTTCCGGCGAGCAGAGACCCGTTCTACGCCGCGATCATGTCCTCCGCGCGCACCCGTTCCGTCAGGTGCCGGCCGAGTCGGTGCGACAGCGCCATGATCGACAAGGTCAGATGCTTGTCGGGCAAGGTCGGGATCACGCCGCCATCGCAGACATAGAGATTGTCGAGCCCATGGCAGCGCAGATCGGCATCGACCACCCCCATTGAGGGATCATCGGAGATCGCCGTGGTGCCGGCATAGTGGATGCCGGTGCCCGTGTTGTCGGTGGTGGCGTAAATCTGCGTCGCCGACGCCTTGCGCAGGATCTTGCGGCCCCAGCGCAGCATCTCGTCCATCTGCTGGCGCGCGGTCTCCGGCGTGGTGAAGTCGACCGCGACCTGGGGCACCCCGTCGCGATCGACGGTGGAACCCGGGCGCACCCGGTTTTCCGGACGCGCCTCGCCGGCGCAGAAAAGACCGAGCGTGACGTAGGAATGGAACATCGCCTTGGCGAGCTGCACCTTCATGAACGGCGGGAACGCCGACATGCCCGCGAGATAGTGCGGAACATCCGGCAGACCGTGGATGGCGTGGCCGATGAAGGGAAACTCCTCGCCATTCGGCAGCCGCCCGCGCGACATCAGGATCAGAAGATCGCCGTAGCCGATATCGTAGGTTCGCCGGTGGCGCCACAGCCGCCACAACGACGTCGACAGAACCGACTTCGGATTGTCCTGAAGCCGCTGGCCGACTTGATCGGACCGGTTGGCTAGCCCGTTCGGATCGGCCTCGTCAGCGGAGTTGAACAGAATCCGAGGCGTCTCGATCGCGCCGGCCGCAAGCACCACGACCTTGGCCTGAAGCCGATGGCGTGCACCGGTCGTGGTGTCGAGATATTCCACGCCGGACACCTGCTGAGCGCCCGGCTCGCGCAATACGCGCGTCACCTTCGCGTTCGGGCGCAGCTCGTAGCTGTCGAGCCCTGCGATCTCCGGCAGAAGCCGAGCGGAGAATTTGTAGACCGCGCCGACCGGGCAGCCCGACGTGCAGATGCCGGTGGAAATGCAGGAATTCGCCGAGCCCGGCGTGGTGATGATCGCCTTGCGGTTCGGGATCGCGTGCGAGAACGGCTCCTTCAGCGACTTCACCGCCTGGACGACCATGGTGTCGGCCGGCCGCAGCGGCTTGGGCGGCACGAATTCCCCGTCGGGAAGCTCCGCGATCCCCTCCTTGGTGCCGCAAACCGTGATCAGGCGCTCCACGGCGGCATAGTCGTCGGCAAGCGTCTCGTAGCCGAATGGCCAATCGGCGAAATCGTGCGCGGCGAAGCGGACGCTGACGCCATTCCAGAGATTCTGCAGCCCGTTGACCTTGAGCACCTGGAAGTGACGAAAGCCGCCTTCCGGGCGCGGCGTGGCGCCGATGCTGCCGTCAGCAAACAGCGGATGCACGAACAGGCTGTCGTGCGGGTCCGACGGCCAGACCGTCGATGGCCCGACGCCGAAATCCACCGCCGGCACAGGGCGCCCGGTGGTCTGGAAATAGTCCTCGGGAAGCTGGTCGCCCTGCTCCAGCGACACGACCTTGAGGCCCGCCTTTGCGAGCTGGTGGGCGAGGATGCCGCCGCCGGCCCCGGTCCCGACGATGACCACATCACAGGCGGTCGCTTCACAAGCCATCGGGCGCTCCCTTGATCGGCCATTCGCCAACGGTTGAGAGAAAGCCCGGCGAGGCGAAGAAGACATGCTCCAGGAAAGCGTGAAGCGTGGCGCCTTCGGCGCCGAGTTCGCGCTTGGTCACCACCCCGGTGGTCGCGACGCGACTGCGCGCGGCAATTGCGCAAAGCGCCGTGCGCAATTGCGCATTGGCGAGCGCGATCCGGGTGATGTCCACCAGGTGCGGCTGCAGGCCCCGTCGGTAGGGACTGCGGGCGACGATCGCCTCCAAGAGCGCCTCCGCCCGCTCCTCCGAGATCTTCTGAGTCATGGCCGAACCGCCCCGGCCAGGCCGGCGGGCATCGCGGCAGCCGTGTTGCCAAGCTGGCGGAACGGCTTGCCGGAGCGCAGATGCTCCTCGATGTCCTCTAGCGCGACGCCGTTGGTCTCCGGCACGTACCAGAAGGTGAAGGCGATCCCCAGCGCGCAGACGATGGAGTAGATCGCAAACACGCCCCCGAGCCCGATCGTGGAGACCAGCACCGGAAACGAGAACACCACGATGAAGTTGAAGCCCCAGTTGGTGATGGAGGCAACGCTCATGCCGAGGCCACGGACATTGAGCGGAAACACCTCAGACATCATCACCCAGGGCAGCGGCCCGATGCTCGCGGCGAAGGCGGCGATATAGACCAGAAGACCGACGAAGGCGACGACGTCCAGCGCCTGGGCGCCCGTGACCGCGCCGATCGCGATCATCCCGAGCGCAAGCGCGGCGAAGAAGAACCCGCCGAGCAGCAGCTTGCGCCGACCGATCCGGTCGATCAGCGCCATGCCGACGAGCGTCATGAGCACGTTGACGATGCCGACGCCGACGGTCGCCAGGATCTGGGTCGAGGCGTCGCCGAAGCCAGCCTCCTTGAAGACCGCCGGCGCGTAGTAAATCACCGCGTTGATGCCGGAAAGCTGCTGCAGGAAGAACAGGCCGATGCCGACGATCAGCGCCGGGCGCGCCATCGGGGCGAACAGCTCCGCCCAACCGCCGTGGCCCGCATCGCTTTCCGCGGTCTCCTCGATTTCCTCAAATTCCTCGGCAAGGCGCGGATCGTCGGCGGGCACGCCTCGGAGCTTCGCCATCGCCACCCGCGCCTCCTCCGGCCGGCCCTTCAAGGCCAGCCAGCGCGGCGTGTCGCGCAGGACCATCATGCCGGCAAACAGCGCGAGCCCCGGAATGATGCCGATGGAAAACATCGTCCGCCAGGAATCGTCGAAGGCGAAGCCGACCAGATAGGCGCCCAAAATGCCGAGGGTGATGGCGAGCTGATAGATCGAGACCAGCATGCCGCGCTTTTGTGCCGGCGCGCTTTCGGAGATGTAGAGCGGAGCGACCAGCCCCGCGATGCCGATCGCAAAGCCGAGCACCAGGCGCGCCAGCGTCAGCATCCACGCCCCGATCGCCAGCGCGGCGAACAGCGCCCCGAGCGCGAACAGGCCGGCGGCAAACAGCAGCATGGCGCGGCGCCCGTAGCGGCTGACTGCCCGGCCAGCGACCAGCGCGCCGAACAAGGCGCCGAACGGCACGGCGGCCGTCATCATGCCTTCCTCGACCGGCGTGATGGAGAACTGCACTTTCAGAAGATGCAGCGCGCCTGCGATCACGCCCTCGTCAAAGCCGAACAGGAAGCCGGCGATGCCCGCAACCGCGGCCACAAAATAAATCATCGACGCGCCCTCCCGGCCCGATTGTCGTTCTTCTTCTCACCCATCATCGCACCATGCCCTCGTTGGTGCGACGCGCCGAAACCTCAGGTACGCGATGTGCATTGCCTGAGGCTCGCGCTCTTTTCCTGACGCGCCGAGGGACGCGAAAAACCGGCCCTCGCTTTTCGTCCGGCGCACCAGAGACGCCCCACCGGTCCTCAACCCAATACGACCGCAGCGACCTTGCGCACCGCGGTTGCGATATCTGCCTCATCCGCCTCGCTCAGCGTGGACGCGATGGTCAGGATCGCTCCTCGTGAATGCAGGTCGTCGCACTGGGGCAGCGCCCCATGGGCGTAGCTGTAGCCCTGCGCGAAGGCGTTCGACGGATGGGTCCAGGGAAAGCCATCGCGAGCATTGGAGCGCTTCTGCACCAGGCTCGGGATGTTGAAATACCAGTGCAGCCCCCACTCCCGCATGGTGAGGCAGGCCAGGCTGCCGTCCGGTCCGGCAATCCCTTCCGCGCGCAGCGCCGCCACGAACCGGTCGGCCGAGCCGCTGTCGGGAAGGATCATCAGCAGGAACGGGCCGGTATCGCCTTCCGGATCCGGAATGGCACGAAATTTGAGGCCCGGAATGTCGGCAAGCGCCCGGCGGATGCGCCATTTGGAGTCCCGCATAGCACCGGTGATCGCCGGCAATTTACGCATCTGAGCCAGCGCCATGGCACCGGCAAGCTCCGACATGCGCGCGCCCACGCCCCAGAGCTGGCAGGCCTCGTCGGAGGTGTCGAGACGACCCAACGGCGTGCGGGCATAGCCCAGGTCGTGCAAAGCGACCAAGCGGCGATAGAGCGCCTCGTCCTGGCAGACCATCAGCCCGCCCTCGCCCGAGGTCATGTTCTTGTTGAGCTGGAAGGAGTAAATCGCGATGTCGCCGAACCGACCGACCGGAGTACCACCGACGCTGGCGCCGGCTGCCTGGGCGCAGTCCTCAATCAGCGCGAGCCCCTTCTCCCGGCAGACCTCTGCGATCTCCCGGATGCGTCCGGGCGCCCCGCTCATGTGCACGCACAAGACCGCACGGCTGTTGGGCCCGATCTTCCGCTTCAGGTCTTCCGGATCGATGCAGAAGGTCTCGTCGATATCGACCAGCTTCGGGATTGCTCCGGCCCGCACCACGGCGGAGACGCAGCTCACCCACAGATAGCCGGGCAGCAGCACCTCATCGCCCGGACCGATCTCCAGGGCCGACACTGCGATGGAAAGCGCCGCCGTGCCCGACGACACGCCCAGCGCGTGTTTGTGGCCGAAGGTCTCGCACCACTCTCGCTCAAGCGTGTCCACCATGTGCTGCGGATCGGGACCGTAGAACCGGAACGGGCTTCGCGCCTTCACCACCCGCGAGACGAGTTCGAATTCCTCCTCGCCGACGAAATGGGCCCCCGGAAGCTCCCAAGGCAGCGGCGCCGTGCGCACCGGCGTGCCCCCATCGATCGCAAGCCGATTGGCATGCACGTGGCGCGTATTCTCGTTGGCCGCGTCAGACACTGTCATCTCCCCCCGAGCGACTCCAATTCGCACCTTCCGGATGCGAGTTCTTCTGAAATAGCAAAGAAACTATTGAGCGACAACAAATATTCTTCTAGTTGATCTTATATATTCCGCCTGCCCTTCGGTGGAATCACCAAGATTCGAACCGATTGGAAGAAACTGGAAAAGATCGGCAGACCCATCATGCAGCAACTCGCGCTTTGCCTGTCCGCCGCCATGGTGGGGCTTTCGGGACTCCTGTTCGGCTATTCGACGGCGGCAATCGCAGGCGCGTTGCAGGAGATCGAGGCGACCTTGGCGCTCGATATTCTGGGCCAGCAAGTGCTGGTGGCGTCGGTACCGGCCGCCTGCTTCCTCGGCGCGATCGCGGCCGGGCCCTCAAGTGCCAGTCTCGGTCGCAAGAAGGTGCTTCTGATCGCCTTCGCACTGGCCGTAATCGGCAATATCATCGCGCTGTCGGCGCCCGGCTACACGCTCCTGGTTGCCGCCCGAATGCTGGTGGGGATCGCGGTCGGGCTCTCTTCCATGATCGCGCCGATGTACGGCGCCGAGATCACCCCGGCGCGCCACCGGGGCACCGTCGTCGCCTCGTTTCAGCTCGCCGTCACCGCTGGTATCCTGGCAGCCTACGCCACCCCGCTGTTGCTTCCGGGCGAACAATCCTGGTCGCTGATCCTGGGTCTTGGCATCGTGCCCGCCGGCTGCGGGCTCGCCATCGTCGCGCTGCTTCCGGAAAGCCCGCGCTGGCTGATCGCCCGCGGCCATAAGCAGAACGCCCTGCAAGCGGCCGACCGGCTGCGGCTCGACGAGGACATCACCGCCTGGGCGATGGAAGACGGCACGCCCCGCGGCGCGATCGCCGCCACGGTCCGCCGCGGCACCACCATGGCGGTGCTCGTGCTCTGCAGCTTCCTGTTCGTGCTGCAGAATTTGAGCGGCATCGACGGCATCCTCTACTACGCGCCGCACATTTTCGAGCAGCTCGGATACACCGCCCGCACCGCGGCGCTGGCCGCCACCTTCGGGCTGGGGCTCTTGAACTTCCTCGCCACCATCGTCGCGCTCTGGCTGGTGGACCGGGCCGGCCGCCGGCCGTTGATGATTGTCGGCAGCGCGGTGATGGTGGCGGGGCTCGCCTCGGTGATCGCGTCGGCTTTGTTCGGCCTGCCGACCCTGGGGCTCATCGGCCTCGGCGTCTACATCGTCGCCTTCGCCGTCAGCCTCGGACCGCTTCCCTATGTGCTGATGTCGGAACTGTTCCCCTCCACCATCCGAGAGGCCGGCATCGCCACGGCATCGGCCACGAGCTGGCTCTTCAACATGCTGGTGGCGTTCACCTTCCTCACGTTGGTCGACACGATCGGACTTGCGGGCGTGATCGCGATCTTCATGGCGATGTGCGCGATCGCTTTTGTGATCGGCATTCTGTTCGTTCCCGAAACCAAAGGCCGGTCGCTGGAGGCGATCGAGGCGGACGTTTTGGACGGGGCGCCGTTGCGCCGCGTCGGCGACGGGTCGCAGGAAATGGACCCGGCGAAGGCGCAGGTCAGCGCGACGTGACGATCCGTACAGGTGGTGCTGCAGCGACCTCCAGCCGATCGAACGCGATCGCAAGCTCCAAGACGGCCTCCTGGGGCACATCCTGGTGCATCGGCACCTCTGGCGCCCGGTCGAGAAAATCGATCAAAGCCTGGCTTGCCGCCTGACGCTCCGGTGTGTCGGCATAGCCGAGCCGCGCGATTTCCCCGTCGAGGCGGGCCGGGTCCGGCGGCAGATAGCCAAGTCCGCCCGACAATTGCCCGACCGAGCGATCACGCACCAGGAGCATGCGGCCCGCAAGCGCCCGCGCGTTCGGATCGTGCAGCGCGGAGCCAACCAGAATGCCGCCGACGAGATTGGCCGGCGGCGACGGCACCTGAAGCGCCAGGAAATAGAGCCGCCCGCTGAAGCTGCAGCGCAAGACGGCCTGGGCCGCCCGTCCGTCGCCGGAGACCTGGCCCATCATCGGCACCAGCCGACCGAATAGCTTCTCCGTGTAGCTGGCATCGAGCCCACCATCCGGCCGGGCTTCGACCTCCATGCGCCCGAGAATGAGATTTCCCGTCTCCGCCCGCGACCAGGCATAGGACATCGCAAGATAGCCGCCGCACAGCAAATGGTTGGACTGCCAAAGCGGCTGAGTCCGCGGCTCAGGCGCCGGGGTCGCCGGATCGAGCGGGACGGCTCGCCCCTCCACCCGATCGCGCTCGAGCCGCGCCAGGGCCGCCTCGGGCAGGGGATGGCGCTCCTGCACGGCCGCGGCGAATTCCTTGAACGAGGCGGCGGCGACAAAAGACGCGGTCAGATCTTCGCCCAACACCCGCGCCCAATCCTCGTAGACGCTTGAGAGCCGCGGAGTGGCCTTGCCACCCACCCATTTGTAGGCGTTTTGCGCGGTGAACGCCGTGTTTGGATTGACCGTGGCGAAGCGAGCGCACAGCTCCTTGTTGGTGGCGCAGCCGAGCGCGAGCGCCGTCAGCCGAAGCTTCCGGGAGAGCTCCTCCCGATCGGCCCGGCACCCTGCGCCCGCCGGATCGGCCTGGCCGGGTTCGCCTCGCATATCGTGTCCTTCCCAAACCAGCCGCCCTTGCGGAACCGAACGCGCCCGATCCCCTTGTCGGCAAAGCTCCCTTAGATTTCAAGGAGGCAGACGGTTTTGCAAGCCGTCCGGCTCCTTACATCCCGCGACCGACCTATCGGTAGGTCCGCTCCGCGATCGGCGTCGCCTCGATGCGCGTCTGCAGTTCGGCAAGCAGCGCCTGTTCCGCCCGGTTCAGGTTGGCGCGCGGGTTCCACACCACATGGACATCGATCTCCGGCATCTTGTCGTAGGGCGGCAAATGCCAGAGCAGACCCGCCTCCACATCGCCCTTGGCGACGTGCACCGGCAATGGCCCGATACCGAGCCCGGCAATGATCATCCGGCGGACCTCTTCCAAGTTGGAAGAGGTGCCGACGATGCGCTCGCCGAGATTTGCCTCCGCACGCATCAACGTCACCGGCCGCAGGACGTCGTGCAGCCGATCGGTTTCGAAGCTGACGGAAGCGTGGCCCGCCAAATCGCCATGCTTGAGCCCGCTCCGGCCGAACAAAGGATGCGGCGGACCGCAAAACAGTCCGAAAAACTCCCGGTAGAGCCGGCTATATTCCAGCTTGGGGTTGCGCTCGCGCACCAGGCAGATGGCAAAACTCGCGCTGCGCCCGGTGACGGCGGCCACCGCATCGTGGCTGGAATGAACGTCGATCGACACCGTCGCTTTGGGATGGCGAGCATAGAAATGCGCGAGTGCGGCGTCGAAGATCGGACAGACCACGTGGCTTGCAACCGCGATCTTGACGTGGCCCTGCACCTCGTCGGTGACGTCGCGCACCAGCGTCGTCAACCGGAAGATCGCACCGCGAATATCGACCGCTTCGCGATAGAGCAGCTCGCCGGCATGGGTCAGCCGGAAGTGGCCGGGCGCGCGCTCGATCAGCTTCTTGTCGATCCGCGTCTCCAGCCGCTTCAGGGCCGTGGAGACCGAGGGCTGGCTGAGCCGCAGCTTGCGGGCGGCTTCGGTGACCGAGCGCGATTCCGCCAGCACGATGAAGGTGCGCAGGAGGTTCCAATCGAGTTCGCGAACCAGCCGTTCGGAAGGCTGCAGCGGAACCTCATCCGAGACCATAGCTCATTCCTATAGTCAGAATATCGATTATCTATTTGATCAATGCCCGCCCTGCCGGCAAAGTCAAGACATTCGCCGAACCGAGGGGCATCGAATGTCGGTCGAACGCCGTGAGGCGCGCCAGCCTTGGATATTGCTGTCGCCTGCCCTAGCGGCTGTGACGCTTCTTCTGTTCGTTCCGCTGCTCTTTATCGTGGTCTATTCTTTCTGGTTGCGGACCGCGACCGGCGCAGATCAAGTCGGGTTCTATCTCGACAACTGGCAGGAAGCGCTTTCGGACCCGTTTTACAGGGATATTCTCCTCAACACGCTCAAGATCGCGGCACTCACCACACTCGTCTGCGCGATTGCGGGTTATCCGACCGCCTATTTCATCGCCCGCTCCCGCGGAAACAAGGTTCTTCTTCTTCTTCTGCTGATGCTGCCGTTCTGGATCAGCTACATCATCCGCACGATGTCGTGGATCAACATTCTTGGCGTGTCCGGCGCGGTGAATTCCATTCTAATCGCGCTCGGGATCATCTCCGAACCGATCCAGATGCTCTACAACGAGACCACGGTGATCCTGGGTCTCGTGCATTTTCTCATGCCGTTCATGATCCTGAACGTGTTCGTCAGCCTGGAAGGGATCGATACGACGCTGGAAGATGCCGCCTGCTCGCTGGGCGCCACCCGCTGGAGCACCTTCCTGGAGGTCACGCTGCCGCTGTCGCTGCCGGGACTGGCGGCCGGCGGCCTGCTCTGCTTCGTACTGTCGGCCGGCACCTACATCACCCCGCTCGTGCTGGGCGGACCGACCGACGCCATGTTCGCCAACCTGGTGTTCGAGGCGATCATCACCCAGCTCGATTGGCCGCTCGGCTCCGCCCTGTCCTTAATGCTGCTCGTCGTCCTGGGCGCGCTGGTGCTGGTCTACAATCGCTTCCTCGGCATGGCCCAACTGATGAAGGGGCTCGGCTGATGGGATGGTCGTTGATCCGGCTGTGGACCGCGCTGGTCTACCTGTTCATGTTCCTGCCGGTGGCGGTGGTGGTGCTGTTGAGCTTCAACGCCAGCCAGTTCGGTAGCTTCCCCATGACCGGGCTGTCGCTGCACTGGTTCGTGGAGCTAGCCAACAACGACGCGATCCTGCGCGCGTTCCAAACCTCCATCGTGCTGGGCGCGCTGACGGCGGTGATTTCCACGACCCTCGGCGTGCTGGCGAGCCTGGCGCTGGTGCGCTACCGGGTGCCCGGCGCCAACCTGATCTCCACCGTGCTGATCGCACCGATCCTGGTGCCGGAAGTGGTGCTGGCGGTGGCTCTACTCCTGTTCCTGAACTTTCTGTCGATGCCGAAGAGCTTCCCGCTCCTCTTGATGGGCCACGTGATCTTCACGCTGCCATTCGTGGTGCTGGTGGTGCAGGCGCGGCTGGTCGGGATCCGGCGCGACATGGAAGAGGCGGCCATGAGCCTGGGCGCAAGCCCGATCCAGACCTTCTTTCAGATCACTCTGCCCCTGCTCGCGCCGGCCGTGTTCGCGGGCATGCTGTTCGCCTTCACCATCTCGTTCGACGACATCACGGGCACGCTGTTTTGGAAGCCGGGCGGGGTGGAGACCGTCCCCACCCAGATCTTCGCGATGCTGCGCAACTCCATCTCGCCGGAGATCAACGCGCTCGGCACCGTGATGATCGTGCTGACCGTCGGTCTTCCGCTCGCCGGGCTTGCGATCGCCCGCCGGCTGGCCGCCCGGCGCGGCGGATAGCACCGCCCCCAACAATGACAACGACAAAACAGACCATCCAGTAGAGAACAGGAGCCACCAATGGACGATACCAAACGCTACGAGCGCCTACGCGAACGCTACATGAATGGCGATCTCGACCGGCGCAGCTTCCTCGGTCTCCTCGGCGCGGCCGGGCTTGCCTACGGCGTCCAGATGCCGTTCGCCCGCCAGGCGTTGGCCGCCGTGGAGGAGGTCCGTTTCGACGGCTGGGGCGGCGTCGTTTCCGAAGCTTTCCGCCAATATGCCTTCGGCCCGTTCACCGAAAAGACTGGCATCAAGGTGGTCGACGGCACCTTCGGCGGCGGCGACGAGTTCCTGTCGCGGGTCAAAGCGAGCCGGCCGGGCGAGTACAACATCGCCCACCTCTCCGGCGTGTTCGACTATGTCCGCTACATCAATCTCGGGCTCGGTTCCACGCTCGACGAGAGCAAGATCCCGAACCTGCAATACGTGATTCCAAAGCTGACGGAGGTGTTCAAGAAGGTCACCGACGGCAAGCTCTCCTGCGTGCCTTACGATTACGGCACCACCGGAATTGCCTACAATCGCAAGCACATCTCCGACGACGAGGTGAAGGAGAAGGGTGCCAAGATCCTCATCGACGATGCCTACAAGGGCAAGATCGGCGGCTGGAGCGATTGGCGCACGCGGATCTGGTACGCCTCGCTGCAGACCGGACAGGATCCCAATGGCGCAACCGACATGGACGCTATCTGGGACGCGATCCGCACCAACCGCGATCTGGTGCTGAAATACTGGACTTCCGGCGCGGAGCTGATGAGCCTGCTCGCCGAAGAGGAAATCTACGTCACAGAGGGCTGGTCCGGCCGCATCTACGCGCTGCAGGAGCAGGGTCACGACATCGGCTACTACGATCCGCCGAACGGCTTCGGCTGGCAGGAATGCCTGTTCGTGATCAAGGGCTCGCCGATGGCGGCCTGCGAGGAGCTGCTCGACTTCATGCTCGCGCCGGCGACCTCGATCGCGGTGGCGGAAGGCCAGAACTATCCGCCGGCCCTCGACCCCAAGAAAGTCGATCTCGGCGAGAAGATCCCGAAGCTGCCCGCCTTCGACCCGACCGGAACGCTCTCCGGCCTGACCTTCGCCGACCCGGCCTACTGGAACGGCCACGAGCAGGCCTGGTCCAAGAAGTTCAGCCGGATCGAAAAAGGCTACTGAGCCAACTGACGAAAACGGCGCGCGCGAAGCATTCGCCTCGGGCGCGTCCTTCCCCACGTTCGAGCAGCGGGTCCGGATCGGTGAGCGCGGTAACCCTTTCCAATATTGCCAAGCGCTTCGGCAGCTTCACCGCCCTCCATCCCATGTCGATGGAGATCGCGGAGGGAAGCTTCGTCACGCTGCTCGGCCCGTCCGGGTGCGGCAAGACCACGACGTTACGCATGATCGCCGGCCTGATCGACCCGAGCGAGGGCGAGATCATGATCAAGGGCCGGCGCATGAACGACGTGCCGATCCACAAGCGCAATCTGGGCCTAGTGTTCCAGAACTACGCCCTGTTCCCGCACAAGACGATCGCGGAGAACATCGCCTTCGGGCTGAAATATCGCGGCGTCTCCAAGGCGGACGCGGAACGGCGGGTGAAGGAAACGCTGGAGCTGGTTCAGCTTCCCCATGTCGGCGACCGCTATCCGAAACAGCTCTCCGGCGGCCAGCAGCAGCGCATTGCGCTCGCCCGTGCCGTCGTGATCGAGCCGGACGTGCTGCTGCTGGACGAGCCTCTGTCGGCGCTGGACGCGAACCTTCGTGAAGACATGCGCGTGGAGCTGAAGCGGATCCAGCACCGCATCGGCGTCACCACCGTGTTCGTCACCCACGACCAGTCCGAGGCGCTCGCCATGTCGGACCGGGTGGTGGTCATGTCCGCCGGTCGGGTCGAGCAGGTCGGCGCGCCGGAAGAGGTCTACAACAATCCCGAAAGCGAATTCGTCGCCCGCTTCCTGGGCGCTTCCAACGTCCTCGACGCGACGAGCCTGGGCAGCGATGGCGACACGGTAGGGATCGAAGCCGCCAGCCTCGGCCGCATCGCGATCCCACGCGACCGCGCCCAGAAGCTGAATGGCAAAGGCCCCGTCAAGCTGATCGTGCGGGCGGAAAAGCTGCAGCTCGCCCCGCCGGGTGCCGCCGCCGACGACCTGATCGCCGCCGACGGCGTGGTGGAGACCGTGGACTATCAAGGTCAGGCCGCCCGCTATTTCGTGCGCGTGGGCGACCACCAGCTCCAGGCGATCAACATGATCGACGAGCACCCTTTCGCCGAGGGCGCCGCCGTGTCGCTTCGGCTGCGGCCGCGCGACTGCACGGCCCTTCCCGCTTCCTGAGTATCGTTTCCTTGAGTTCGGATCCCCCAATGGTCGCCCACCCCCACAGCCACCTGTTCTACCAAAGCCGCCGGCGCAAACCGATGCTGGACGAAGCCCGCGGCATCTACATGTGGGACATCGACGGCAAGCGCTATATCGACGGCTCGTCGGGCGCGATGGTCTGCAACATCGGCCACTCCAACGAAAACGTGCTCGCGGCCATGCGGCTGCAGATGGAAAAGGCGACCTTCGGCTACCGGCTGCATTTCGAGACCGAAGCCTCCGAGCGACTCGCAACCAAGACGGCCGCGCTGATGCCGGACGGGTTGAACCGGATCTTCTTCGTTTCCGGTGGATCGGAGGCGGTGGAAAGCGCGATCAAGCTCGCCCGCCAATATGCGGTCGCGACTGGCCAAGGCGGGCGCTGGAAGGTGATCTCGCGGGCGCCGTCCTATCATGGCGCCACCTTGGGCGCGCTCGCCCTCACCGGCTACGCGCCGCTGACGGCGCCGTTCGAGCCGATGATGCGCGAGATGCCGAAGGTGCCGGCCCCGCGCGCCTATCTGGACGGTCTCGATCCGGACGATCCCGCCACCGGCCACCACTATGCCGACATGCTGGAGCGCGCGATTCTGGAGGAAGGCCCCGAGACCGTGCTCGCCTTCATCGTCGAGCCGATAGGCGGCGCCTCGACCGGCGCGCTGGTCCCGCCGGCGGGCTACATGGAGCGGGTGCAGGAGATTTGCCGACGCTACGACGTGCTCCTGATCCTGGACGAGGTGATGACCGGCGCCGGGCGCACGGGGCGCTTCCTTGCCGGCGAGCATTGGGAAAGCGAACCCGACATCGTGGTGCTCTCGAAAGGCTTTGCAGCCGGCTATGTGCCGCTCGGCGCCATGGCCGCCCACGACCGGCTAGTGGAACCGGTGCTCGATGCCGGCGGCTTCCAGCACGGCTACACCTATGCCGGCAATCCGCTCGCCTGCGCCGCCGGGCTCGCCGTGATCGAGGAGATCGAGCGCCAGGGGCTGGTGGAGAATGCCGAACGGACAGGCCGAACCTTGAAGGCCCGGCTCGAAGATCTGATGCAGCGCTATCCGATCATCGGCGATGTGCGCGGCCTCGGCCTGCTCACGGCCTTCGAGTTCGTCTCCGATCGCCGGACCATGGCACCGCTCCCCCGGCAACTCGCCGCCTTCGACCGGTTCGTCACGATCGCCTACGACAACGGGCTGATCGTCTATTCACGCCGCAGCCGCAACGGCGTCGAGGGCGATCATATCCTGGTCTGCCCACCCCTGATCGTGTCGGAGCCCCAGATCGAGGAAATCGTGGAGCTGCTGGACCGCTCGCTCCGGCAATTCAACGACGAGATTCAGCCCGCACTGACGCAGACGTCCTGAGAGATCCGGTGTCCAAGATCATCATCACCTGCGCCGTGACGGGGTCGATCCACACCCCGTCCATGTCGCCTCATCTGCCGGTGACGGCGGACGAGATCACCGCCCAGTCCGTCGATGCCGCCGAAGCCGGCGCGGCGATCCTGCACCTCCACGCCCGCGACCCGAAAAGCGGACGCCCCTCCGCCGCGCCGGAGCACTTTTTCGCCTTCCTGCCCCGCATCAAACAGGCGCGCGACGCGGTCTTGAACCTGACAACGGGCGGCAGCGCGACCATGACGCTGGACGAGCGGCTGGCCGCACCGAAACAGGCAGCGCCGGAGATGTGCTCGCTCAACATGGGCACGATGAACTTCGCGCTCTATCCGGCAGCAGAGCGGATCACGAACTGGAAACACGACTGGGAAAAGTCATTCCTGGAAAGCTCCGACGACCTGGTCTTCAAGAACACGCCGCGCGACATCGCCCGCATCTTGACCGAGCTCGGAGCCGAGCGCGGCGCCCGCTTCGAGTTCGAGTGCTACGATGTCGGCCATCTCTACATGCTACACCATTTCGCCGAACGCGGCCTGGTAGAACCGCCCTTCTTCATCCAATTCGTGTTCGGCGTGTTGGGCGGGATCGGCCCGGATCCGGAAAATCTGACACACATGAAGACGATCGCCGACAAGCTGTTCGGCGACGGCTACGCCTTCTCCGTCCTGGCTGCCGGGCGCCATCAGATCCCGCTCGCCAGCATGGCTGCGGCAATGGGTGGGCATGTCCGCGTCGGCCTGGAAGACAGCCTGATGATCGCGCGCGGCGAGCTCGCCACCTCCAACGCCCAGCAGGTCGCCAAGATCCGCAGGATCGTGGAGGACATGGGTCGCGTCCCCGCGACACCCGCAGAGGCGCGCACGATGCTGCGCCTCAAGGGCGCCGACCGGACGGCAATCTGACATGACAGAAATCCAGGTCAGATTGGCAGAGGCACCCGACGCGGACCGACTCGACGCCGCCCTGCGCCAGCTTTCCGTAACGATCGGCGATGCCCATGCCGCAACATCCGCCTCGCTTCGTGCCGCCGGCTTTGGGAATAATCCGGTTTTCCGCGCCCAGATCGCGGAAGCGGACGGCGAGATCGTCGGCGCGGCCCTCTACTCGCCGGTCTTTTCCACCATTCGCGGCGGACCCGGGATCTACCTCTCCGATCTTTGGGTCGCAGAGACAGTGCGCGGCAGCGGGCTTGGCGCCCGCCTCCTTCGGGCCGTGGCGCACGATGCCGGTGCGGTCTGGCAGGCGCGCTTTCTGAAGCTTGCGGTCTACGACGACAACCCGCGCGCCCGGTCTTTCTACGACCGGCTCGGCTTCGAAGCCGCAATCGGCGAAATCGTCCTCACGCTTGGCGCGGACCAATTCGCCGCCCTCACATCCACTCCGGGAGGCCCGCAATGAAAGCGTTCTTCGACGAGCGCCAGTGGCACCATGATCCGAAACACTTCATGGCGAACGGCACGATCCTGCCCAATCCGGAGCAGCCCAAACGCATTGAGGTGTTGAAGGCGGCGGCGGAATCCGCCGGCTGTCGGTTCGAGGCCCCCGCCGATGCCGGCACCGGGCCGATCGCCGCCCTTCACACCGCCGAATATATCGCCTTTCTGAAGACGATCTTCCCGCGCTGGCAGCGCATCGACGGAGCCGGCGCGGAAGTGATCCCGAACATCCATCCGGCCAACCGGTCCGACAGCTATCCGAAGTCCGCCGTCGGCCAGGCCGGCTATCACCAGGCCGACACCGCCTGCCCGATCGCCGCTGGCACCTTCGAGGCGGCCTACTGGTCGGCCCAGACGGCGGTTTCCGGCGTGGACTATCTTCTCTCGGGCGGACGAGCGGCCTATGCGCTTTCCCGCCCGCCGGGCCATCACGCCTTCACCGATCTCGCCGGCGGATTCTGCTTTTTCAACAATTCCGGCATCGCCGCAGAGCGTCTGCGGTCCGCCGGCAAGCGGCCTGCGATCCTGGATATCGACGTCCATCACGGCAACGGCACGCAAGGAATCTTCTATCGCCGCAACGACGTTTTGACGGTGTCGATCCATGCCGACCCGGTGCGATTCTATCCCTTCTTCTGGGGACACGCCCAGGAGCGTGGCGACGGCAACGGTCTCGGCTTCAACCTCAATCTGCCGTTGGAGCGCAAGACCGGCGACGAGGACTATCTCAACACCCTCGAGACCGCCTTCGAGCGGATCGCCGCCTTCGGCGCCGACGCGCTGGTGATCGCACTTGGGCTCGACGCCCATATCGACGACCCGTTTCAGGGGCTTGCCGTTACGACACCGGGCTTTGCCAGGATCGGCGCGGCAATCGCGGACCTTGGCCTGCCGACCCTGTTCGTGCAGGAGGGCGGCTACCTCTCGCCCGCCCTGGGCGACAACCTCACCCATGTCCTCCAGGGCTTTGGGACGGAATAACAAGCCTTTCGCCCGCTCACCTCGGCGAAAACAGGAACAAGCGAAGCCAGCGCGTGACCGCGCGCCGGCCGTTATTTCACGCGCTTCCGGACGGCGAACCGGTGTCCACTTCGCCTGGAAGCGCTCTAGTTCCGCCCGATGAAGCAGTCGCCGCCCGCCGCCTTCAGCTCCGAGCAGAGCTGGTTCGCCGCGTCCCGGCTCTGGGCCGGCAGCCGCACCCGGTAGAAGGTGCCACGCGAGCCGAGATCGGCGACCTGGATGTCCGGCGAGCGGCTACCCAAGATCGACGGAAACCGCTGCTGAAGCTGGCGATAGGCCGCTTCGGCTTGGTCCTGGGAGCGCTGCGAGCTCACCTGGACCGACCAGGGCGCCGACGCGGCCGCGGGAGCGGACGTTGCCGCCAAACTCGTTGCAGCAGAACTGCTCTGCCGCGTCGCCGCCGTGCGCTGCTGGTTCGCACGCTGGGCGCTGGCGGCAAGCTCGGAGGGCGAGACCCTCTCGCCCACCCCCGTCGTCGAGGACGGCGTCGACGTGGTCGCGGACGATGTCGCCGAATTGCCCTGGTCGGGCACCAGCGACAACGGCCCCCGGCTCGGCTGAGACGTCACTCGTGTGGTGGAGACGGAGCGCGTGCCGCTGTCGTCGCGGGCCCTCGGGGTCGGCGGAACCGCACTGGACAACCGCTCGGAGGTTCGGATCGGCGAGGGCTGAGACAGTTGCGACGGCTCGGCAGCCGCCGTTTCGGTCGTCGTCGTTTCGGTCGTTGCGGTCTCGATCCGATCGGAGGCTGTTCCGGTGGACGCAGTCTCGGTCGCCCCCGCCATATCCTCCGCTTCGGACGTTCCGGGAAGCGCAGTCGACACGGTCTCAGGCGCGGAAGACGACTGACTGGACGACGCCGGCGCGGCTGCGTCCGTCGACGGCTGGGAAGAAGCGGTCGACGTCTGATCGATGACGCGCGGCTGGGCTTCCGCCGCGCCGGCGGATTCCAACTCGTCGGACGGCACGATCGTGCCATCGGGCCGAACCACCAGCGTGCGCACGCGCTTGGGCAGCATCGGCGACGACGTCCCCTCCCCGGCGGACTGGGACGGATCGATCGGCTCTTCGGAACTCTGGACCAGACGTCCGGTCTCCGCGCCGACGCGGTCCTGAATGGACTTGCTGCCGTCGCCGTTCGCGGCCCCGCCTTCCGGCATCACCTTGACCCCGTCAGCGCTCGCCTGGATCACCGGCGGTGGTCCGTCGTCGACCTCCGTGCCAGTCGTCATGCCGTAGACGAAGTAGCCGACACCGCCGAGCACCACGACGATGCCGACGGCCGCAACGGCCCGCCAGATCCGCCGACGCTTCGGCCGCTCCGACAGCCCCAGAGCGGCATCCATCTCCGCCAGCGAATGGGGCGGCAGAGTATCATCGTCCTCCCATTCCGGCTCCGCCTCGTCGTAGTAGCGGTCGTCTTCGTCGTCGTATTCGTAATCGTCCTCATAGCCGTCGCCCTCGTCGCCTTCGGCGTACCGATCATCTTCTGCGCCATCCTCGGCGAACTCGTCCTCGTCGGCATCGATCCGGCGCGCCAGAATGCGCGGCAGGTCCGTCGTATCCAGCTCTTCCTCGGTAAACAGCGCATCGGCGAGCTGATCGGCCGAGCCGGAGGTCTCGTCGCCTTTGCCGCGCACCGGTTCGGTTTTCCCGGAGGAGGCCCAACCGCGCCAGCTTTCCTCGTCGACGCCCGGAAGATCTCCGAGCGGAAAGCCGCGCGGTTTTTCCGCCGTCGGCTCCGGCTCGGCCGGTTCCTGGCGACGTTCGCCGAGATCGAACCGGAAGCTCGGGACCGTGCGGCGCGGCCGCACCGTGGGCACCGCCACGGCAGGTCCGGCAGCCTCTGCGTCTTCCACGGACGGCTCCGACGGCGTCTCCGTCGGCTCGACCGCCTTCTTCGCGGCCTCTGCCGGCCCAGCTTCGGCCTCGGCCGCCTCCTGCTCGTCCGTCTCGGTGCCGAGGCCCAGATCGAACTCGAAATCGATCTCGTCGACCGCCGCTTCCGTTTCTGCAGCAGGCACGCTGGCGGCCCCAGCCTTTTCCTCGGCCACATCCTCAGCCGCAGCAGCGGCGCGCGGCGCCTCGTCGGCAGGCTTGGCGGCAACCGGGGAAGCCGCCGCGCGGGTCGACTGAGCGCGTTCGGCTTCATCCGCCCAGGTCACGCGTTGCGGCCGTGGCGCTTCGGCCGCCCGATGCGCCGGGTGCTCTTCCCAGTCATCCAGCTTGGCAAATGTGGGTGTCGGGCGCGGAGCCGGCGTTTCACGCGTGGCGCCGGTGGCGAAGGATCGGCTCGGCGGCGCGGTATCGCTCGCGGTCGGTTCCCCCCCGGACGGGGTGGCACTCGCAGTCGGTTCTGCGGCGGGCGCCGCCGGACCGCTTTGAAGCGTGGGCCGGCTAGGCAGGGGCCGATCCGGAGCCTTTGCGGCCGGCGCGCTTTCGGAGGGAGCCTCGGCTTGCGGCGCGGGCGTCTCGGAGTTCGCCTGATGGTCCACTTCGTCCCGACGGCCGAAGCGATCCCGCAGCCGGTGCAAGGCCTCGATCGTGGCGGTCGTTTCGGTGTCCGATGCGGGCGCAGATGCTGCGGATTGGGCCGGAGCGGGCTCCTGGCTCGCCTCGGTACGCGTCCCGAACGCCGGACGCTGAGGAGCGCGCGCGGCGGCGGGATCGCCCGGTGCGCGAACCGGTGACGGTTCGAGGCTCGGCTTCGGAGACGGGGATGTCGGTTCCGGCCGGCTGGTAGCGGCGGGCGTGGACGACTCCGACGGCGTCGCAGCCAAGCCGGACATCTCAACGGTTGAGCGCACCGGCTCGCCGGCCCCACGCTCAGGCGTCGGGGTAAACTCGCTGGACGACGATGACGTCGACGCGGAGCCACCCATGTCAGGCGCCGGCGCCCGCGGCGTTGCCCGCGGAATGAACGAGGAGGTGCGGCCGGTCACCGACGTCTCTTTCGGCGCTTCCTCGCGGGCGGGCGCCGCCTTCACGCTTTCGGCACCTTGGTCGCTGTCGAGCTCCTGCATCAACGCCAGCATGAACGGATCGTCGGAGACCTCCGCGTCCGCCTCAGGCTCGTCGACATCGGTCTGCTCGGCCTCGGCAGGCTCGCGTTCAGAGGCGTCTGCCTCCGGCAAATCGTCCTCCAGGGAAGCCTCGTCGTCGAAGCCCGGATCGGGGTCGGCCAGATCTTCGGCGATCCCGGCGGCAAACAACGCCTCGTCCTGATCGTCCTCCGTCGACGCCGCTTCCGGGCGCTCAGGATCGAATGCGTCCTCGCTCTCCCAGGCCTCGTCGGTCTCGATCCAGGCATCGTTGTCGGCACGAAGAGGATCGCCCTCCCCTTCGCCGTCGTCCGTGGCGGAGGTCTCGAAGGCCGCGCGCACCGCCGCGAAGGCGTCCGGACGCACATCGTCGCGCCCGCCCTCGTCAGCGAACGCATCGTCGCCTTGCGACGTCTCGGTCGCCGCGGGTCGGGGACGCAATCTGGGGCGCTGAGGACGCGTCCACTCGTCCGCCTCGCTGTCGCCGCCCATGAACCGCGTCAGTTCGGCCAGCGGATCATCAGGCTCCGATCCACCAACAGTATCATCCCGCCCAGGCCGACGCGGCCCGACCGAGCGACGCAGGTTCGTCTTCGAGTTCGTCATTCTTCGAACCGCCGTATTCTCTTAGCTGGCCCGGCGTCTCGATCTGGATGCGACCAAGGGTTTCCGTCGGAGCACGCACCGACCGAATGCCACCATTCGATTGGAGAAGGACGTGCCCGTCCATCAAACCCGGCGCATCGTCCCGTAAAACCCGATCACCCGATCAGGTCGAACGATGCGCTAGCGCATCTCATCCGGAGCCGAGACGCCCAGGACCGACAATCCCACCTTCAGGGTCGTCTGCGTCGCCAAGACGAGCGCCAGCCGAGCCTGGGTGAAGCCTGAATCCTCAGCCTTAATAAAGCGTAAGTGTGGCAATTCCTTTCCGCGATTCCAGTGTCCGTGGAATGCGCTTGCCAACTCGTGGAGGTAAAATGCGATCCGATGCGGTTCGCGCGCCTCCGCCGCCGCGTCAACGATTCGCGGCCATTCCGCCAGCTTCGCAATCAGCGCCAGCTCGCCGGGGTCGTCGAGCCGGGCAAGCGGCGTGGCGACCAAAGCCGGTGTGGAGACATCCAGATCCGGCATCTCTTCGCGCGCCTGACGCAGCACAGATGCGCAGCGCGCATGCGCATACTGCACGTAGAAGACCGGGTTCTCGCGGCTCTGCTCCGTCACAGCCTTGAAATCGAAGTCCAGCGGCGCGTCCGCCTTGCGGAACAACAGCATGAAGCGGACCGCATCCGGCCCGACCTCGTCCACGAGGTCCCGCAAGGTCACGAAATCGCCGGCCCGCTTCGACATCCGAACCGGTTCGCCGCCCCGAAACAGCTTGACCAGTTGGGTAAGCTCGATGGTGAGCGAGCCCTTGCCGTCCGTCAGCGCCGCGACCGCCGCCTTCATCCGTTTGACGTAGCCGCCATGATCGGCTCCCATCACGTCGATCATGTCGAGGAAGCCCCGGCTGATCTTGTCGTAGTGATAGGCGATGTCGGAGGCGAAATAAGTATAGCTGCCGTCCGATTTCAACAGCGCGCGATCGATATCGTCGCCAAAGTCGGTGGACCGGAACAAAGTCTGCTCACGATCCTCCCACTCCTCGTCCGGCTGACCCTTCGGCGGCGGCAACGTGCCCTGATAGATCAGGCCCCGCTCCGTGAGATAGGCGATCGCCTCGGCCACCCGGTCGCGCCCGTTCGCCACCAGCGAGCGCTCGGAAAACACGACATCATGGACGATCCTGAGCGAGGCCAGGTCCGTCCGGATCATCTCCATCATGCGGTCGACGGCGAAGGGACGGACGATGGGGAGCCAGTCGACCTCCTCCATGTCGAGGAGCCCTCGGCCGTGCTGCTCGACCAGGCCGGCGCCGATATCCTTCAGATACTCGCCCGGATACAGGCCTTCGGGAATCGCCCCGATCTCCTCGCCGAGCGCTTCCCGGTAGCGCAGGAAGGTGGAGCGGGCGAGCACGTCGACCTGCGCGCCGGCATCGTTGACATAATATTCGCGGGTGACGGCGAAGCCGCAAAAAGCAAGCAGGTTCGCAAGCACGTCGCCCACGACGGCGCCGCGGCAATGGCCGACATGCAGCGGCCCGGTCGGGTTGGCCGAGACATATTCCACATTGACGGGGCGATCGGCGCCGCGCTCGGACCGGCCATAGTTCATCCCGCTCTCCAGGATGGTGGCCAACAGCCGGGTCCACGTCCTCTGGGTCAGGCGAATGTTGACGAAGCCGGGGCCGGCGACCTCCACCGCCTCGACGTCCGGGTCCTCCGCCAGCTTCTCGGAGATATCGAGCGCGAGATCGCGCGGGCGACGGCCCATTGCCTTGGCGAACACCATGGCGGCGTTGGTGGCGAGATCGCCATGGGCGGGATCGCGCGGCGGCTCCACGACGATGCGCGAGCGATCAACCGCCTGACCGTCTTCTGCGGTCACACCGAGGTTGCCGAGGATGACGGCCATCCGATCGGCGAAATCGACGAAAATATTCATGCTTTGCCCGAACAAGCGACAGCGCACACACGCGCCAGGGGAGCGGGAAGCCGGACCGAAGCTCCGCGCCAAGCGCGCCAAGACGCTGAAAAATAAAGCTTTTCTTCGGAAGATCGACCCGTGCAGTCGGCGGGTGATCTAACGTAATTCCGGGGTTGCGTCAAACAAGCGCCGGTGTTCCTGGAGCGCAAAGCGATCGGTCATGCCCGCGATGTAGTCGCAGACCCGTCGCCGCAGCCGACGCGCGTCGGCCGGATCGAGATCGCGGCGCCACTCCTCCGGCATCCGCTCCGGACGCTCCACGAACGCGGTGAACAGATCTTCCACGATCTGGCCCGCCTGCTCGCGCACGGCCAGAACCGACGGCGCGCGGTAGACCCGCTTCGTCAGGAACGCCTTCACCGCCCGCTCCGCCTCCGCCATCGGCGCCGAAAAGGCGACCAGCGGCTGCGGCCATCCGCGCACCGCGTCGACACTTGCCACACCGCTTGCCAGGATCCGGCGCCGACTTTCGTCGATCACGTCCTCGATCATCCGGGTCAGCACGCGGCGCCCGATTTCGTGCACGACCCGGGCGCGCTCCAGCCCCGGATAGCGCGTGTCAATCTCCGTCAGGAAATCGCCAATCAGGGGCACCCCCCGCAGATCGTCGAGTTCGATCAGCCCGGCCCGGAGCCCATCGTCGATATCGTGGGCATCGTAGGCGATGTCGTCGGCGATCGCGGCGACCTGGGCTTCCAGCGCCGGCTGGGTCCAGGGTTCCAGCCCCAAAAAGTCCGGATCGGCGGCGAAAGCGTGCGGCAGCGGACGGTCGGCATAGCGCCCGATCCCGATTCCCTCACGGCTCGCCAGCGGTCCGTTGTGCTTCACCAGTCCTTCCAGCGTCTCCCAGGTCAGGTTCAGCCCGTCATAGGTCGCGTACCGCCGCTCCAGCCGGGTCACGATCCGGTAGCTTTGGGCGTTGTGGTCGAATCCGTCGAAGCCGGCCATGCAGCGATCGAGGACATCCTCGCCCTCGTGCCCATAGGGCGTGTGGCCGAAATCGTGGGCGAGCGCGACCGACTCGGCGAGATCCTCGTCCAGGCCGAGCACCCGGGAAATCGAGCGAGCGATCTGCGCAACTTCGAGCGAATGGGTGAGCCGAGTGCGATAGTGATCGCCTTCGAGCGAGACGAACACCTGGGTCTTGTGCATCAGCCGACGAAAGGCGGTAGAATGCACGATCCGGTCGCGATCGCGCTGAAAATCGGAACGCGTGCGGCTTCCCGGCTCGACGATCCGCCGCCCGCGCGAGCGCTCAGGATCGGCGGCATAGGGTGCGCGCGGCCGTTCAAAGCCCCTGTCTTCGCTCACCGCGCCCTCTCTCGTGACCACTTGCGGGGTTTGACGATGGTCGGAGACCTCTTAACTATGAGGCGGGTCGACTGACAAGCCGACAACGCGTGCGAACAGGAGATCGAGATCATGGAAGCCATGGAAGCGGACACGGCGCCCGGAGTGGTTGTGACCGACAAGGCAATCCGGCGTGTGGCGAAGATCCTGACCAATGAGCCGGCAGGAACGGCGCTGCGCATCGGGGTCTCCGGCGGTGGCTGTTCGGGCTTTCAATATACCTTCGACCTGGTCCAGGACCGGGAAGCCGACGACATCGTGATCGCCCGCGACGGGGCGACGGTGCTGATCGATCCGATGTCGCTGGAATATCTCTCCGGCTCGGAGATCGACTTCGTGGACGATCTGATCGGCCAGTCGTTCCAGATCCGCAATCCGAATGCCACCTCCTCCTGCGGCTGCGGCACCAGCTTCTCGTTGTTCTGATCCGGCCCGCCGGTCCTCTTGCGCCAAGCGATCGGCTGACGACACTGTCCTTGCGACGGTGGGCGCGATTCGACGCGGCAATCGTTTGAGCCATTTCCGATCGAGAAGACCCGGCAGCGCCCCACCGTGAAAATCGCGACCTGGAACATCAACGGCATCAAGGCCCGTCTCGACACCACGCTCGGCTGGTTGCGCGAGGCGGAGCCGGACGTTGTCTGCCTGCAGGAAATCAAGTCGGTCGACGAGGGCTTCCCCGTCGATCCGTTCGAAAGCCTGGGCTACAACGTCGCCACCCACGGTCAGAAGGGCTTCAACGGCGTTGCGATCCTCTCCAAGCGACCGCTGGAGGATCCCAAGCGCGGCCTTGACGGTGCCCCGGATGACGAACAGGCGCGCTATCTGGAAGGCGTGATCTCGACCGATGCCGGCGTCGTCCGGGTGGCGTCGATCTATCTTCCCAACGGCAATCCGGTCGAAAGCGACAAGTTCGCCTACAAGCTTGCCTGGGCCGACCGGCTGATCCGGCGGGCGGAGGAGCTGCTTGCCCTGGAAGAGCCGGTGGTGCTCGCCGGCGACTACAACGTCATTCCCGACCCGATCGACGCCAAGCGGCCGGAAGCCTGGGTGAACGACGCGCTGTTCCAACCGGAAAGCCGCGCCTTCTACCGCCGGCTACAGGCGCTCGGCTATACGGACGCGGTGCGCGCCACCACCGACGCTGCGTGCTATACGTTCTGGGACTATCAGGCCGGCGCCTGGCAGAAGGACAACGGAATCCGGATCGATCACATGCTGTTGTCGCCCCAGGCGGCCGATCGCCTGGAAGCCGTCACCATCGAGCGCGACGTACGCGGCCGGGACAAGCCGTCCGACCATGTTCCCGTTGTGGCAACGCTTTCGGTTTGATCTTTCCCGCTGAGGCCGACGGAACCCGAACACGATGAGCGATTTGCCGGAGCCGATGGTCCATGCGGGGGGCTGCTTCTGCGGCGCGGTTCGCTACCGGCTGACCCATTCCCTCGACGATACCGCGCACTGCCATTGCCGCATGTGCCAGCAGGCGGTGGGCGCGACCGTGGTCACATGGACCACCGTTCCCGTCAGCGCCTTCGCCTGGACCTCGGGGCGGGCCGCCGAGCACCGCTCCAGCGCGCGAGCGACACGGACCTTCTGTCGGGAGTGCGGGACCTCCCTCACCTTCCGGCTGGATGACGATCCCCTGATCGATGTGACGGTGGCGAGCCTCGACAATCCCGATGCGGCCCATCCGGATCGCAACATCTGGACCCGATCGCGACTGGAGCTGATGCACGGCTTCGACCGGGAGCTTCCCGACGAGTTGGAAGAAACCCCGCAGGGCTGACGTCGGATCGTCAAGAGCGCTCGCGTTCCCGAACGGCTTTCCAGCGCTCAGGACGACCGTCGCTAATTCGTCCGGCTGTTGTGGCCGAGCCAGGTGTCGGCCAGCTGGGTCGCCCGCTTGCGCTCGTCGTCGGAGGCGCGCGCGAAGGCCTTCTCCTGACGCTCGCGGATCCATTCCGAATCCGTATCCGTCGCCGAGCGGCGGGCGATCGTGAGCCACATCAGCCCGGTCACCGGGCGGCGCGGCAGGTCGTCGCCGAAGAACAGGAGATCGCCCAGCATCGCCTGGGCATCCGGATTGCCCTTTTCCGCCGACAGCTTAAGCCAGCGCGCGGCGAGGCGCGGGTCGCGGTCGTTGGCGTCGGTTTCCAGATACATCCGGCCGAGCCGGTACTGGGCCTGGGCGTTGCCGAAATAGGAGGCGGCGTAAGTATAGAGATTGCGCGCGCGTTCCACGTTCGGCTTGATCGCGCTGTCCTTGATGCCGGTGACGTAGTAGTCGCCGAGCTCGATCAGCGCATCCGCCACGAACGGCGCCTGGGGCGAACTGGGCGCCTCGTCGACATGGGCGTTGGCGACCCGGCTGAAATATTCGAATGCCTTCAGGTCGTCCTCGTCGACGCCATCGCCGTTGGCATACATCCGGCCGAGCTTCCACTGGGCCATCGTATGGTCGTTCTCCGCCGCCTTGGAGAGCTTATCGACGGCGATCGCCTTGTCGCCGCGATAGTAGGCCCGAACACCGTCTCGAAAGAGATCGATGAGCGACGAGGTGTCGTCTGTCTTGGCGCTGTCGGCCTCGCCGGCCCATGCGCCCGTTGCAACCACGGCCAGCACGGCGCCCGCCAGGCAGGTGCGTGTGAAGACCACAAAGCTACGCATGACTGCTCGCTTCCACACTAACCAGATCGGCGGCGCCGGGATCGTCCGGTCCGCGCGCCAAAGACTTGTCGATTGTCGTCGATCGCATTGCAGAGACATTCCGCGCCTGTCGGCTGCGCACTGTCGCCCCCGCTTGCCCGGTCGGTGTGATCGCGGCAGCGCGCCTATCGCCCGCTCCGACCCGTCCCCCGTCCGGCCCCGTCTGCCGGATCGCCTGGGACAACCGTCCGTTCCCTATCCAATGCGCGACGTGTTGGGCGACAGTACGGCAACCCGTCCGGGAGGCCGTCCGCACGCGGGCCGTCGACCCCAGATCGGGCCGAGCCATCGTGAGCTTCCGCCTTGCATCCACCGCAGCCGTCATCGACCGTTCCGTTTCTCCCCCGCCAAGGCTTTTCACCTTTGCGCGAGGAACACCGGTCGTCTTGGTTTGTGGCACAATGGGGGCAAACTGTGCCGCTCTAGGTGGTCTGCTATAACGACGTCCACTTGCTGTGGCACAAACGTCACAAGGTGTGACCAAGCTGCGGCGAGAGCATGATGGTACGCCCGATATCGGGCGGCATTCGGGCACTCGCATCCGACAAGTCAAGACTTGCCATCGGCGCCGGCGGGCGCGACATCGGGGTGCGGCGCGGCCGGTTCTTGTTTCCGCCGAGCCGTGCAAGACTCTGCGTTTGCGATTCGTGCGTGATAGAGGAGAGGCAGGCGAAAAAGCCGGACCGGCTTTTCGCTCGTATCCCGCTCCTAACTTTTGGACTCGATCACGATGCGTCTGCTCCGATCGGACCGAAGCGCATCCTGACCCGCCGACGATCTGGATTTCCGCCAATGGCCAAAAGCGACGACCTGTTTGCCAGCGAGACCTCCCGCCCTGCCCGGAGCCCCGCACAGGCCGAGGCAAAGCGCCCGGCCGCCCGGTCGCAGGCAGCACAGCGGCGCACCGCTCCGATGGTTCAGGAGAGCGATGGCGGCTATTCGGCCGCCGATATCGAGGTGCTGGAGGGGCTGGAGCCGGTTCGCCGCCGGCCGGGCATGTATATCGGCGGCACCGACGCCAAGGCGCTGCACCACCTCTTCGCCGAAGTGCTGGACAACTCCATGGACGAGGCGGTGGCCGGCCATGCCACGCGCATCGAGGTCCGCCTGGACGGCGACGGCAGCTTGTCGGTGGCCGACAATGGGCGCGGCATTCCGGTCGATCCCCATCCGCGCTTTCCCGACCGCTCGGCGTTGGAAGTGATCATGACCACCCTGCATGCGGGCGGTAAGTTTGGCTCCAAGGCGTACGAGGCCTCCGGCGGCCTGCACGGCGTCGGCGTCTCGGTGGTGAACGCGCTGTCCAGCCGGCTCGACGTGGAGGTCGCGCGCGGGCGCCGGCTCTATCGCCAGAGCTTCGAGCGCGGTCATTCGACCGGACCGGTGGAAGATTGCGGCGAGGTGATGAACCGGCGCGGCACCACGGTGCGCTTCGTGCCGGACACCGAGATCTTCGGCCCGTCTGCGCGTTTCGACGCAGCGCGCGTTTTGCGCATGGCGCGCGCAAAGGCCTATCTGTTCGCCGGCGTGGAGATCCGCTGGAGCTGTTCGCCCGAGCTCGTGCGCGAGGACGTGCCGGCCGAGGCGGTGTTCCGCTTCCCCGGCGGTCTTGCCGACTATCTGCAGGAGCGCCTGAAGGGCGAACGCCGGGTGGTCGACGGGGTGTTTTCCGGCCGCGCCGGCTCCTCCGGCAAGCACGGCGCCGTGGAATGGGCGGTCGCCTTCGTCCAGTTCGACGGCTTCCTGCAATCCTACTGCAACACGGTGCCCACGCCGGAAGGCGGCACCCACGAGCAGGGGCTGAGGGCGGCGCTCTTGAAGGGCATCAAGGCTCACGGCGAACGCATCGGCCAGAAGAAGACGGCCCAGGTCACCGCCGACGACCTGATGGGCCTCGTCGCCGGCATGCTGTCGGTGTTCGTGCGCGAGCCGGAGTTCGTCGGCCAGACCAAGGACAAGCTCGCCTCCAACGAAGCGACCCGGATCGTGGAGCAGGCGCTGCGCGACGCCTTCGACCACTGGCTGGCGGAAGATCCCGCCCGCGCCTCGCAGCTCATCGAAACCGCGATCGACCGCGCCGACGAGCGTTTGCGCCGCAAGCAGGAGCGCGATGTCCAGCGCCGCAGCGCCACCCGCAAGCTGCGCCTTCCCGGCAAGCTCGCCGACTGCACCACCAACCAGGCGGCCGGCACCGAGATCTTCATCGTGGAGGGCGATTCGGCCGGCGGCTCCGCCAAACAGGCCCGCAACCGCGCCACCCAGGCGGTGCTTCCCTTGCGCGGCAAGATCCTGAACGTTGCCAGCGCCGGGCGCGACAAGCTCGCCCAGAATCAGCAGCTCGCCGACCTCAACCAGGCGCTCGGCTGCGCGACGCGGTCCGGGTTCCGGCTGGAGGACCTGCGCTACGAACGCGTGATCATCATGACGGACGCCGACGTCGACGGCGCTCACATCGCCTCGCTGCTGATCACGTTCTTCTATCGCGAGATGCCTGGCCTGGTGCGTGCCGGCCGGCTGTATCTCGCCGCCCCTCCGCTCTATCGCATGACGCAGGGCACCAAGACGCTTTACGCTCGCGACGATGCCCACCGCGAAGAGCTCCTGCGCACGGAGTTCGACGCCAAAAAGAAGGTGGAGACCGGACGGTTCAAGGGCCTGGGCGAAATGCTGCCGAACCAGCTCAAGGAGACCACGATGGACCCGAAGACCCGCACGCTGCTTCGGGTCGTGGTTGCCGAAGAGGCGGAGGAGACAACCGAAACGGTGGACCGGCTGATGGGCAACAAGGCGGAGGCGCGGTTCGCCTTCATCCAGGACCATGCCGCCTTCGCCGACCTCGAAGCGCTCGATGTGTAAGCAAGTACAGGAAAAGTCCGACCGTGACTGAGCCTCTCCTCGTCCTGCATGCGCTCCACGACACCTATTTGGATATGTTCCGAGCGGCCGGGCTTGAGCCCTATCGCGGCTGGAACAAGGCCGATCACGTCGCTGCCGATGCCGAGATCGCAAGCGAGCTTCGCATCCTCTTGACGAGTGGCTCGCGCGGCCTGACGGCTGAGGAGATGGACACCTATCCGAAGCTGGAAATGGTGCTCGCGCTCGGCGCCGGATATGAAAACATCGATCACAAGGCAGCCCGTGCCCGCGGCCTTGTAGTCACCCACGGTCCTGGCGCCAATGCCCGCCAGGTGGCCGATCATGCGATGGCGCTGATCCTGGGCACGATGCACAAGATCGCCCAGGGCGATGCCGCCGTGCGGGCCGGCCGGTGGAGCCAGTTTCGGCGCGACCTGCATCCTTCCATTTCCGGCCGCAAGCTGGGCGTTCTGGGGCTTGGCCGCATCGGCCGCGAGATCGCCAAAAGCGGCTCGGGCGGCTTTGCCATGCCGATCGGCTACACGGCCCGCAATCCGCGCTCGGATGTGGACTACAGCTATTTCGAGGATCCGATCGCCCTTGCGCGTTGGGCAGACGTAATCGCGATCGCAACGCCTGGCGGCGACGGCACCCGTCATCTCGTGAACGCGGCCTTTCTGGAGGCGCTCGGATCCGACGGCTACCTCGTCAACATCGCCCGCGGGTCGGTCGTCGACACAGACGCCTTGATTGAGGCGCTGAAGACGGGCGTGATCGCCGGCGCGGGCCTGGACGTGATCGAGGGCGAGCCGGAAGTTCCCGCCGCCCTTCTCGCATGCGACACTGTCGTGTTCACGCCGCACATCGGCGGCCATGCGCCGGAGGCGGTGAAAGCGACCGTCGAGCTCGCGATCGAGAACATTCAGGCGCATCTGGCCGGCAAGCCGGTGCTGACGCCGGTTCCCGAGAAGTAATCCGGCTTCCGCCCTCGCTTGGCTTGCTCAGCGAAACCGCGCCCAGGGATCCGGCTTGGGTTCAGGCGGCGCGTTGGGATCAAGCGGGACCCGGTAGCGATAGGTGACATTCACCCGCCTGGAACGCAGGAAATACCAGCAAAACAGCGCGCACAGCACCGCCCCTATGACGACCGTGAGGAGAATCGCATCGAAAAACGGGGCGTCACTACCGGCTGCGGCCCGATCACGGACGAGCTCCCCGTGAAAGCCCGCCGCAGCGATGGCCGTCGCGAAGAAGCGCAACAGCAGCGCCGGCACGATCAACGCACCGAACAGCGGCGAGCGATAAAGCCCCATCACCGCGACGCCGGCGAGCACCAGCCCGGAAAAGGAATCGACGTAGTGAACCTGGCGCGCATAGGGGCCGAACAGGGTGGCGAACCCTTTCGGCTCGGCCATGAAAATCTGCGCGACGCCTGCCACGCCCGCGACCACGAAGAAGACTAGAAATATCCTGAGCCAGCCCTTGACCCCGTAAAGCGGGTGGGCTTCCGCCTCGTTGATCGACAGCCGCTGCCAAGCCATCGGGCCATCCCTGTCTGCGCGGGGCCGCAGGCCCTTTGGACAAGACCTATACCCGGTTTTCGGCCAAGGGAAGTCCGAGCCAATCCGCAATGGCATGGGCAACGGCAACGGGTCGCTCCAGCGTGGAGAGATGGCCGCACGTCTCAATCGTCACCAGTGTCGCATGGGGGATGGTCCGACGGATTTCGTCCGCCGCATCCGCCGGCATGAGCTGATCGGCATCCCCCGCGATGACCAGCGTGGGCATCTCCAGCTTTGCCGCCTGTTGCAGCCTATTTTCCCGCGACAGCAGCGCCCGTTCTTGCGCGATGAACCGGTCCGGACCGACGTCATGCGCCATCGCACGGACCGTCGCCACCAGATCTGCGTCTTCTAGCCGGGCGGGATGCAGGAAGGCCGGCAGCAACCGATCGATGACATCCTCGAAGCGGCTGTCTTCGGCGAGCGCGATCAGCTCGCGCCGACTGGCGGCCTTCTCAGGCGAATCGGGGCTGATCTTGGTGTTGAACAGGCCCAGATGATTGACCCGATCGGGAGCCCGCAGCGCCATTTCCAGGGCGATGTAGCCACCCATGGAAAGACCGGCCAGCGCGAAATAGGGCGGCGAGGCCGCTAGGATCTGGTCGGCGATTTCCCCGATTGTGTCCGGACCGAGATGTTCGGCGATTTGGACGGAGATCGCGTCCTGGCCGAGCACATCCACCAAGGGCGCAAACAAACGCGGCGTACAGGCAAGACCGGGAACGAGGACAAGCGGTGGCAACACGGCCAGGATACTCCTCTGCGATCGTTTCCAGAGCCTTTGCAGGCGAAGGGGAAACCGGGTCTCCTGTTAAACGCCGTTTTGCCGCCTCGCGTTCAATCGGGGCCTATCTTGAGAGGTCTATCCCGCCTTCGCGATGGCGAGAAAGTCGCTCGCCTTGAGGCTGGCACCACCGACCAGCGCACCGTTGACGTGATCCACGCCGAGCAACGTTGCCGCGTTGTCCGGCTTCACCGATCCGCCGTAGAGGATCTTGATCGCGCCGCCGTCGTCGCCGAAGCGCTTTTCCAGAACCAAGCGAATCGCGGCGTGCATGCTCGCGACGTCCTCGACCGTCGGCGTCCGTCCGGTGCCGATCGCCCAGACTGGCTCGTAGGCGACCACGAGATTTGCTGCCGTCGCCCTCTCCGGCAGCGATCCGTCGAGCTGGCGCTCCACTACCTCGACGGCCCGGCCGGCATCGCGTTCCGCTTCCGTCTCGCCCACGCACGCGATCGCGACCAGCCCGGCCCGCCAGACCGCCTCGACCTTCGCCCGCACCACGGCGTCGGTCTCGCCATGATCGGCACGGCGCTCCGAATGACCGACGATCACATGGCTTGCACCGCAATCGGCCAGCATTTCCGCGGAGATGTCGCCGGTGTGCGCCCCGCTGACGGCCGCATGGCAATCCTGCCCGCCGATGGAAACACCGGTATTCTGCGCCCGAAGCGCGAATGCGGCGACCAGGGTTGCGGGCGGACAGATCAGAAGGTCGACCGTGTCCGGGACCTCGGAGCGGCCGGCGATCATCGCCTCCAACTCTCCGATCGAACGCGCCAGACCGTTCATCTTCCAATTGCCGGCAATCAACGTAGACGTCACGCGACTGTCTCCTCCCATTCAGATCACGTCTGCGTCAGGCACCATATGCCTTTCGCCGCGATCGGGTTTCAATTCACATACGCACCGCAGCGGACCAGGCACCGTCCAGCTCGTTCCGCACCTGAAATCGGCCTATGCCGTTCAAGCCAATGCGCGGTTGCATCTTGCGCCTGACCGTCCCGGCTGCGATGACGGGTCGGTTTCGGCCCATAGAAACACTCGTGACGGGTGATAAGTCCATATGCTTGCCCGGCATCGGTGCGCTTTCTATGATCCGCGGCCTTAACGCCAGGATCACGACAACAACGGTTGCCCCTTCTTCATGCTCAACCAACTTCGGCGCGGCGCCAGCACGTGGGTCGCAAAAGTCCTCATCGCGCTACTGGTCCTCAGCTTCGGCATCTGGGGCATCGCCGATATTTTCCGCGGTTTCGGGGCGAACCAGGTCGCCCGGGTGGGAGATACGGAAATCACCGCCGTGGAGTTCCAGCGCGACTACAACCGCGCGCTCCAGCGGCTGAGCCAGCAGGCAGGCCGGCCGATCCCGGCCGACGAGGCGATCCAGTACGGCCTGCCCAGGCAGATCCTCGGCGCGCTTGCCACCGACGCGCTGCTGACCGATGCCGCCAAGGACTATGGCATCGGCGTCGGTGACGAGCGGGTGGCTGCGTCGATTCGCGACGACAGCACCTTCCAAGGCCCTTCGGGACAGTTCGACCGCAACCGCCTCCAGCAGATTCTCGCCGCCAACGGCATGACCGAGGACGGCTATATCGAGGATCAGCGCAATCTCCTGGAGCGGCGCCAGCTCGTCGACGGCCTGTTCGGCGGGCTCGGCGTGCCGACCGTTTATCTCGAAGCGGTCAACCAGTACCGTAACGAAGAGCGCACGATCCGCTATTTCACCGTGGATCGCGATGCGATCGACGCCATTCCCGATCCGACCGACGACGAGCTGACCTCGTTCTACAACGAGCACAAGGCGGAGTTCGCCGCTCCCGAATATCGCGCGCTCGCGCTTCTGCAGGCCAATGCCGAGACCATCGCCAACCCCTCCTCCATCAGCGAGGAGGATGCGCGCGAGGTCTACGACGGATCGCCGAACCGGTTCGGCACACCAGAAACGCGCCACGTGCAGCAGGTCTTTTTCGACGACAAGGCGCGCGCCCAGGCGGCAGCGCAGAAGCTCGCCTCCGGCACGCCGTTCGAAGAGATCCTCGTCTCCGCCGGGCGGACCATGAGCGACGTGGATCTGGGCACGGTGGACCGCAGCCAGATCGTCGATCCGGCGGTCGCCGAAGCCGCCTTTTCCTTGGAGGGGCCGGGCGCCGAGGTGGTCGACGGGCGCTTCGGCACCGTGCTGGTGCGCGTGAGTGAGATCAATCCGGGCGCGCGCCAGCCTTTCTCCGAGGTCGAAAGCACGATTCGCCAGGAGCTGGCCCAGCAAGCCGCCGAACGCGAAGTGCTGGATCTCTACGACGAGGTCGAGGACGCCTTCGCCGGCGGCGCGACCATGCAGGAAGTCGCCAAGCGGTTCTCGATTCCGCTGCAGATGGTGCCCGCCGTCAGTGCCTCGGGCACGGCCCCCGGCGGAGCCAACGTAACGTTGCCGGCCAAGGACGACCTGCTCTCCGACGCGTTCGACACCGAAGTGGGCGCCGACAATCCGCCGATCCAGGTCGGCCCGGCCGATTATGTCTGGTATCGCGTCACCGACGTGACCCCCGCCCGCGACCGCCCGCTCGACGAGGTGCGCGGCCCGGTGATCGCGGCCTGGACCGAGACCCAGGTGACCGACAAGATCGCGACCCTCGCCCAGGACGCCGCGGAACGCGTGCGCAACGGCGAAAGCCTGGAAGCGGTGGCCCAGTCGATCGGCGCCGAGGTCCAGACCTCCGAGCCGTTCACCCGCGACGGCAACGCCGGGACCTTGCCGCAAGGCGCGGTCACAGCGGCTTTCGACGGCCCGCAAGGCAGCATTACCGATGTGGCCGCCGCCGATACGCGCCATCTGGTGATCGAGGTGGCGAGTGTCGACCGACCGGCCTTCTTCGCTGAAGCGGCCGACAACGAGCCCGCCCGGCAGCGGCTGCAGCGGTCAATGGGCGACGCGCTGGTCGGCTCCTATGTCGCGGCGCTGGAGCGTGAGCGGCCGATGGAGGTCAACCAGCAAATGTTGAACCAGATCGTCGGCGCGCCCTAATGGGTTCGGCCTTCGATCGCGGACCATCGCCGATCGAAAGCCGGGCAACGGATCGAGCAAGCGAAGGGGACCCGGCTGATGGCCGAGCTCAAAACCCTGATCGACAAGGTTGCACAAGGCGAGGCCCTCTCCCGCGAGGAAGCTCGGCGCGCCTTCGACGTCATGATGTCGGGTGAGGCCACCCCGTCGCAGATGGGCGGCCTGCTGATGGGACTGCGGATCCGCGGCGAAACCATCGACGAGATCACCGGGGCGGTCGAGACCATGCGCGAGAAGATGCGCCGCGTCTCCGCCCCTGCGGACGCGATCGACATCGTCGGCACCGGCGGCGACGCCAAGGGCAGCTACAACGTCTCCACCTGTTCGGCGTTCGTGGTCGCTGCGGCGGGCGTCCCGGTGGCCAAGCACGGCAACCGCGCGCTGTCCTCTAAATCCGGGGCCGCCGACGTGCTCACCGCGCTCGGCATCAACATCGAGCTCGACCCCGAGGCGATCGGCCGCTGCATCCGCGAGGCCAATGTCGGCTTCATGTTCGCGCCGGCCCACCATGCCGCCATGAAGCATGTCGGCCCGACCCGGGTGGAGCTCGGAACCCGCACGATCTTCAACATTCTCGGGCCGCTTTCCAATCCGGCCGACGTCGGCCGCCAACTCGTCGGCGTGTTCGATAAGCGTTGGCTGGCGCCGCTTGCCCAGGCGCTCGGCAAGCTCGGCTCGACCAAGGCGTGGATCGTCCACGGCGCCGACGGCCTGGACGAAATCACGGTCACATCGGAGACCTATGTCGCCGCGCTGGAGAACGGCGAGGTGACGGAATTCACCATCAAGCCGGAGGATGCCGGCCTGCCGCGCTGGCCGCTTTCGGAGCTGATCGGAGGCGATGCCCACAAAAACGCCACAGCGTTGCGCGAGGTCCTTGCCGGCAAGGCAGGCCCCTATCGCGACATCGTGCTGATGAATGCGGGAGCGGCCCTTCTGATCGCCGATCGGGCGTCCTCGCTTGAAGAAGGTGTGGCGCTGGCAGCGGAAACCATCGACAGCGGACGAGCGCTCGAAACCCTGGGCAAGCTCGTCGCGGCATCGAACGAGTAGCGTATGACCGACATCCTCACCGAGATCGAAGCCTACAAGCGCGCCGAAATCGACGCGGCGAAAGCGGCGATCCCGCAGGACGAAATCGAGCTGATGGCGCGTGACGCGCCTCCGCCCCGCTCCTTTCGCGCCGGATTGGAAAAGGCGATCGGCGCCGGCAAGCCCGGCCTGATTGCCGAGATCAAGAAGGCGAGCCCGTCCAAGGGCGTGATCCGGGAGGATTTCGACCCCGTCGCGCTCGCGAAAGCCTATGAGACGGGTGGCGCGAGCTGCCTGTCCGTCCTGACGGACGGACCCTCCTTCCAAGGATCGCCGGAATTTCTGAAAGCGGCGCGCGCGGCCGTGGCGCTGCCGGTGATCCGGAAAGACTTCCTCTACGATCCTTACCAGGTATTCGAAGCGCGGGCCTGGGGCGCCGATGCGATCCTGGTCATCATGGCGGCGATCGACGACGCCACCGCGACCCGGCTGGTGGAAACCGCTCACAACCTCGGCATGGACGCGCTGATTGAAGTTCATGACGAGGCAGAGCTTACCCGCGCCGTCGAGATCCCGGCGGTGATGATGGGCGTCAACAACCGCAATCTGAAGACCTTCGAGACGACCTTGGAGACCTCCGAGACGTTGGCTCCGAAAATCCCGGGCAACCGTCTCCTGGTCGCCGAATCGGGCATTTCCACCCCGCATGACATTGCACGGCTCTCCAAGGTCGGCTTCGACGCCTTCCTGGTCGGTGAAAGCCTGATGCGCCAGGACGACGTGGAAGCGGCCACGCGGGCCCTGCTCTCGCCGGTCAAGGTCGAAGCCGATGCCGTCGCCGGGTGACGAGGCCCGGCAGGCCGGGTCCACCCTCACCCATCTCGACGAGACCGGCGCGGCGCGCATGGTCGACGTCTCCGACAAGAACGTCACCCACCGGGAGGCGGTGGCGACCGGATCGGTGGCCATGCTGCCGGAGACGCTGGACCTGATCCTCGCCGGCGATTTGAAGAAGGGCGACGTGTTCGCGGTCGCCCGGATTGCCGGCATCATGGCCGCCAAGCGCACCCATGAGCTGATCCCGCTCTGCCATCCGTTGCCGATCTCCTCCGTCAAGGTCGAGGTGGAAGCCGATCGGCTGTTGCCCGGCTTGAAGGTCACCGCGCGGGTTGCCGTCGACAGCCGGACCGGCGTGGAGATGGAGGCCCTGACGGCCGCCAGCGTGGCGTGTCTGACGATCTACGACATGGCCAAGGCGGTGGAGCGCGGCATGGTGATCGGCGACATCCGTCTGGTCACCAAATCCGGCGGCCGATCCGGAGACTGGCAAGCGGGGGCGCCGGCATGACTCTGCTTCCCGTTGCCGATGCCCGCCGCCGCGTGCTTGACGGCGCCTCCCGCCTCGGCGTCGAGACCGTGTCGCTTGCCGACGCCCATGGCCGCGTTCTGGCGCAGGATCTTGCCGCCCGGCGCAGCCAGCCTCCCTTCCCCGCCTCCGCCATGGATGGCTATGCGGTGCGCGCCTCGGATGCGGCGACGGAGGGCGCGACACTCCGCCTCGTCGGAACGGCTGCGGCAGGACACCGCTACGAAGGTGCACTTGGCCCCGGCGAAACCGTGCGCATCTTCACCGGCGCGCCGGTTCCCGATCAGGCCGACACGATCCTGATCCAGGAAAACGCCACGGCGCGGGACGATGGAACAATCCGCGTCGACACGCCCGTAGAGCCGGGCCGCCATGTGCGCCGCGCCGGATTGGACTTCGAGGCCGACGAGGTCCTGCTGTCCGCCGGGACCCGGATCGCCGCTCGCCACATCGCTCTTGCCGCCGCCATGAACCACGCGGAGATCGCGGTTGCCCGTCGGCCGCGGATCGGCCTGATCGCCACCGGCGACGAGCTGGTGCCCCCCGGCACCGAGCCCGGACCAGACCAGATCGTCGCGTCCAACACGCCGGCGCTGACCGCGCTGATTGCCGCGGCGGGCGGCGAGGCGCTCGATCTCGGCATTGTGCGCGACGATGCGACGGCGACGGCCGCAGCGCTTGCAGAAGGGCGCGCCCGCGGCGCGGACGTGCTGGTCACGCTGGGTGGCGCCTCCGTCGGCGATCACGATCTGGTCAAGCAGGCCTTCGGCGACGCCGGCATGGAGCTCGGTTTTTGGAAGATCGCCATGCGGCCGGGCAAGCCGCTGATCTTCGGCCGACTGGAAGCGTTGCGGGTGCTGGGTCTGCCGGGCAACCCGGTTTCCAGCCTGGTGTGCGCCATCCAGTTCCTGGTGCCGCTGGTTCGCGCCCTGCAGGGCGACAATGATCCGGGCCCCCACGCGGAGCCGGCCATCCTCGCCCATGCCATGGGTGCCAACGGCGATCGGGAGGACTATGTCCGCGCGACGCTGTCGCATCGCGACGATGCGCTCCCGCTTGTCGACCCGTTCACGCTGCAGGATTCTTCCATGCTGTCGACGTTGGCCGCCTCGGGCGCGTTGGTGATCCGCCCGCCTCACGCCCCGGCGGCGGATGCCGGCAGCCTATGTCGGATCATTCGGCTGTAGAGTAATTTCAGGGAAAGTGGGGACCGGTTTTCCGTCCGAAATTGCGCCAAGAACAAGCCTACCGCGGCGCCGCCGCTTCGCCGGAAATCCGACACGCGCCGATCAGGCGGGAATCAGGGTCCCATCGCTGAGCCGAACGGCGCGCGTTCCGATCCGCTCGCGAAAGCGCGAATCGTGGGAAACCACGATCATCGCCTGAGGCAACCCCAGCAGGATCTCCGTCAGCCGCCCCTCGTTGGCCTCGTCGAGCGCATTGGTCGGCTCGTCGAGAAGCAGAACCTCCGGCTTCATGGCAAGCACCGCCGCCAGCGTCACCAACCGCTTTTCGCCGCCGGAGAGCTTGTGGGTCACCCGATCCTTCAGATGGCGCAAATCGAGGTCGGAAAGCACGCTCTCCACCACCGCCATTGCCTCGTCGCGGCGCTGACCGAGATTCAAAGGGCCAAAGGCAATATCTTCGGCCACCGTGGGGCAGAAGAGCTGGTCGTCCGGATCCTGAAACACCAAGCCCGCAAGCCGGCGGACATCATGGAAATCGGCCTCCTCGCGCCGCTCCTGGCCGAACGCAACGACGCGCCCGCTCGTTGGCCGCAGCAGGCCGACGACGATGGACAGCAGCGTGCTCTTGCCAGCCCCGTTGTGGCCGACGAGACAAAGCCGTTCGCCGCGCTCAAGCTGCAGATCCGCGTCCGATAGCACCGGCGCGTGACCCGGATAGGAAAAGGAAATCCCGGAAAGCTCGATCAGTGCGGCGTCGTCTGCCTGTTCCGCGCTCATTGCGCCACCTGAACGGCGACGATGCCCGCAACGACGACCGCGAACACCAGCGAAAAGGCAAGATCGCGGTGGGTGAAGGCAAGCTCATCGATCAAGGGAATCCGTCCGGTGAAGCCCCGGCAGCGCATCGCCGCCAAAATCCGTTCCGAGCGCTCGATCGCGCGCACCAGCATCATGCCGACCAGATAGCCGATCGAGCGGTAGGTGTGTCGGTTGTTGCCAGCCTTGAAGCCGCGCGCCTTCATGGCGACGCGCAAGCGCAGATATTCGCTCTGCAGGACTTCCACGTAGCGTACCGTGAACATCAGCAGGTAAACGAGATTATCCGGCACTTTCAGCCGATGCAGCGCATGGCCGAGTGTGACCGGCTCCATCGACCCCACCAGCGCCATCAGCGCGAGGATCACTGCGTTCGCCTTCAACGCGATCTCCACCGCCTGCCATAACCCCTGCCACGAGGCAGTGAGGCCGAAGACCACAAAGATCGGATCGCCCGGCACGGTGAACGGCAGCATCGCCAGCATCACGATGATGAAGCCGTCCATCATCGCCATGCGCTTCAGCGTCTGCCCCACGGGCAGACGCGCGAACGCCATCATGCCCACAGCGGCCAGAAGTGCGCAGGCAAGGGCGGCAAGGTCATGTAGCGCCACCACTGCAATGGCGAACATGACGGCGGCGACGACACGGGTGCGCGGATCGATGGCATCGATGCCGAGACCCGGCGCAATGGCGCCCGTGTCGCGCAGAGCACGGCGATCATGACCGAGAACGTGTCCCACTTAGGACCTCTGAAGCTTGCGGCGGGCGGCAATGTAATAGCCGACACCGAACAGGCCCAAAATGTAACCGATTCCGCCAAGAACGCCCTGGAGATCCGCCTTCTCCTTGTAGGCGGCAAGGTCACGGCGCAACGGGATTACCTGTTTCTGCACCGCCTCGGTGATCATCCGGCGCTGTTCCTCCTGGAAGGCGGCGAGATCGATGCCGGCAGCAACCATTTGTCCTGCATCCGACGACGGTGCGGTCGGCGTCGATCCGGTAGAAGCCGTAGCCGAAGTCGACGCAGGCGCCTCCCCCTCTTCGCCGTCGATCGGCGGCAGTTCGTCCACCTCCATGCGCACTTCCGCCACGTGGCCTGCTCCGAGATTGGAGCGGAAGATATGGGGAACCTTTTTCGTTGGGACGTAAGTGAAAAAGCCGTCGGCGCCGGTTCGGGTCTCGCCGAGCTTGTTGCCGTCCTCGTCGAAGACTTCCACCAAGGCATCGGGCGCCATTTCGCCGTTGGAAAAGCCGATCTCGCCTTCGATCGCGTCGCCGCTGGTAAAGACCGACGCAATGACGTTGTGGGCCGACGCCGGGGCGGCGGGGACGAGCATCAGCAGAAGGACAAAAGCCTGCAGCAGCCGCATCGTTCTCTCCTTCTCAACCGGTCACGACGCCGAAGATTTCGGGTTTCACGCGGCGTGCCAGATAGACGGCCGCTCCGGTGATCAAGGCTTCGACCCCCATGATCGGGATGTGGGCGAAAAAGACGAGCTTGGCGGCAGGAACGAACTCCTCCCCGCTCAAGGCCAGCGCCACAGCCACACAGCCGGTGGTGAGCGCAATCGCCAGCCCACCGCCGATGGCCCCCCAAATCGCAGCGACGGCAGGACCGGAGCGGACGATGCCCGGCCGACAAAGAAAGTAGACGAGGACGGCCGGCAGCGCGATGTCGAGCGTATTGATGCCGAGGACCGTGAGCCCCCCGAACCCGAAGAACACGGCCTGCAACAAGAGCCCCACGAACAGCGCCGGAAAGGCGGCCCAGCCGAGCACCAGCCCGGCCAAGCCATTCATGATCAGGTGAACGCTGGAGGGTCCGATCGGCACGTGGACGAGGGAGGCCACGAAAAAGGTCGCGCTCAACACCCCGGCCGCCGGAATCTTCTCAGCCGTCAGAGACTTCAAGCCGAGAGCGATCCCGCCGACGGCGAGAACGGCTCCGCCGATCACGACGTCGTTGGACAACGCCCCATCCACGATATGCATCGGTTGGTCTCCGAATCCCGCCTTATTCGACGTCGTAGGCGCGCACCCAGAGCACCGCGTCCTGGGAGAGTTCCTTACCCTCGAACTCCGTATCCGGCCCCGAGCCGAGAGCGGCGAAGCCCCAGAAGCCGGCCTTCGGAACGCCGAAGGTGAAGTAGCCCTCATCATCGCTGATCGCGACCACGGCCCCGCCGGGCATCGGCGACGCCACCGGCTCGCTCGGCTTGTTTTCGCCCATCCGCGGCTCGGCGGCCATATATTCCACCTCGATTTCCGCGCCCGCGACCGGCTCGCCATTCGACATCACGCGACCAGTGAAGGTCGAACCAGCCAGGATGTTGGTCGGCCGGTTCAAGGGCACGATCTCGGTCTTGAGACCCTGGGGCTCCATCCAGTCGGTCGGAAGCTGGTTGAGGTTCAGATAGCTCTTGGTGAGCTGCTGGATGTAGATGTCCTCGCTTTCCTCGTAGTAGGGCGCAGGCTCTATCACGAGGACATAGTCGCCGGAACGACGCACCGGTACGGAGGCGGTGTAGGCAGCCGCATCGTTTTCGATGCCGGCAAACGCGATGGGCTCAAGCCGATCCATCAGGTCGATCTTCTTGCCGCGGTTGACGGCGTAGAAGGCGAGCGGCTCGCCCATATCCATCACGAAGCCGTTTTCGAACGGATGCCAGAACACCAGCATCAACGGCACGTCGCCCGGCTTGGTCAGGTTCACTTCCGGCGTGTAGACGAGCTGAAAATGGGCACTCGCCGCAATCGGACTAAGAGCCAGTGCGGCGCCGACAGCGGCCGCTGAAAGTTTGGATAGAAAGGTCACGTCGTCGCTCCCAAGCGTCCCGGCCCGGTCGGGATATGCGACCGGCGGGGCAGACTCTGAAAGAACGATCGGGGAATGTGGCGCTTTGGACGGGAGACTGGCGAAACGCCCCTGCCGACCAACCCGCCAGACGCACACCCCGGCGTCCGGTTAAGGGGCACTCCCGGCATGGCCGGCAGTGCAAGTCGGCGGCAGGTCTCCTGGCTTGCGGGTCGTCGCATCAGCGTCCACCTTCCCGGAACCAGCAGATCCCAGTGGCTTTTCGGACGCCGCGCTCGCCGCTCACAGTTGCGGGGGCAGCCACGGACTTGGTCCCGAGCGGGACCGCACCGTATTCCCTTCTTACGTTCCGGCACGCGTGGCGCGCCGGAAACCATCGACGGCGCCAATAGGCCGGAGTCGATGGCGGGAGTCAACTCAACCGGGTGAACGAGCGCCGTCTCCGACGGTCCGTGTCAGCCGGCTCCACTCCGACTGCGATGCCGGCAATCCGAAGCGAAGCAGCTCCCGGTCGTGCTCGAAGCGGCGCACCCAGATCCCGGCCCGGCCGAGACGATCGAACACCGCCGGGGCAGCCGGCGAGCGGTAGCAACGAAACAGTCGCGTCCCTCCCAGCGCCGACCCAAGAACGGGGTGAAGCAGTGCATCCAGCCAGTCCGCATCCGCCGCCCGCGCCGACGCTGCATCGGCAAGCCAATCCCGATCCGACAGCGCGCGCCGGCCGAGCTCTATTGCGGGACCGGCGACCGCCCATGGGCCCATGCGCGCCCGCAACTCGGCGGCCATGTCCGGCTTCGCAATCGCGAAGCCGAGCCGAATGCCGGCCAGCCCGTAGGTCTTGCCGAAGGAGCGCAGAACCACGGCATTCGGCGGCAGCACCGGCGCGAGACTTTCAGCGGGTTCGAAGTCGGCGAAGGCCTCGTCGACCACCAGCCAACCGCCCTCGCCGGCCCGCGCCGCCGCCTCGGCAAGCAGCGACGGGCGATCGATCACGCGTCCGTCCGGATTGTTGGGATTGACCACCACGACGATCTCCGCGTCCGCCTCCGACAGGCGCGTCACTTCGACGACATCGTGTCCGGCCTTGCGCCAGGCGTGGGCGTGTTCGGCGTAAGTCGGTCCCAAGATGGCGACACGTTTCGCCGTCCAGAGCCGGGGCAGAAGCTCAATCAGCGCCTGGGTTCCCGGTGCGGCGACCACCTGGCTCGTCTCGGACGCGCCATAGGCCGATCGCGCGGCCGCTTCCAACGCCTCCTGATCGGCGGGCGACGGCAACCGATGAAAGACGCTTAACGGCAGCTCGCCGACGGGATAGGGAACCGGGTTGATCCCGGTCGACAGGTCGATCCACGGCTCGGGAGCATCGGGAAAGAGTGCGCGGGCGGCGGCGAGATCGCCGCCATGCGCGGGTCCGGTCTGATTGTGGCTCATGGTGCGGGAGGGCCGTCCGCTTGTTGTTGTCCGGGTCATTGGCCGTTCTCGTCTGTGCGCTCGTGGTCGAGGCGCTGGCCGGCTATCCGGCCCCTCTCTACGCCAGGATCGGCCATCCGGTCACCTGGATGGGCGCACTGATCGATGCGCTCGACCGTCGCCTCAACCGCGAGAGCGACCGGGATACGCGCCGTCAAGCCTTTGGGATTGTCGCGCTCGCGCTGCTCCTTGCCGCAACGCTGGCGGTGACAGCCGCGCTCAACTGGGCGCTCGGCTTTCTCGGCACTATCGGGCTGGTTGTGACCGGCGTGCTGACCTCCACTCTGATCGCTCAGCGCAGCCTGTTCACCCATGTCGCGGCGGTCGCCACCGGCCTTGAAACGGAGGGGCTCGCCGGTGGCCGGCGCGCCGTCGCCATGATCGTCGGACGCAATCCGAACACGCTGGACGAGGCCGCCGTCTGTCGGGCGGCGATCGAAAGCCTTGCTGAAAATTTCTCCGACGGCGTCGTCGCGCCCGCCTTCTGGGCCGGCGTCGCCGGCCTGCCGGGGGCGGCGGCCTACAAGGCGATCAACACCGCCGATTCGATGATCGGCCACCGTACGCCGCGCCACGCAGCGTTCGGATGGGCGGCCGCCCGGTTGGACGATCTCGTCAACCTGCCGGCCTCGCGCCTGACGGCGCTGCTGATCGCCGGCGCCGCCACACTTTCCGGGGAATCAGCACGGGACGCCTGGCAGGCCGTGCGCCGGGACGCCCGTCACCACCGCTCACCCAACGCCGGCTGGCCGGAAGCGGCAGTCGCCGGCGCGCTGGGCCTGCGGCTGGCCGGCCCGCGCACCTATGGCGCAACGCTGGTGGAGGACGCCTATATGGGCAACGGCCGCGCCGAGGCCACAGCGGCCGACATCCGCCGCGCGCTCCGGCTCTACCGGACAGCGTGTGGCCTTTTGTGGGCGCTCGCCGCCGGCGCCCTCGCCCTCGCGCTCACTGTCCTGAGCTGATCTCCAACAGCCGATCGGCGTCCACGTGGGCCTCCAGATGCTCGGCCAGTCGGTCGAGGACGTCGTCGACCATTTGCTCGTAGTCGAGATCGCTGGTTCGCGCCGCGATCGTCTCCAGCAGCTGGCGGCGCATCTCCGCCCCCGAAAACAGCCCATGGAGATAGGTGCCCACCACGCGGCCATCGCGGGAGACGGCGCCGTCCGTCGCCCCACCCGCAAGCGTCGCGAACGGCCGGGCCGTGTCCGGGCCCTGGCTCACGCCTAGATGCATCTCGTAGCCGACGACCGGAACCTCGGAACCTGCCAGCCGCCCGCTCGCCGCGACCAGCCGCTTGTCGCCACCCATCCGGGTTTCCACGTCCAGAAGGCCGAGCCCTTCGACCCGGCGGGGCGAGCCTTCCAGCCCTTCGGGATCGTCGATAACGCGCCCCAGCATCTGATAGCCGCCACACAGGCCCATCACCCGCCCGCCACGGCGGACGTGGGCGGCGATATCGATATCCCAGCCTTCGCGGCGCAGAAATTCGAGGTCGTCAATGGTGGCCTTGGAGCCCGGCAACAGCACCAGCGTCGCCTCGGCGGGGATCGGCGTGCCGGGATGGATCAGGCGAACCTCTACCCCCGGCTCTTCGCGCAGGGGATCGAGATCGTCGAAATTGGAGATTCGCGGCGTGACCGGGACGGCGATCACAACCGCGCCTGCACGAGCGTCCGACCCGGCGAGCCCCAGAATGTCCTCCGCCGGCAACCGCCGCGCCTCCTCGAAATGCGGAATCAGTCCCAGCGCCGGCCAGCCGGTGCGTTCGGCAACGAAGGCCATGCCGTCGGCGAACAGCCCCGGATCGCCCCGAAAGCGGTTGACCAGGAAACCACGGATCATCGCCGCGTCGTCCGGGTCGAGCACCGTCTTGGTGCCGACCAGGCTCGCAATCACCCCGCCCCGATCGATATCGCCGACCAACACCACCGGGGTGCCGGTTGCCCGGGCAAATCCCATGTTGGCGATGTCGCCCTTGCGCAAATTCACTTCGGAGGCGGAGCCGGCGCCTTCCACGATGACGAGATCGGCCTCGCCGCCAAGCCGATCGAAGCTCTCTTTGACCGCCGCCATCAGGCGCGGTTTCCAATCCTGGAATTCCCGCGCCCGCGCGGTGCCCACCACCTTGCCCTGCACCACCACCTGAGCCCCGATCTCGCTTTGAGGCTTCAACAGCACCGGGTTCATGTGAACCGACAGCGGCACACCGGCGGCGCGGGCTTGGAGTGCCTGGGCACGACCAATCTCGCCGCCATCTTCGGTCACGGCCGCGTTGTTGGACATGTTTTGGGGTTTGAACGGCCGGACCCTCAGCCCCCGGCGCGCAAAGAGCCGGCAGAAGCCGGCCACCAGTAGCGATTTGCCGACATTCGAGCCGGTCCCCTGGACCATGAAGGCGCGGGTCATGGGCGGCATCCGCGCAGCCGTGAGCGAAGCGAACTGGCGTGAGCGGAGACAAACTTGATCCAGCTCAGCGCGCGACCCATCAGAACTCGATGCCTTCCTGCGCCTTCACGCCGGCGGCGAAATGATGCTTAACGAGCGTCATCTCAGTCACCAAGTCGGCGACCTCGATCAGCTCCGGCTTGGCGTTGCGCCCAGTCACCACGACGTGCAGGTCCGGCCGGCGGTCGGCGAGACGCGCCACCACCTGGTCCAGCGGCAGATAATCGTAGCGCAGCGCGATGTTGAGTTCGTCCAGCACCAAAAGCCGGATCTCCGGATCCTCCATCAGCGCTTCCGCCTGCGCCCAGGCTGCCTTCGCGGCCGCCACATCGCGCTCGCGGTCCTGGGTCTCCCAGGTGAAGCCCTCACCCATGGTGTGCCAGGCGATCTGATCGCCGAATCGGGCGAATGCAGCCTTCTCCCCGGTTTCCCAGCCCCCCTTGATGAACTGGACCACGCCCACCTTCCAGTCATGACCGAGCGCGCGCAGAATCAGCCCCATGGCCGCCGTCGACTTGCCCTTGCCCGGGCCGGTGTTCACGATCAGCAGTCCCTTTTCGATGGTCTTGGAGGCGACCTCTCGGTCCTGCACTTCCTTGCGCTTCTGCATCTTCTGGCGATGACGCTCGGCGGCGTCGGTCTCGGTCACGGCGTTTGGTCCTCCTTCCACGAAATCGGCGCGAGCCTAGAGCGGGGGAGCACCTGCGGAAAGGCCCCTTTCGCTGAGCGACCTTGCATCCGGCCGGCCCCGGCGATAACCATCACGGTCTGCGACGGTGCCCCGGCAACGGGGTGAAAAGGGAACGCGGTGCGGACTTTCCGGTCCAAAACCGTGGCTGCCCCCGCAACTGTAGGCGGGCTCACTTCCACCCGACACGCCACTGGAGATGGACCTCCGGGAAGGCTGGTGGAAGCGCGATGGCCCGCAAGCCAGGAGACCTGCCGTCGCCGTTCGCTTCTATGGGCCGATCCGTCGGGGTGTACGCGATCGCGCAGTGCCGGGGCCCTCGCTCCGCTCCGTCCGTAGAAGTGTCGCCCGGACTCCGGGCTGCGAAGGACGGAGTGATGATGACGTTTCCGAAATCCCTGGCCGGTGGCACTTGATGACGGCACCGACCCCAGACACCGAAGCGCCGATTCGTCTGATGGTCTGCACCACCTGCCGCGAGGCCGGTGTATCGGCGGACGATCCGGAACGGCCGGGTGCGCGCCTGCACCAGGCGCTCGCCGAACGGCTGGCCGAGGACGCGCAGCTATCCTGCCGGATCGCCCTTGAAGCGGTGACCTGCCTTTCGGTCTGCAAGCGGCCATGTACCATCGCGGTCTCCGGTCCCGATCGCTGGACCTATGTCTACGGCGATCTTGACGCAGACGTCTCTGCCGACACCATCCTCGCCGGAGTCGGCCTCTACGCCGACACGGCGGACGGCATCGTGCCCTGGCGCCAGCGTCCCACCGAATTCAAAAAGGGCGTCGTCGCCCGCATTCCCCCATTCAGCTCCGGGAGCCAGAGATGACCGGCTTTGCCAAGATCCCCTGCACCATCGTCACCGGCTTCCTTGGGGCCGGCAAGACGACCCTCGTTCGCCACGTACTGGAGCATGCCGACGGCGCGCGCATCGCGATCCTCGTCAACGAGTTCGGCGATGTCGGCTTCGACGGCTCGTTCCTGGAAGGCTGCGGCATCGAAGGCTGCGGCGACGGCCAGGTGGTGGAGCTGCCGAATGGCTGCATCTGCTGCACCGTGGCCGACGACTTCCTACCCGCGCTGGACACGATCCTCTCCTGGGAGACGCCGCCGGACCACATCCTGATCGAAACCTCCGGTCTGGCGCTGCCGAAGCCACTGGTGACGGCCTTCAACTGGCCGCAGATCAAGTCGCGCGTCACCGTCGACGGCGTGATCGCGGTGGTGGAAGGTCCGGCCGTCGCCGACGGTATGTTCGTCGATGACGAAGAAGCGCTTGCCGCCCAGCGCGAGCGCGACCAGTCGGTCGATCACGACAACCCGCTGGAGGAGGTGTTCGAGGATCAGATCTTGTGCGCCGACATGATCTTGATGAACAAGGCCGACCTGATGGACGACGCCCAGAAGGCCAAGGCCCGAACCGAGATCGAGGATCACCTGCCGCGCGCGGTAAAGATCGTGGAAACGGCCCACGGCAAGGTCGATCCGACGCTCCTGCTCGGCCTCGGCGCCGCCGTTGAAGACGATCTCGACGCCCGCCGCACCCATCACGACGGCGAAGAGGACCACGACCACGACGACTTCGAGACGGTGGCCGTCTCCGTCGCATCGGTTGAAAGCCCGGAAGCCCTGATTGCCCAGGTGGCGCAAGCGGCCGAAGCCGACGGCGTGCTGCGGATCAAGGGCTTCGTGCCGGTGGACGGCAAGCCGATGCGCCTCGTCATCCAGGGCGTGGGCCGCCGCGTGGCACATCATTTCGACCGGCCGTGGAAACCGGGCGAGGTGCGCGAGGGCCATCTGGTCGTGATTGGCCTGAAAGGCTTCGATCTAAACAGCGTCAAGCGCGCGCTTGCGGCCGACGCCGCGCTGAGCGCGTAGGCGGCAGGGCGCGGATCGATATGCATCTCCTCCCGGTCACGAGCGTCAGCCTGGACGACGGCGACACCGCCGTCGATCTCGGCCAGCCGCCGGGAGAGATCGTGGTGCTGTCGTTCGCCGAATCCGACCTAGCCGCGATCGCGACGGCTTACGAGGCGGATCACGCTGCGCTGCCGACGCTCCGTCTGGCGAGCCTGAGGCGGCTGCGGCATCCGCTGTCGGTCGATTTCTACATCGACAAGACGCTGTCCAAGGCGCGCATCGTGCTGGTGCGTTGCCTGGGCGGGCTGGACTATTGGCGCTACGGCGTGGAAGCCACGGCGGCCGCCTGCCGTGCGCACGGCATTTCGCTTGCCGTGATTCCCGGCGACGGACGCGCCGACCCGCGCCTCGACGATCATTGCACGGTGAGCGAGGAGACCCGGCAGCGGATCACCGCCTATTTCGACGCCGGCGGCACCAGCAACATGCGCGGGCTGTTGGGCTTTCTTGCCCGAGAAATCGGTTGGGATGTCGCGGCGACCGCTCCGGAGGATGTCCCGCCCTTCTTCGCCTGGGACCCAGTGCAGGGGATTTTCGATCCGCTGGCCCTGCCCCATCCTCTGCTCACTCTCGCGAAAGCGGGAGTCCATGGGGAAATCCCGGATCTTGAGGCGTCTGCGCCATGGATTCCCGCTTTCGGGGGAATGAGCGGAGAAAAGGGAAATGCCGCCCCCCAATCCGAAACTCAGCAAGACCAGGAGCGTCGGCAACCCCTCGCCCTGGTGATTGCATATCGCTCGGCTATCCTGGCCGGCGAGACGGCACCGCTTGCCACCATGATCACGGCTTTGGACGCACGCGGCCTCGCGCCCCTCGTGCTCGGCGTGACCAGCCTGAAGGACGACCGGGCGACCGGCCCGCTCGGTACGCTTCTGGCCCGCGCAAAGCCGGACGTCATCGTCTCCACCACCGCCTTTTCCGCCCGCCAGGACGGCGACTTCGTGCTGGACCGGGCCGACTGTCCAATTCTGCAGGCCACTCCCTCGGGAAGCCGACAGGAAGCCTGGGAGGCCTCCGACCGGGGACTGGCGGCCGCCGACCTCGCCATGCAGGTGGCGCTGCCGGAATTCGACGGACGCATCTCCGGCTTTCCGATCTCCTTCCGCGAAGAGACGGAGGAGGACCCCACGCTCGCCTTCGCGCGGCGCATTCCAGTGCCCTATAACGACGGCATCGCCGCACTCGCCAACCAGGCGGCGGGCTGGGTCCGGCTGCGGCGGACACCCAGGAGCGATCGGCGGATCGCGATCGTACTCTCCGACTATCCCGCCCGCGCTGGACGGGCCGGTTTCGCCGTCGGTCTCGATACCCCCGCCTCCACCTGCCGGATTCTCGACGATCTGGCCGAGGCCGGCTACGTGACGGCGCGTGGGTTCGACGGCCAGGAGCTGATGGCCCGTCTGACTTCCGAGCCGAGAAACCAACCTGAAGGCGCAAGGCTCACCATTCCCCTCGATGCCTATCGCGCCTGGCTCGACACGCTGCCCGCCAGCCTCCGCGATGCGCTCTCCGCCCGCTGGGGCGATCCGGCGACCGACCCGGCCTGCACAGACGGCGTCTTCCGCTTCCCCTCCGTGGAAGCCGGCAACGCGCTGGTGGCCCTGCAACCCGACCGCAGTCGGGGCACGGACCGCAAGGCGATTTATCACGACCCGGACGAGATCCCGACCCACGCCTATCTCGCCTTCTATTTGGCGCTGCGCTCCGGCGTCGACGCCATGATCCATCTCGGCACCCATGGCACCGGGGAGTGGCTGCCAGGCAAGGCGGTGGCGCTCTCCCCCGCTTGCTGGCCGCGGGTGATCGTCGGTGATCTGCCGGTGATCTATCCCTTCATCTGCGACGACCCTGGCGAGGCTGCTCCCGCCAAGCGCCGGCTCGGCGCCGTCACCGTCGGCCATCTCACCCCGCTGACCGGCGAAGCCGGGCTTCATGGCGAGGCGGCCGCACTGCGCGAGTTGGTGGAGGAATTCTCCGAGGCTCAGGTGCTCGATCCGCGACGGGCGGATCTCGTCGCCGCCGACATTCTGGAGCGGGCCGAACTTTCCGGTCTTGCCGGCGAATGCGGCGTCACCCGCAACATGGAGATGGCGGACGCTCTGACGCGGCTTGACGCCCATCTCTGCGATCTCGGCGAGATCACCGTGCGCGACGGGCTCCACGTCTTCGCCGCCGCGCCGGAAGGTTACGAAAGCTGCAGCGCCGGCGAACGCGAGGGACTGCTGGCCGCGCTCGATGGACGCTTCGCCGTACCCGGTCCAGCCGGTTCGCCCTCGCGCGGCCGCGCCGACGTAATCCCGACAGGCCGCAACCTTGCCACCGTCGACCCACGCGCGATCCCGACCCGTGCGGCCTCGATCCTCGGCGACAAGGCCGCGCAAGAGGTGGTGCGCCGCCATCTGCAGGAGCATGGCGATTGGCCGCGCCGCATCGTAATGGATCTCTGGGCCTCCCCAACATTGCGCACCGGCGGCGAGGACATCGCGCACATCCTGGCGCTGATGGGCGCGCGGCCGCGCTGGGACGATGCCTCGACCCGGGTCTCCGGCTTCGAGATCCTGCCGCTTGCCAAGCTCGATCGGCCGCGCATCGATGTGACCATCCGCATTTCGGGCGCCTTCCGCGATACTTTCCCCGACCAGATCGCGCTGATCGACCAGGCGGTGCAGGCGATCGCGGACCTGGACGAGGACGACGCCTGGAACGCGCTCGCCGAAGCCAAGCGCGACGGCGACGACATGGCCCGCATTTTCGGTGCCGCCTGGGGGCGCTACGGCGCCGGCGTCGCCGGTCAGGCGCTGGGCGGTGGCTGGGAGGTGACGGAGGATCTCGGCGCGGTCTATCTCGCGGAGACCGGTCTCGCCTTCGGTGGCAGGGGCGGAGATGGCCAGGCTCATGGCGGCTTTGCCGCGCGCATCGAGGCCGCCGACGCCTTCGTGCATACCACCGACGTGGGCGAGCGCGATCTTCTCGACGGCGATTCGATTGCCGATTCTTTCGGCGGCTTCGTTGCGGCGGCCAAGCGGCTCGGCGCCGACCCGAGCCTCTACAGCCTCGACACCTCCAAGCCCGAGCGCCCGGTCTCGCGCACGCTGAAGGAAGATCTCGCCCGCATCGTCCGCGGCCGACTCACCAATCCCCGCTGGATCGACGCCCAGCTTTCCCATGGCTGGCGCGGCGGCGCGGAACTCGCCCAGGGCGTGGAGGCACTTTACGTCTTCGCCGCCACCACCGAAGCAGTGCCGGACACCGCCTTCGACGCGATCCTGCAGGCCTATCTCCTGGACGAGGACGTGAACGCGCGTCTGAGATCGGCGAACGCCCCCGCCGAGCGGGCCATCCGAGATCGGCTGACGGATCTCAGGCGACGCGGGCTTTGGCAGAGCCGACTGAACTCCGCCGCCCTTCTGGACGAGGCGGCGGAATGACCGCGACAGCCGACCAGATGGCGCGCGGCTGGTGTCCCGGCGTGCGCCGGCCGATGGAGTCCGGCGACGGGCTGATCGTGCGGGTGCATCCGCGCAACGGTACGCTGACGCGCGACCAGGTGAGCGGCGTCGCAGACGCCGCATCCCGCTTCGGCAACGGTATTCTGGATATCACCAGCCACGCCAACCTGCAGATCAGAGGGGCGCGGGAGGCCACCCGGGCGCCGCTGGAAGCCGAACTCGACCGGCTCGGCCTGGTAGAAGCGTCGCCGCGTCCACCCTACCGCGCGACCGTGATCTCGCCGCTTACCGGCGACGATCCGAACGAAATCGTCGACGCCCGACCCCTGGCCGATATGGTCGAGGCCGCAGTTGCCGAGATGACGCTTCCGGCAAAATTCCTGATCGCGATCGAGACCGGCGGCGCATCGGCGCTGGATCATCTCGCCCCGGACCTGCGAATCGACGCGGATCAACCCGACACGGTCTCGATCGCCCTTGCCCGGCCAGATGGCCGTTGCTGGGGCGCCCCAATGGCGCTCGATGACCTGGAGCCGACGCTGCGGCGCCTCTTGTCGGCGCTTTCGACGGCCCTTGCCGACCATGCAGTCCGGCGGGTGCGCGCACTTCCCACCGAGACGATCGAGGCGCTGCTGTCTCCTCCCAGCGCGCCGCACCGGATGCCTCTCCCACCCCTGCCCGCGGCCGGGATCGTCTCCTTGAAAGACGGCTATGTCGGTCTGCTCGCAGCGGCACCGTTCGGCCAGCTTTCCAGCGACCAGCTCGCCGCTGTCGCGACGAGCGCCGACAAGGCCGGCGTTCCCCGGATTCGCCTGACGCCCGCGCGTGGGATATTCCTGCCCGGCCTGTCGGAGGCAACCGCAACCGATCTTGTCCCGGCCCTTTCCGACCTCGGTCTCGTGACGGCACCCAACGACAAGCGATTGCGCGTCGTGACTTGCCCCGGCGCGCCGGCCTGCAGTCGGGCGCTTACGCCCACGCGATCCCGCGCGGCGCGGCTGGCCGAGCATCTTCCGGATGGGCCCTGGCCCGCGCTCGTCCACCTTTCCGGTTGCGCCAAAGGCTGCGCCCGACGCAAGGCCGCGCCGTTGACGCTGGTCGCCGCCGACACCGGCTTCGATGTCGTACTCGACGGCGGTCCGTTCGACGTGCCGGTTGCAAATCTCGATTTCGACGACATTCTGCACCGCCTTGCCGCACCCGGCGACGAGGCGAACCTTCGTACCCGCTTTGGAGGCCGCACAGCCCGATGCGCCACGACTACCTGAAGACCGGCGACGAGATCTATCGCCGCTCCTTCGCGATCATCCGATCCGAAGCCGATCTCTCGCCATGGAGCGGCACCGCCGAGCGTGTGGTGGTGCGGATGATCCACGCCTGCGGCATGACCGACCTGCCCGCCGACGTCGCCATGTCGGACGATTTCGCGCCCGCCGCGGAAGCCGCCCTGAAGGCCGGCGCGGCGATCCTGTGCGACGCTAAGATGGTGGCAAACGGCATCACCCGCTCCCGGCTTCCCGCCGACAATCCCGTGATCTGCACCCTCGACGATCCGAGCGTTCCGGCGCTCGCCACGTCGCTCGGCACCACACGGACCGCCGCTGCGATCACGCTGTGGGAGACGCAGCTCGCCGGCGCGTTGGTGGTGGTCGGCAATGCGCCCACCGCTCTGTTTAGGCTTCTGGAAATGCTCGACGAGGGCGCGCCGAAGCCGGCTGCCGTGATCGGCATTCCGGTCGGCTTCGTGGGGGCAGCCGAGTCCAAGGACGCGCTCGCCGCAGACGGGCGCGTGCCGTATCTGGTCGTGCGCGGCCGGCGCGGCGGTAGCGCCATGGCGGCGGCCGCCGTCAATGCGCTCGCTTCCAGCGTGGAGTGAGGAAAAGTGGACACCGGTTTTCAGCCCGCACTCCACGCAGCCCGGCCGAGCGCGGAGTGACCATGCCCGAAGCCACCTCTCCGACCCTGCTCTACGGCATCGGGCTTGGCCCCGGCAATCCCGACTACATGACCGTAAAAGCCCGCCGCCTGCTGGAGGAAGCCGATCTGCTGGTGCACTTCTGCAAGGCCGGTGTGCGTGGCAACGCGCGCACCATTGCCGATAAGGTAATCGGCGCCGATCCGGCCCGCGAGCTTGCGCTGGTCTATCCAGTGACCACTGAGGTTCCCGTCACCGATCCCACCTATCGCTGCGGCATCCACACCTTCTACGAGGACTGCGCCAACCGGCTTGCCGCCGAATTGAATGCCGGCCGGCGGGTCTCGGTGCTGTGCGAAGGCGACCCGTTCTTCTACGGCTCTTTCATGCATCTGTGGCGCCGGCTCGCGCCGCGCTTTCCGACCGAGGTGATCCCGGCTGTCAGCGGCATGTCGGCGGCCTGGACCCATGCCGAGGCGCCGATCACCTGGGGCGACGACGTCCTGACCGTGCTGCCGGGGACGCTTGGCGCCGATGACCTGACACGACGCCTGAAGGACACCGACGCGGCCGTGATCATGAAGCTCGGCCGACACCTGCCGAAGGTGCGTGCCGCGCTGCGCGCCGCCGGGCTGGAAGAGCGCGCGATCTACGCCGAACGCGCCTCGATGGCGGACGAGATCATCGTGCCGCTGTCGGAACGGTCCGACGATCCGGCCCCCTATTTCTCCATGATCCTGGTCCCCGGCAACGGGAGGCGGCTATGACCGGCCGGCTGACAGTCATCGGCCTTGGACCCGGCGACCCCCACTATCTGACCGCAGCGGCCAAGTCCGCCCTATTCGAGGCGACGGACCTGATCGGCTATCACGCCTACCTCGCCCGTGTGCCGGAGTGGGCTGGCCAGACCCGGCACGCCAGCGACAACCGCGTCGAGGTCGACCGGGCGCGGCACGCGCTCTCCCTTGCCGCGGATGGACGCCGGGTCGCCGTGGTCTCCGGCGGCGATCCGGGGGTGTTCGCCATGGCCGCCGCCGTGTTCGAGGCGCTTGAAGCCGGCCCGGTCGCGTGGCGCAGTCTGGACATTTCGATCGAGCCGGGCATCACGGCGATGCTTGCCGCCGCAGCCCGTGTCGGGGCGCCGCTCGGCGGCGATTTCTGCGCGATTTCGCTCTCCGACAATCTGAAGCCCTGGGAAGTCATCGTTCAGCGCCTGGACGCAGCGCTCTCGGTCGGCTTTGCCGTCGCGCTCTACAACCCGATCTCCAAGGCCCGACCCTGGCAACTGGATGCCGCGCTGGAAATCGCCCGCGCGCGCCTGCCGGCGCGCACGCCGGTCGTGCTGGCCCGCGCCGTCGGCCGCCCGGACGAGCGGATCGAGATCCTTCCTCTGTCGGACATGAAAGGCGACATGGCCGACATGGCGACGATTGTCATCATCGGCACGTCGACCACCCGGCTGATCGACCGCGAGGGCGCACCGCCCTTCGTCTACACGCCCCGTTCCGTGGAGCCGCCGGCATGAGCGGCAACGAAGGAGACCGCTGCATCGAGCGCGCCGGTTGCCTCCATGTCGGCCATCGGCGGGCGGCGGACCATCACCACCGGCAACGCGAGCGCGCGCGCCGCGGCGATCTTGCCGTAGGTGGCATCGCCGCCAGAATGTTTGGTCACAAGCAGCTCGATGCGATGATCAGCCAGCGTCTTGGCTTCGGCGTCCTCGGAGAACGGGCCACGCGCTTCGATCACGGTCAGATCCGGGATCGGCAGCGCGTCGCCCACCGGCTCGATCGTGCGCACCAGATAGGCGTGCTGCGGAGCCGCGGCGAAGTGGGCAAGTTCGAGACGTCCCACCGTCAGGAACACACGGCGGGACGCTTCGCCCAGGGCACCGACCGCATCGGCAACGCTGTCGACCTCGACCCAGCGATCGCCGGGCTGGCGCGGCCACTCGGGCCGGCGATAGGCAAGCGCCGCCACGCCGGTTTCCCTTGCCGCCAGCGCCGCGTTGAACGAGATCCGCGCCGCGAAGGGATGGGTGGCGTCGACCAATGCCGTCACGCCGATTTCGCGAATGAAGCGGATCAGCCCGTCCGCCCCGCCGAAGCCGCCGACACGGGTTGGGACCGGCTGGGCCCGGGGTGCGCTGGTCCGTCCGGCCAGCGACAGGAGAAGGCCGGTCAGACCGGCATCCGCACAGGCTTTCGCCAAGGCCGAGGCTTCGCTGGTGCCACCGAGGATGAGAACTGTCATGGCTGAGTTCTCTCCGACAGACGCGCTAAAGTCGAGCACCGTTGTGAGCAGGCCCTGGCTTTCGATCGTGGGGATCGGTGAGGACGGCCGCGCCGGGCTGTCACCGGCCGCCCTCGCAGCGCTGGAAGGCGCCAAGTTCGTCGTCGGCGGTCGCCGGCATCTGGAGCTTGCCGGCCCGCTGAAGGCGGAAACCACATCCTGGCCGAGCCCGATCGACGACGGCTATGCCGCGATCCTGGAGCGGCGCGGCAGCCCGGTCTGCGTACTGGCGACCGGCGATCCGTTCCATCACGGGGTCGGCAGCACGCTGGCCAAGCATGTCGCCCCCGACGAGATGATCTGCTTTCCCCAGGCCTCGTCCTTCTCGCTCGCCGCGGCGCGAATGGGCTGGGCACTGCAGGACTGCGTTGCGATCAGTCTGCACGGACGCGCGCTTACACGGATCGTGCCCTCGCTGCACCCGCGTGCGCGAATCCTGGCGCTCTCCTGGGACGCCACGACGCCGGCGCATCTCGCTGCGCTTCTGACCGAGACCGGCTTTCCGGCCTCCCACCTCACCGTGCTGGAGCGCATGGGCGGACCGTACGAGCGGCGGCGGACAACGACAGCGGACGCCTTCGACCTCGCCGACATCGACGCCCTCAACCTTATCGCCGTCGAAGTGGTCGCGCGCCCGGATGCGCGCATCGTGCCGCTGACGCCCGGTCTGCACGACGGCTGGTTCGAGAGCGACGGCCAGATCACAAAGTCGGACATTCGCGCGCTCACGCTGCAGGCGTTGCGTCCCACGATGGGCGAAACGCTCTGGGATATCGGCGCCGGCTCCGGTTCGGTCGCGATCGAATGGACTGTCCGTCATCTCGCTAACCGCGCTTACGCGATCGAAGCCGAGCCGGAGCGTGCCGCGCGCATCGGCCGCAACGCAGAGCGGTTCGGCGCCACCGGGCTTGATGTGATCGTCGGACGCGCGCCGGCAGCGCTTGCGGATCTCCCTCGCCCCGACGCCGTCTTCATCGGAGGGGGGCTAACCACCGAGGGCGTGTTCGAGACCGCCTGGGAGGCGCTTGACCCCGGCGGCCGACTGGTCGCCAATGCCGTCACGCTGGAAAGCGAGGCCCGGCTGCAGGCGCTGTTTGCCGCCCACGGGGGTTCGATGCGACGGATTTCGATCGCCCGGCTCGACCCGGTCGGCCGCTTCCACGGCTGGCGGCCGGCCATGCCGGTCACCCAGTGGCAGGTGGTGAAACCATGATCGCCGCCGGAATCGGACTGCGCGATAGCGCCAACGCGTCGGAACTCGCAGCGCTCTACGACCAGGCGTGTGCTCTGGCGGGAATCTCATCGGAGACCGTCGGCTGCCTGGCCACTCTCGCCCAGCGCGCCGTGCATCCCGCCGTGCAGACCCTTGCTGCCCGCCACGGCCTCCCGGTCCGATCGCTCTCGGACGCGGAGCTTCAGGCCGCCGACGCGCGGGTCGCGACCCGTTCGGCACGGATCGAAGCCCGCCACGGCGTGGGGTCGGTCGCGGAAGCCGCCGCCCTTGCCGCCGCCGGCCCGAATGCGGCGCTCATTCTGCCCCGTATCACCTCGCCGGCGGCCACCTGCGCCCTTGCCAGGAGCGAGCCATGACCGTCCACTTCATCGGCGCCGGGCCCGGCGCCGCCGATCTCATCACCGTGCGCGGCCGCGATCTGATCGCCTCAGCCCCGGTCTGCCTCTACGCCGGCTCCGTCGTCGCGCCAGAGATGTTGAGCTGGTGCCCGCCTGAGGCAGAAAAGATCGACACCGCGCCGCTCGACCTCGACGCCATCATCGGCCACATGCAGCGCGCCCATGCCGCATGCAAGGACGTGGTGCGGCTCCACTCCGGCGACCTGTCGGTCTGGAGCGCTGTCGGCGAGCAAATGCGCCGACTCGATGCGCTCGGAATCCCCTACGATCTGACACCCGGCGTTCCCGCTTTCGCCGCCGCAGCCGCCGCACTTCAGGTGGAGCTAACCGTGCCGGAAGTGGCCCAGTCGCTGGTGCTGACCCGCACGTCCGGCCGGGCAACGAAGATGCCGGCGTCGGAAACACTGGCCGCCTTCGGCGCGACCGGAGCGACGCTCGCGATCCATCTCTCCATCCATGTGCTGGACAAGGTCGTCGCCGAACTCGTTCCGCACTACGGTGCGGACTGCCCTGCCGCGATCGCGTTCCGGGCCTCCTGGCCGGAAGAGCGGATCGTGCGCGCAACGCTCGGGTCGCTGATCGAGGCACTCGCCGACGCTCCGATCGAACGCTCCGCGACCATCTTCGTCGGCCGCGCCCTGTCGCCCGGCGCCTTCCGCGAAAGCGCGCTCTATTCCGCCGGCTACGACCGCCGCTTCCGCCCCCGCCACCAGCCGGAGGGCAGCGCCGAATGACCTTACCCGCCCTTCGCCGGCCGCATCGGACTGCGCGCCACCAGCACGCCCTTGCGGTCAAAAATCGCGACCTCCAGCGCCATCGCCTCATCGCGCAGGGCGCGCGCAGCGGTCTCCCAAGCACGCCCCGCGATCAAATCGCCGACCGGTACGTCGGCCTGACGCGCCTCCTCCAACACCTGATTAGCGGTGTTGGCCTCGCGCGCGGCCGCGACCAGAGCCGCATCGCCGCCCGCTTCGCCAACCCGTTCGGCCAGCCAATCGAAATCGACCCGGCCGGACCGCGAATGCAGATCGAGAAGTCCCTGGCCGAGCTTCACGATCTTGGCGAAGCCGCCGGCAATGGTGATCCTTTCGACCGGATGACGCCGCAGATATTTCAGCATGCCGCCCGCGAAATCGCCCATGTCGATCAACGCGATGTCCGGCAAATCGTAGAGCCGTTGCACGGCTGCCTCGGAAGTTGCGCCGGTCGATCCGGCAATATGGGTCAGCCTCTCGGCGCGGGCGACGTCGATGCCGCGATAGATGGAGTGGATCCAGGCCGCGCAGGAAAACGGCACGACAATGCCGGTGGTGCCCAGCACCGACAGCCCGCCGAGGATGCCGAGCCGCGGATTGAGCGTCTTTTCGGCGATCCGTGCACCGTCGCGAATACCAATCGCAACCACCACATCCGAAGGCCCGCCGGTTTCCGTCGCGGCCTCCGAGATCGCGGTCGCGATCATCTTGCGCGGCACCGGGTTGATGGCGGGCTCGCCAACGGCAAGCGGGAGGCCGGGCCGGGTCACCGTACCGACCCCCTCGCCCGCTTCGAACACGACGCCGACACCCGGCGGCGCGGCGCGGACAGTCGCAGTCACCAGCGCCCCATGGGTCACGTCGGGATCGTCGCCGGCGTCCTTGACCACGCCGGCCCAGGCCCCATCCTCAGCCGCGCCATGGCAGGCGGCGGCGAATGTCGGCCGGTCGCCGGATGGCAGCGTGATCGGCACCATCGCGGGGAAATCGCCGGTTCGCCAGCCGACATAGGCGATCTTGGCCGCCGCCGTCGCACAGCTTCCCGTCGTCCAACCTCGCCTGAGCGGTCCTTTCGGAAGATCCTCGTCCATGGCTCGGGTTATAGTCGCCGTCTCGTCCGGCGTCAGCGCAAGGAGATGCGATCGTGACGCTCGACCATCTAACACCACCGTTCGAACCGGGCACCGTCTGGCTCGCCGGCGCGGGTCCGGGTGATCCTGGCCTCATCACCATCCACACCGTAAATGCGCTCCGGCGCGCGGATGTGATCGTCTACGACGCGCTGGTGGACAAGCGCATTCTAGACCTCGCCGCGCCGACAGCCAGCCTGGAATATGCCGGCAAGCGCGGCGGCAAGCCATCGCCCGCCCAGCGCGACATTTCCGAGCGGCTGATCGAACTCGCCCGCGCCGGCAAGCGGGTCCTGCGACTGAAAGGCGGCGACCCGTTCGTGTTCGGGCGCGGCGGCGAGGAAGCGCTGACCTTGACCTCCGCCGACGTGCGCTTCCGGATCATTCCGGGCGTCTCCAGCGGGTTGGCCGGGATCGCCGTCCACGGCATTCCCGCCACCACGCGCGACACCAATCATGCCGTCGTGCTGGCGACCGGCCATGCAGCCGACGACCAGACGCTGGAATGGGCGGCCCTTGCCCGCACCGGCGCGCCGATCGTACTCTATATGGCGGTCGCCAAGATGCCGACCATCGTAAAGGGTCTGATCGAGGGCGGGCTTTCCCCCGACACCGCCGCGATCGCCGTCCACGCGGCCACCACCGAAGGCGAGCAGGTGGTCGAAACCACGCTTGCGGAGCTGCCCGGGCTCGCCGCCGACGGCGCCATCCGCTCGCCTGCCGTAGTGGCGATTGGCGCCATCGCCGACTTCCGTGCGCGGATCGTCTCCCATCTCCTGTGCCAGCGCTCGGAAACCGACGCATGACGGTCCCCAACGGTCTCCTGATCGCCGCGCCGCGCTCCGGCTCGGGCAAGAGCACGGTCACGCTCGGCCTGCAGCGCGCGCTCGCCCGGCGCGGCATGAAGGTGCGGGGCGTGAAATCCGGTCCCGACTATATCGACACGGCCTTTCATGCCGCCGCCACCGGCCGGCCGGCGATCAATCTCGATTCCTTCGCCATGTCGGACGCGACCATGGCCGGTCTGGTTGCCGCGAGCTCCCCCGACACCGATCTTTTCGTCGCCGAAGGCTCCATGGGTCTCTTCGACGGGGTGCGCGGCGCGAGCGGGCATACCGGCGCCAGCGCCGATGTGGCGGCCCTGATGGGCTGGCCGGTGATCCTGGTTCTGGACGTCGCCGGTCACGCCCAATCGGCGGCTGCCACAGCGCTCGGCTGCGCGCGCTTCGATCCGCGCATCGAGGTCGCCGGCGTGATCCTCAACAACGTGGCGAGCGAACGTCATCGTCGGCTGGTCGGGGTCGGGTTCGAACAGATCGGGGTCCCGATCCTGGGCGCGCTCGACCGCGACAAGACTTTGACGCTGCCCGAGCGCCATCTGGGCTTGGTCCAGGCCGGCGAAACCGACGATCTCGAGGCCCGGCTGGAGCGGCTTGCCGACACCGTGGCGGCCGCCGTCGATCTCGACGCCATGGTCGCTGCCGCGCAGCCGACCCGGACGGTTGCCGGCACCGATCAGACAGCGCTGCGCCCGCCTGGCCAGCGGATCGCGCTCGCCCGCGACCGGTCGTTCTCCTTCGTCTACGAGCACATTCTCGCCGGCTGGCGTCAGGCGGGAGCGGAAATCGTGCCCTTCTCGCCGCTGGCCGACGAAGCCCCGCCTTCCGATTGCGACTGCTGTTGGCTGCCCGGCGGTTATCCGGAGCTACACGCGGGCGCACTCGCCGCCGCCGACGTCTTTCTTTCCGGGCTACGCGCGTTCGCCGAAAGCCGGCCTGTCCACGGCGAGTGCGGCGGCTACATGGTGCTCGGCCGCACGCTGGAGGATGCCGACGGCATCATCCACGCCATGGCCGACCTGCTTCCAGTCGAGACCAGCTACGCCAAACGCAAACTGCATCTGGGTTATCGGATCGCGGAGATCGTACAGGAGACGAGCTTCGCGCCAGCCAGCACGCGACTGGTCGGCCACGAATTCCACTACGCCGCGATCACCGCGTTCGATCCCGATCCCGCACTCGCCTTCGCGACCGTCACCGACGCCGAGGGCCGCGATCTCGGCACGGCCGGCCACCGGATCGATCGCGTATCAGGAAGCTTCTTCCACGCCATCGCCGCCCGATAGCCCGCCACCACCGCGATTGCGGCACTGTGGCGTTCGCTTGCCGGGCCCACGACGCGCCTGTACGCTGATAGCGTAATCGCTATGCAGCGAGCGCCCTCTCGTGTTCCAAACAAAGATCAAGCTTCGCCATCTGCAGTGCTTCATCGAGATCGCGCGCGAGCGCAACGTCACCCAGGCCGCGCAGAAGCTTTCGACGGTTCAGCCCGCATTGTCGCGCACGTTGAAAGAACTGGAAGACGAACTCGGCACCCGTCTGTTCCAACGCACCCGTGACGGCCTCGTTCTGACGGAGGCAGGCGAAACCCTTTACCGTTACGCCTTCAACGGCATGCAACAGGTCAAGGAAGGGCTGGAGCGGGCCGCCGGCGAGGGTCCGGGCGAAATCGTCTCCCTGGGCGTTCTTCCCAATGTTAGCCGCCGGGTGCTGCCGACGGCGATCGCGGACTTCAAGAAGGCCCACCCCGACACCCGGATCCGGGTCGTCACCGGCACCAATGCCGACCTTCTCATCAAACTCCGCGCCGGCCGGCTGGACTTCGTGCTTGGCCGCATGGCCGATCCCGAAACCATGAAGGGTCTCAGCTTCGAACTCCTGTTTCACGAATCGATCGTGTTCGCATCCCGCACCGGCCATCCGCTCGCCGCCGCGGACCAGGTTTCGCTCGCGGAAGTGAACGCCTATCCCGTCATCATTCCCCTGCCGGAAACGATCATCCGCGCCGAGCTCGACCGCTATATGATCTCGAACGGCTTTCCGGAATTCGACGACGTCATCGAGACCGTCTCGTTCGACTTCGCCCGCCCCTATGTCGAGAATACCGACGCGATCGCGATCCTGCCCCGCAGCGCGGTCCGGCCCGAGCTGGAGGCCGACACGATGGTCATGCTGGCGGTCCCTTCGTCAGAACTCAAAGGCCCTGTCGGGCTGACATTCTTGCCGGGACATCCAATCCGCACGCGGACACAACGTCTGCTCGGGATTATCCGGAAGATCGTCGACGAGCGCCGCGTGCTATAGCAATTTCGATATGACTTTCGCCACATCGGCATTTTACGCCCTTTGAGGCGGCTTCTATCCTCCATGAAAACCAGAAAGATGGGAGGAACGACATGAAGCGTCTTCTGGGCGGCCTGTTCGCGGTCGCATGTTTCACATCGCTCGCTGCGCCTGTTTCCGCCGATACCTACAGTATCGAAGGTGCAAGCGCGGCCTCTTTGACCGGGATCGTGCCGCAGACGCTGGCGCAATATACCGCCAAGGAAGGCGTCGATCTTCAGGTCGTGCTGGGCCAGACCCTCACCAAATCCGCCCTGAAGGTCGCAGCGAAGAAGCTCGACCTCGCGGTGGTGCCGCCGCCGGCCTTCGCCGCCATGAAGCGCGGCGCCGGTCCTTATGCCGGACAGGCAGAGCAGGCCAAGAAGCTGTCGCAGAATGTGCGCACGCTCTTCGGCTTTCCCGGCGGAACGTTCCAGGCAATTGCCTGGGCCGATGGCGACGTCCAGACCTGGGAAGACATCAAAGGCAAGCGCATCTATATCGGCCCGCCCGCCGGCGCAGCCGGCCCTCAGATCGTTAACCTGATCAAGGTTGCGTCCGGCTATGAAGAAGGCAAGGACTACGAAGGGATCAAGGCGCCGTGGGGCGCGGCCCAGCAGTCGTTCCAGGACGGCCAGTTCGACGTCTATGTCGCCGCCGCCGCTATCGGCCAGCAAACGCTGACCGAGCTCAGCCTGCAGCGGGAGATCGTGATCCTCGGCGTACCGGAAGAGATCGTCGAGTCACCGGCCTGGCAGACCTATCTGGAGGATTATGCCGTCGATACCGCCACGATCCCGGCTGGAACATATTCCGGACAGGCCAATGGCGATCAAGCGCTGAAGACGGCGGTCACGACCATGATGGTCGCCACCAACACCGACCTACCGGACGAGGCTGCCTACGAGATCACGAAGGCCTATTGGCAGAATATCGACGAGATGAAGGCCGGCAACGCACTGCTGCGTCAGATCGATCCGAATCGTCCCTTTGCCGGCGTGAACGCCCCGCTGCATCCGGGCGCATTGCGCTATTATCGCGAAGCGGGCATTGAAGTACCGGAACGGCTGATCGCCAACTGAAGACCCTGCGAAAATGGCAGAAGTCGGCCGATCGTCCGGCTTCTCGCCCACGCGACATACGGCCGCCATCCTTTTCGTCCGCTTCGATAGAGGAATGGCCCAGCAGCTTGGCAGCACGTTCGCCCGGCCGCGCGCCGGCGACTTTTGCAATCGACCGCCTTTTTCGCCGACCCGTCCAGCCTCGATCGAGCATCCGACCATGTTCAGCATCTCGGACTCCGCCGCAAAGCGGCTCTTGCAGGCCGCCCTTGCCGCAACCGGCTTGTTTGTCGCGCTTGCCGGCATGGCGAACGTGCTGCCAAGCTTCGGTAATCTGCCCCGGATCGGTCCGTTTGCGATCGAGTGGTTCCGCCCGCTCTTCTTTTTCGCCAGCATAGTCGCCGTGATCCTCGCTCATTTGCTGGCCCGCCAAAGGCAAGGACACGGTCGCTGGTATGTGAGCCTGGGCTACGCAGCTCTTGTCGTCCTCACCGGCTGGGTCTGCTACGACTACTACGTTCTCGGTCGGATCATGGCGGATTCGATCGTGTTCTTCTCCTGGCGTGATGCAGCGGTTGCTACGCTTGCCGCGGCCATCGGCATCTGGACCTGCTTCATCGTCTGGGGAGCGCCAATCGCCATTCTTGGCTTGATCGCGTTCCTCTATCTCGCGACCGGGCAATATTGGCCGGGCTTCCTGCAGACAGTGCCCACCAGCATTCCCGAACTCGTCGCCCAGAACATCTGGTTCGACGCCGATCAGGGCATCCTGGGTAGCATTCTAGGTATCGTGCTCTCCACGGTGCTGCCCTTCATCATTCTCGGCGCGATTTTGGAAGGATGCGGCGCCGGCGATTCCATGATCCGCATTTCCTTCTCTCTGATGCGCAAGTTTCGCGGCGGACCAGCCTATGCCGCGATCGCCGCTTCCGCCCTGTTTGGGACCGTTTCCGGCAGTGCCGTCGCCAATGTCGTCGGTACCGGCGTCGTCACCATCCCGATGATCCGCCGGCGCGGCTTCGCCCCCAACTTCGCCGGCGCGGTGGAGGCTACGGCCTCCACCGGCGGCCAGATCCTACCGCCGATCATGGGGGCCGCCGCCCTGGTGATGGCCGACTATGTCGGGGTCAGCTATCTGACCGTCATCATCGCGGTTCTGATCCCGGCGATCGCCTACTATGCCAGCCTCGCGCTCGCGGTCTATTTCGAAGCCAACCGACTTGGCGTCGAGGCAAGCGAGGACGACGAGGCGATGTCGGTGGAGCGACAGGACTGGCTCAATCTCGTCCTGGTGTTCGCTCCTATCGGGCTCATCGTGTGGCTGCTGGTCTCAGGGCTCTCGCCGGCGGGCGCCTCAATCGCCGCGATCTTCCTGCTGATCCCGTTGAGCTTCATCAACCCTGAAATCCGGCGCAAGCCGGTGCGGCTCGTTGGCGCCCTTGCCCGTGGCGGTACGACTGTCGCCCAACTCGTCACAGCGATCGCTGTGGTGGGGATCGTCGTCTCGACCCTCTCGGCAACCGGAATGCCGACAAAGTTCGCCGTGCTTCTGTCCAGCGCCGGCGAGACCTCGCTGCTTGCCGCCCTGGCCATCTCTGCGGCCGGCTGCATCGTGCTGGGCATGGGTATGCCCACGCTCCCGGCCTATATCGCCATCGTTGCGATCATGGGTCCGACCCTTCAGCGCTTCGGATTGGAGCCCCTGACCTCCCACATGTTCGTTTTCTTCTTCGGCGTGGCTTCAGTCATCACACCACCCGTGGCGATCGCAGCGTACGCTGCCGCCGCCGTTTCGGGTGGCAAGCCGATCGCAACGGCTGTGGCGAGCTCCCGCCTTGGCGCGATGATCTTCATCATCCCATTCGCTTTCGTCTACAATCCGATCCTGCTCCTCGTCGATGCCGCCGGCGCGAACGTCACCCCAGTTGCGCTCGTGCTTGCGATCGGCCGGCTTGTGCTGGCGCTCTATCTGTGCACAAGCGGTCTTGGCGGGTTCGATCGCACCCGGCTCGGTGTGTTTGAGCGCGCCGCGCGTCTCGCCGCGACGGTCCTCCTGTTGTCACCGGTCACATCGTGGCAAGCCGCCGGCGCCGCGATCGGTCTTGTCGCTCTTGCCTGGCATCTCCTTCGAGCCGCCCAGCCCCCCACCCCGGAGAACCGATCCACCATGAAGCAGCCAGAGGTCTCGTGATGTCCGAAATCAAAAACATTCTTTTCATCATGTTCGACCAGCTGCGGTTCGACTATCTGGGCTGCGCCGGCCATCCGCACCTGAAGACGCCGCACATCGATCGCTTCGCCGAAAAGGCGGTGCGCTTCACCCGCACCTATGTGCAATCGCCGATCTGCGGGTCCTCGCGGATGAGCTTCTATACCGGCCGCTACGTTCACAGCCATGGCGCCCAGCGCAACAACTTCCCTCTCAAGGTGGGCGAGCACACCCTGGGCGACCACTTGCGCGCCAACGGTATGGACGCCTGGCTGGTCGGCAAGACCCATATGGAAGCCGACGCCAAAGGGCTGGAGCGGCTCGGGATCGCGCCGGATTCGGTGATCGGCGCGCGGCTTGCCGAATGCGGGTTCGACGTCTTCGTGCGCGACGACGGGCTGTGGGCGGAAGGGCCGGACGGCTTCTACGATTCCCGCCGTTCGCCCTACAACGAATATTTGAAGTCCAAGGGCTATCCGACCGAAAATCCCTGGAACAAATTCGCCAACGCCGGCCTCGATGAAGACGGCGAGATCGCGTCGGGCTGGCTGATGAAAAATTCGCCGCTGCCCGCCAACATCCGGGAAGAGGATTCCGAAACGCCCTGGCTCACCAGCGAGTGCATCCGTTTCCTGGAAGAACGCAAGGACGACGAGCGGCCCTGGCTGTGCCACCTCTCCTACATCAAGCCGCACTGGCCCTATATCGTACCTGCCCCCTACAACGACATGTACGGGCCGGAGCACGTGATCCCGGCGGTGAAGGACGAGGCGGAAAAGCAGAAGCCGCATCCGGTCTACGGCGCTTACATGGACACGCTGATCGCCAAGAGCTTCTCCCGCGAAGACGTTCGCCACGACGTGATTCCGGCCTATATGGGCCTGATCGCCCAATGCGACGACCAGATGGGCCGGCTGTTCGCCTATCTGGAGGAAAGCGGACGGATGGACGACACCATGATCGTGCTCACCTCCGATCATGGCGACTATCTCGGCGACCACTGGCTCGGGGAGAAGAATTTCTTCCACGAGTGCACGGTGAAAATCCCGATGATCGTCTACGATCCGCGCGCGGCGGCGAACCCGACCCGCGGCACCACGTCGGACGCGCTGGTCGAAGCGATCGATCTCGCCGCCACCTTCGTGGAGGCGACCGGGGCCGAGGTGCCGGACCACATCCTGGAAGGCCGGTCGCTGGCGCCGCTCCTGCACGGCGAAACGCCGGAGGACTGGCGCGACGCAGTGATCTGCGAGTTCGACTATTCGACCACCCCGATGGCGACAAAGCTCGGCGTGGAGCTGCGCGACGCCCGCCTCTTCATGGTGTTCGACGGCCGATACAAGCTGATCCATGCGGAGGGTGGATTCCGGCCGATGCTGTTCGATCTCGAAACCGACCCGGACGAGTTCACCGATCTGGGCAAAAGCGCGGAGCACGCGGAGATCATCGACCGGCTCTACGTCAAGCTCGGCCAATGGGCCCGGCGGCTGTCCCAGCGCACCGCTCTCTCCGATGAGGAGGTCAGAGCCATGCTCGGCAAGAGCAACCGGCGCGGGATCCTGCTCGGCCTCTATGATGGCTCTGAAGTGCCCGAGGAGTGGTTGTCGGAGATCAAGGGACCTGCGCCGGCGAGCTATCTCGACCAGAGCTGAGAAACGCCGGATCCCGCGTTCTCGCCTGGCGCTCCGCGGTCATGCCTCCAGTGCTGAGGCGATCTCGTCCGCGACGATCGCCACCAGCCGGTCGGCAGCCTCGGAGAGGATGTCTGCCGTCATCGGCAACGACAGGAACAGATCGCCGCGCGGGGTCGTGGCGATCCCCTCGGCCAGCCCCCTGAGATGCACGAGCTGGCGCAGCCGATCGGTGGCCGGATCGAGGTCGGCGAGCCGAACCGGAGCGTTCTCGCCCACGTGCAGGCTGATCATCGAACCGAGACCACTCGCACGAACCGGCAGTCCGGCGTCGATGAGGCGTTGTGACAGGCTCTCGCGAAAACGTTCGCCAAAGGCGAAGAACGTGTCCGCCCGCTCAGCGGTGAACACTTGGGTCAGGCCGGTCAATCCACCGGCCATGGACAAGACGTTGTTGTTGAATGTACCCGCATGCTTGAGCGTGGCAGGGCGACCTGGATCGAACAGGCTCATCACTCGGTCGGTACCGCCGAACGCGCCGAACGGCAGCCCCGCACCTAGATATTTACCGAACGTGGTGAGGTCGGGCCGCACGTCGACCAGCCCCTGCACGCCGCCACTGCCGAGCCTGGAGGTCTTGACCTCGTCGAAGATCAAGAGAGCGCCAGACTGCGTCGAGAGATCCCGCAGGCCGCGCAGGAATTCCCGCTCGCCGGCGATATTGCCCGCAGCCCCCAGCACCGGCTCGACCAGTATGGCCGCGAGGCCGGCGGTGTGGGAGCCTGCGATTTCGACGGTGGCCGCGAGATCGTTGTAGGGCGCCAGCACGAAATCGAACGGCACGTTCATAGGGCTGCCGCCACCGGAAAAGGTCATGACCCCTCCGTGATAGGCCCCCTCGAACACCAGGATCTTATCCCGCCCGGTGGCGTGACGAGCAGCGAGCACCGCGAACAGGTTCGCTTCGGTGCCGGAATTGCAGAAACGGATCTTGTCCAGCGACGGAAAACGCGCGCAGAGGGCCGCCGCCAACTCTGCATCGTAAAGGTTCGGGCCCACAAGCGCCAAGCCATCGTCAAGCGCTTTGTGCTGAGCCGCACGGATAACCGGGTCTCCGTGGCCATAAAGCCCTGCGGAAAACTCGCCGGCGAAATCGAGATAGGTGTGCCCGTCGACATCTTCGATCCGACAGCCTTCGCCGCGCGCGATCACCATCGGGAACGGCTCGAAATGCAGAACCGAACGCGTGTTTCCGCCCGGCATCACGCGCACGGCTTGCGCCATTCGACGGCGACTTTCGGGCCGAGCCTCGGCGTAGCCGGCGCGCAGCGCGGCCAATCGATCGGAATAGGCGCTCATGTCCGCCCTATCTCCTTCAACGTCCGGGCAAGGCTGATTTCAAGCCGCCGCACGATCTCGTCGATGTCCGCGTCGCCGACAGTGAACGCTGGTGCCAACAGCACATGGTCGCCGTTGGTGCCGTCCACCGTTCCGCCCGAGGGATAAACCATCAGTCCCTCGTCCAGGGCGATCTGCTTGAGCCTGGCGTGCACAGCCAGGCGCGGATCGAAGGGCGTTGCCCGGGCACGATCGTCCACCAGCTCCAGACCAAGGAACAGCCCGCGCCCCCGAATATCGCCGACGTGAGGATGCTGTCCGAAGCTCGCCTCGAGCCGCGCCCTCAAACGTGCGCCCTTCTCCTGCACGCGGGCGAGCAGGCCATCCTCGTCGATGATCCGCTGCACGGCGAGCGCGGCGGCACACGCGATCGGATGCGCCATATAGGTGAAGCCCTGCAGCAGCACGCCCGAGCCCTGGGCGATGGCCTCCACCACCTTGTCGTGAACCACCACGGCGCCGATCGGCTGGTAGCCTCCGCCGAGCCCCTTCGCCATGGTCAGAAGATCCGGTACGGCACCGTCCTCCTCACAGGCGAACGCGTAGCCGGTGCGCCCGGCCCCGCACATCACTTCATCGAAAATCAGAAGCACGTCGTAGCGGTCGCAGATCTCGCGGATGCGTTTGAGGTAGCCGGAAACCGCCGGCGCACAACCGAGCGTCGCGCCCACCACCGGCTCGCAGACGAAGGCAGCGATACTGTCGGCGCCCTCGCGCAGGATTGCGCGCTCCAGCGAGGCCGCTGCCCGCTGGCCATATTCTTCCTCGCTCTCGTCGGCGTTCTGATTGCGAAAAGCGTAGCAGGGATCGACGAAACGGGCCGGAAACAGCATCGGCGCGTAGGGCAGGCTGCGCGGCTTGTTGCCGCCGATCGAGAGCGCTCCGAGGGTGCCTCCGTGATAGCTCTGCCGGCGTGCAATGACGGTGCGCTTTTCGGGCCGCCCGCGCTCGATCCACACTTGCCGGGCAAGCTTGAGCGCCGCTTCCACCGCCTCCGAGCCGCCGGAGCAATAAAGCACCCGCGAAAGTCCCTGCGGTGCCTTGGCGATCAGATAGTCGGCGAGCTCTTCCGCAGGTTCGTTGGTGAAAAAGGAATTATGGGCGAAGGCGACCTTTTCGAGCTGGGCATCGATTGCCGCCGTTACCCGGGGATCGCCATGGCCGATGGAGGAGACCGCCGCCCCGCCCGAGACCGCGTCAAGATAGCTGCGGCCTTCCGCATCCTTCAGCCATAGGCCTTCGGCATGGACGATCGAGGGCGGTGTCGTCGCAAGCTTACGATGCAGGACGTGGCTCATGCCTTATTATCCGAGGGATAGTAGCCGCGCACACGATCACGCTCGATCGCCTCGGCAGAGCGTTCCGACGACGGCCCGTAACCTCCGCCGCCGGGGGTCTCCACTTCGATCCAATCGCCGGCTTTCAGGACGAAGCCTTCGCCCTTGGAGAAGTGCTCCGGCGTGGTGATCTTGCCATCGTGGCCGACCGAGATCTCGTTCGGCGCACCGGCTTCGCCGCCAAGAATGCCGGGCGGCCCGAACCGGCCATGCTCCATCAGGAAGGAGGCCTTACCCTGGCCGCGCAGCAATCGAAGTCGGTAGTCGACCCCGAAACCGCCGCGGAAGCGCCCCGCTCCGCCGGAGCCTTCGCGCAATGCATAGCGCTCGAACAGGATCGGGTATCGCTGCTCCAGGATTTCCACAGGCTGGCTCTTGGAAATGCCGATCGTGGAGCAGCCATTGGTGAGCCCATCTCCAGCCCACCAGCCGCCGTATCCGCCGCCGGAGAAGTAGTACATGATGTAGTTCTCGCCGCGCTCGGGATCGTACCCTCCGAGGCTGAGATTGCCGCTGGTGCCCGCTGGCGCGGCAAACAGTCTGTCCGGGATCGCCTCCGACAGCGCCAGGAACACCGCCTCCATGATGCGCTGCGACACCTCCGCGGCACATCCGGCCACGGGGCGGGGATACTCGGCATAGATGAAGGTGCCCTTGGGCTTCTCCACCTGGATCGGGCGGAAGCAGCCGGCGTTCATCGGCACGTCCGGGAAGATGTGCTTGAGCGCGACATAGACCGAGGACAACGTCGTCGCCCACACCGAGTTCATCGGGCCAGCACACGGCGGACTCGACTTGGAAAAGTCGAAGGCGATGTCGGAGCCGGAGACGGTGATGGCGACGTTCACCTCCAGCGGCTGGTTCACGACGCCGTCGGAATCCATAAACGCGCTGGCGGCATAGGTCCCGTCCGGGATCGTCTCCAAATGCGCGCGCATCATCGCTTCAGAACGCGTTTCCAGCTCCGCGATCGCGGCCTCGACGACATCCTGGCCATAGCGATCAAGGAGCGTCGTCAGACGTTTGGCGCCAGTCGACAGCGCGGCGATCTGGGCCTTGATGTCACCGATCCGCTCTTCCGCGACGCGAATGTTGGCGAGCACCAGCTTTACCAGTTCCGGATCCATCACCCCCTTGCGGACCAGCTTGACCGGGGGAATGCGAAGCCCCTCCTGGTGGATCTCCGTCGCAGTGGAATTGAAGCCGCCTGGCACCATGCCGCCAGTGTCCGGCCAATGGCCGGTGTTAGCGAGATAGCACCACAATTTGCCGCGATAATAGAATGGGCGGACCATCTTCACGTCCATCAGATGGGTACCGCCGAGATAGGGATCGTTGACCAGCACGACGTCGCCGTCGTCGAGATCGTCGCGCTCGGCAATCACCGAGCGGGTCGTCTCCTGCATCACGCCGAGAAAAATCGGCAGGCCGAGAGCGCCCTGGGCGATGATGTGGCCGTCACCACGACCGTAGATCCCATTGGAACGGTCGAAGGCTTCCGAGATCACCGGCGAGAACGAGGTCTTCTCATGGACCAGATCCATCTCGCTGCAAACCTGCTGCAGCCCCTTTTCGATCACGGTGAGGGTAACGGGGTCGATGGCGGTGGCGTGGGTCATGGTCTTGTCCAACATGGTCAGCCGCGCAGTTCCACGACGATGTTCCCGATCTCGTCAATCCGGGCCGTGGAGCCGGGATCGAGCACCAGAGTCGAATCCGGTTGTTCGATGATGGCCGGCCCGTCGAACACGGCATCGGCCGGCAGCGCGTCGCGCGCATAAATCGGCGTGTCGAGCCAAGAGCCCGCATAGAAGACGCGGCGGATGCCACGGCGGGCGGCGTCGAGAGAACCCGCCTTCGGACGGAAGGCCGTGAGGTCTATGGGGTCGCGCGCACCGACCAGGGTCGTGCGCACGTTCATCAGCATCGGAACCATCTCCGGCAGCGACAGATCGAAACGTTCCTCGTAGGCAGCAACGAAGGCGGCGAGCAAACGCTCGCGATCGAAGCCGGTACCGTCGATCGGGATCTTCAAGACGTGCGACTGACCGCGGAACAGAAGATCGGCCTCGTGCTGGATCCGGACATCCGACACCGTCACCTTCTCGCGCTCAAGCAGCGCTCGTCCGGCCTCGGCCTGCGCCGACATGATCGCTTCGATCGCAAAGGTATCGAGCTCGGCAAGCGGCTGGTTGACGGTCTGGACGAAGTCATGGCGCACGTCGGCCAGGATGCAGCCGAGCGCGGAGGTAAGCCCCGGAAAGCGTGGCACAACCACACGCGGAATGCCGAGTTCGCGCGCAATCGCCACGGCATGCAGCGGACCGGCGCCACCGAACGGCATCAGCGCGAAGTCGCGCGGATCATGCCCTTTCTCAATCGAAATCAGCCGGATCGCTCCCGCAAGCTCCGAGATCGCCACATCGAGCACGGCCGATGCCGTTTGGATCGCATCAAACCCCAGCCGATCGCCGATCGTCCCGGTCATAGCGGCAGCAATCGCCTCAAGCGGAGCGCGGGCGTCACTGCCGGTCACCTGGTCGGGATTGAGGCGCCCCAACAGGAAGTTGGCATCAGTGATCGTGGGGTCGACGCCACCACGGCCATAGCCGATCGGTCCGGGAAAGGAGCCTGCGCTCTCCGGGCCGACGCGCAGCATGCCGGCCTTGTCGAGTCGGGCGATCGAGCCTCCCCCGGCGCCCACGGTGTGGATATCGATCATCGGTACGCGGATCGGAACGGCGTAGGCGAGATCCTTCTCCGCCGTGATCACCGGCTGGCCGCCCACCACCAGAGCCACGTCGAAGGATGTGCCGCCCATGTCGCCGGTGATAATGTTGTCGACCTTCGCCGCCTTGGCAATCTCCGCGGCGGCGAGCACGCCGGCGGCGGGGCCGGACATCACCGTCTGCACCGCCTGCTCGGCCACCAGCGAGGAGGCCATCATGCCCCCGTTCGCCTGCATGATCAGGAGTTCATGCTCAAAGCCCTTATCGGCAAGCTGGCCGGCGACGCTCTTGATATAGCGCGAGACCACCGGGCCGATGCCGGCATGAATCGCGGCAGTGGACGCACGCTCGAACTCCCGCACCTCGCGGATGATTTCGTGGCCGGCGACCACATGCTCGTTCGGCCAGATCTCCCGTACGATCTCCGCCGCACGCGCCTCGTGAGCATCGTTCACGTAGGAATGCAGGAAATGAACGACGACCGATTCCACTCCCGATGCAAGCAGCGCATGGGCGGCCGCGCGCACCTCGTCTTCGTCCAAAGCGACGACCACCCGCCCCTCTGCATCGACGCGCTCGCTCACCTCCAAACGGTTCTCGCGCGAAATCAGCGGCTCGAATTCGCCGGCAAGACCATAAGGCGTGGGTCGGGTCCGCCGACCGAGCTCGAGCGTGTCGCGAAAACCGCGCGTGGTGATCAGGCCGCAGACCGCGCCCTTGCGCTCCAGCACGGCATTGGTGCCCGCCGTCGTGCCGTGCACCAGCCAGTCAATCGCTCCCGCAGGGCTTCCGAGTTCCTCGATTCCCTGCAGAAAACCGCGCGAACGGTCGTCCACCGTGGTCGGGACCTTCGCGGTCCGAAAGCTGGACGAGGCGGAATCCAGAAGAAGGAAGTCGGTAAAGGTCCCGCCGACATCGACCCCGACGCTGATCGTCATTTGGCCCTCTGCTTGAAAAGTTCCGAAATTCGGAATAATATTTCGATTAATGATATTAGATATGACGCCGTGGTTGGTGTCAACGTGCGGGATCGCTTATTGGGAGCCTGTGCGGCGGCTGGAAGGACAGAAAAGGAAACGAGCCATGGCCGGTGACCGCCCGGGACCGATCGAACGCTACCTCCAGATCCTGGAGATCGTCGCCGCGTCGGCGCGCGGCCTGACATTGACCGACATCGCCGCCCTGACCGGCCTGCCGAAGGCAACCGCGCACCGGCTGACACGCTCGCTGGTGGAGGCCGGCGCCCTCGCGACCGACGACACCTGGTACAAGACCTTCCGGGTCGGCGACCGTATGTGGCGCATGCTTCAGCTCGGCGCCAATCCAAACACGGTGGAATCGTTTTCCCAGATCGTGCTCGACGAACTCGCCGCCCGTTTTCACGAGACCTGCTACGTGGTCCGCCTGGGACGAGACAACGTTCGCTCGATCGCACGCAGCGCACCGGACCAAGGCCATCGGCTGCACGTGCTTCCCGGCGAAGTCCTGCCGCCGCACGCTGCGGCTTCCGCCAAGGCCATCCTCGCGTTCCAGCCAACCGACGTGATCGACCGCTTCCTGGCCGAGCCGTTGGAAAAGCTGACCAGCAGGACGGTGACATCGGTCACCGCCGTGCGCGACGAGCTGGCGGAGATCCGACGACTCGACTACGCCGTTTGCGACCGGGAAATCGACGACAACGTGATGGCCTATGCCTGTCCGATTCACCTGAAGTCGGCGGGCGTGATCTATTCGCTCGGCCTGACCGGTCCCTGCACGAGGCTGAGCCAGCATCCGAGGGAAATGTGGATTGAGGCCTTGCACGACGCGGCCCGGCGCCTGGCTGTCATGTTCGACACCCAGTCGGACTCCGCGCCCGCCCTGGCCTGATTGCGTCATCATCCCGCAGCCGCGTCAGAAGAGAGCCTGCGGCAGCGTCAGGATGATTTCCGGAAACACCATGCAGATGGCGACCGCGAGGATCATCAGCGCAATGAAGGGCAGGACGGACTTATAGATGTCGACCATTGTCACCGAGGATGGCGCAACGCCGCGCAGATAAAACAGGTTGTAGCCGAACGGCGGCGTTAAGAAGCCGATCTCCATGTTGACGATATAGAGAATGCCGAACCAGACCGGGTCGAAGCCGAGCTTCATGATGATCGGCACGAAGATCGGCGCCGTGATCATGATGATGCCGACGGTGTCGAGCAGCATCCCGAGCAGCAACAGAATGATCTGCATACCGATCAGGATGGCCCACCGGTTCACCTCCAGATCGAGCACCAGCCCTTCGATCAGCCTTGCCGCGCCCATCGCGGTATAGAAGGTCGAGAGCGCCGTCGCACCGATAATGATCCAGAAGATCATGCAAGACAGTTGCAGCGTTTCCCGACAGGCATCCTGAACGGAGGCCCAGTCGAGACGGCGCAGAATGGCGGCGGCAAGCAACGAGCCGGCCGCGCCCACAGCGCCGGCCTCGGAGACGCTCGCCGCACCGGTCAGGATCGAGCCCATGACCGCGGCGATCAGAAGCAAGGGAAGCACGAGCCCTTTCAGGCTCACGAACTTCTCGCGCCAGGAATAGCGCTGCACCTTCGCGCCGCCGCTTCCCTCCGGATCGAGCACGCCCCGCGCCAAGAGGTAGATGCAGAACAGGACGGCGATCAGTAGCCCCGGCATGACCCCGCCGGCATAGAGCTTGCCGATCGAGGTATTGGCGACAATGCCATAAACGATCATGGTCACCGACGGCGGGATCAGAATCCCGAGCGAACCGCCGGCGGCAACCGCGCCAAGCGCCACGCCCTTCCCGTAGCCTCGCTCCAGCATGGCCGGTACGGCGAGCATGCCCATGGAGATCGTCGCCGCTCCGCTGATCCCGGCCATGGCGGCAAACAGCGTGCAGATCACGATCGTGCCGATGCCGAGACCGCCGCGCAGGCCGCCGAAGAAGCGCTGCATGGTGTTGTAGAGGTCTTCGGCAATGCGCGCCCGCTGCAGCATCGCCGCCATGAAGATGAACAGCGGGATCGCGACATATTCGAAGCTGGAGGCCGTGGCAAAGGCCTTGATCGGCAGCATGTTCAGGGCCATCGGGCTCCAGAACACGTAAATCATCGCGATCGAAAGACCGCCCAGCGCAATCGCGATCGGCACGCCGATGCCGAGAAGCGCGACCATTCCGGAAAACAGAAGCGCCGTGGTGAGCACGGGATCGGCCATCTCAAAGGCCCTCTTCGTGCTGTTCGGCCTGCGTGTCGCCGCGCCAGGCGTGGTAAAGGTGAGAGATCCAGGCAAGCGCAAGCACGATCGCGCCGACCGGAACCAGCCCCTTGGCCACCCAGACCGGGCCGCCCCAGGCGCCAGTGGCCGAGCGTTCGCCCATCGCCAGAGACTTCAGCGCGAATGCGCCGCCATATTTGATCAGCACGCCGCAGAAAAGCGCGAACAGAACCGTCGAGAACACCGTGTCGACAAGCGCCTTCGTCCGCGGTCCGAACCGATCGTAGACGGCATCGACGCGAACGAAATTGCCACGTGCCAGCGCCCACGGTCCGCCGAGAAAGATCATAGCGACCAGCAGCCAGGAACTCAGATCGCCGGCCCAAGGCAGCGATATGTTGAAGATACCGCGCGCGATCATCTCGGTGATCATGACCACGATGATCGCCAGGATCAGGAGCGCGACAAGCTTGCCCAATCCGGCGACGAACGCGTCGATCACCCTTACGATACGGTCAAACATCCGCGCTCCTCGGCCCTGGGCATGGAATGGGAGAAAGGAACCCCATCGTCCGGGGTCCCTGCAGCGTCGTGCGGCCTCCTACTGCGGGTTGGCGTCGACCCGCCCGAGATCGACCAGGAAGCCGTTCAGCATGTCGACACCACGCTTGGCGAGATCTCCCTGATCGGCATAGGCCTGCCACAGCTCGCGGGCCTGGGCTTCCATCTTGGCCCACTCCTCCGGCGGGATGGTGGAGATTTCGACGCCGGCCGCTTCCATTTCCTGCATTGCCTTGGCGTCATTGTTCATGGCGGTCGCGATGTAGTCGAGCGACGAGGCGACGGCCGCTTCCTTCAGGATGGCCTGAATGTCGGCCGGCAGGGTCTCCCAGGCGGCCATATTGACGGCGAAGAAGTTGTTCGGCACCGGCATCGGCGACGGCTGCACGTAATATTTGGCCACCTCCTGGAAGGAGTTGTTCATGTTGCCGGACGGGCTGGCCCAGCGCGCTGCGTCGATCACGCCGGTCGCCAGAGCGGTGTAGATCTCGCCACCGCCGAGGAAGACCGGCGTCGCGCCCATCTTCTCGTACCACTCGGCCTCGAGGCCGAAGGAGCGGATCTTCAGACCCTCGAAATCCGCCATCGAAGCGATCGGCTTGGTCGACATGATGTCCCAGGACGGCGAGAGCTGGGGACCGAGATAGTAGACCCCGTGGGGCGAATAGGCTTCGCGGGCGAGATCGATAAAACCCTGCTTGTAGAAGAAGTTGAAACGCTCCATCGGAGTGCGCAGCGAGCCGGGCACGCCGCTTTCGATATTCGCGATCGGACCAAGCTTGCCGGCATAGTAGCCGCCGGTGAGAACCGCCATTTCCGTCACGCCGGCGCCGACCGCCTCAAGCCCGTCCTTCACGGGGTAGAGCGCGCCGACGGGAAAGATTTCGAACGTGATCCGCCCGCCCGACATCTCCGTCGCGAGATCCGCGAACTGCTCTTTCAGCGCGACATAACCGGGCTCACCCGGGTTCAGATTGCTCTGGATACGCCAGTGAAACTCTTCCTGAGCCTGAGCCGGCGCAGCCAGGCCAACGGCCACGGCGCACGTCAGAGCAAGCCCGCAAACGCTTTTCAACATGGACATCATTCCCACTCCAATATTTCAGTTTCCGAGATATTTTCCTGTTTTATGGAATTTTGTCATGGTGCCCATCATTCCGTCAAGCACAAGACGACGGCGTTTTCAGCTTCTGAACGCCGCACGCCAGCAAGCCGGGTGCCTATAAGGGGCCCGGCTCGCTATGGTCAGGAATGTCATGATTTTGGAGCGAGACGAGAAAAAGCTGGGAAAGTCCACGCCAACCGGCGACAGACAACAGTCACGCTTCTTCCCCGGCAGGATATACTGAGGCGCCTTGCGAAGGGGCACCCGCGCACCGTCTGGACCTGCGTCAAACAGACAAAGCCGGCTTGTGGACTCCGAGCTGGAGAAACCGACCAGATATCACCGAACGCTCGGCCGAAATCATCCACGCGTCCGATAAAGAACGCGGAAACGTTCGACGGCTCGATCTATGGCCGGACGGCTTGCTACACCGTGTCGGCGGTTTCCGCCGGACGCTCGCGCGGGGTCAGTGCGGAGACGATCTCGGCCGGACGGATGACGCCCAAATGTGCCCCGTCTTCGGACATGACATTCAGGACCCGCCCTTCCTTAAGCGGCTCCATCACGTCCTGCAGTTTGGTGTCGGCGTGGATCTCCGGTGCATCGACCGGCGCCTCCCCCTCGATCATCACGTCCATCGCCCTGAGCACACCGAGCGGGTTCATGTGGGCCACGAAATCGGCCACATAGTCGTTGGCCGGGTTGCGGATGATCTCCGGCGGTGTGCCGCACTGCACGATCCGGCCGCCCTCCATGATCGCGATCCGATCGCCGATCTTGAAGGCCTCGTCGAGATCATGGCTAACGAAGATGATGGTGCGCTTCAGGTTGCGCTGAAGTTCCAACAGCTCGTCCTGCAGCCGGTTACGGATCAAGGGATCGAGCGCGGAGAACGGCTCGTCCATCAAGAGGATCGGTGCCTCGGTGGCGAACGCACGCGACAGGCCGACGCGCTGCTGCATGCCGCCCGAGAGCTCGCTGACCTTGCGGCTCTCCCAGTCGGAAAGCCCGACCAGATCGAGCTGCTTGCGCGCCTTCTCCTCGCGCTGCTTGCGCGGCTCGCCGGCAAGTTCCAGCCCGAACGCGACATTCTCCAGAACGTCGCGCCAGGGCAGCAGCCCAAACTGCTGGAACACCATCGCCACCCGGTGGAGACGGATCTGCCGCAGCGTCTTGGCATCGGCCCCCGTGACGTTGACCAGCGCCCCGCCGTCATTGACCAAAACCTGGCCGCGCACGACCGGGTTAAGGCCGTTCACCGCTCTCAGAAGCGTGGATTTCCCGGAGCCGGAGAGACCCATCAGGACGATGATCTCGCCCTCGCTGACCTCCAGCGAACAGGCATGCACGCCCAAGACCTGGCCGGTTTCCTCCTGGATTTCCGCGCGGCTCTTGCCCGCGTCCATCAACGGCAGGGCCAGGGCCGGCTTCTCGCCGAAGACGATGTTGACATCCTCGAAGACGACCGCCTTGGCGCGCTCCTCGGCTTTCGTGTCGTTCGCACTCATCGACGGGAGCCTCCGATGTGCAGGACGCGATCGAGCATGATGGCCACAACAACAATGATGAAGCCACTCTCGAATCCGAGCGCCGTGTTGACCTGATTGAGTGCGCGCACCACCGGCACGCCGAGACCGTCCGCACCGACCAGGGCGGCGACCACGACCATGGACAGCGACAGCATGATCGCCTGGTTCAGGCCGGTCATAATCTGCGGCAACGCATAGGGAAGCTCGACCTTGAGCAGCTTCTGCCAGGCCGTGGCACCGAAGGAATCGGCGGCCTCCAGAAGCGGCATAGGCGTGGAGGACACGCCAAGATGCGTGAGCCGGATCGGCGCGGGAAGCACGAACACCACGGTCGCCAAAAGGCCCGGCACCATGCCGATGCCGAAGAAGACGATCGCGGGAATGAGATAGACGAAGCTCGGCAGCGTCTGCATCAGGTCGAGGATCGGCTGCAGCACTTTGTAGAAGTTCGGCCGGTGCGCGGCCACGATCCCGATCGGCACGCCGATCGCCATGCAGACGAGACAGGCGGAGATCACCAGGGTGAGACTTTCGGTGGTCTCTTCCCAATAGCCCTGGTTGATGATGAAGGCGAAGCCGAGGACCACGAAGAGCGCCATCTTCCAGCTCTTCTGGATCCACCAGGCAATCGCCGCCAGCACCAGCACCACGACGATTTCAGGCGGCTCCTGAAGCACCCAGAGGAAGCCGTCGATCAGGCTGCCCATGATGTTGGCGAGGGCATCGAAGAACCAGCCCCCGTGCACCTGCAGCCACTGGAACAGGTCGCGCGCCCAGTGGCCGATCGGAATCTTGTAGTCGGTCAAGAAATCCAAAGCCTGGCCCCTCCGCCGGTTTGGGAAGACCGGGCCGCGGCACGCGGCCCGACCGATGTCAGGCTATCCTGGTCAGGACAGCGACGACAGAGCGTCGACGACTTAAAGTCCGAGCTCTTTCTTGACCGCCGGAAGACCCGGCTCGCCATCGACGGTGGTGACCCCTTCGAGCCAGGCGTCGAGCACGTCGGGATGCGCCTTCAGCCACTCCTCCGTGGCATCTCCGGCATCTTCGCCGTCATTCAGGATCTTGCCCATGATCTCGTTCTCCATCGGCAAGGAGAAGGTGAGATTGTTGAGCAGCTTGCCGACATTCGGGCAGTCCTCGACGAAGCCCTTGCGCGTCACGGTGTTCACGACACCCTCCCCGCCGAAGAAGTCTTCGCCACCGGTGAGATATTTCAGCGAATAGGTCGAGTTCATCGGGTGCGGTTCCCAGCCGAGGAAGACAATCGCCTCCTTCTTCGGGTATTTGCGGCCGACCATGGCGAGCATGCCCTGCTCGGAGCTCTCCACCACCTCGAAGCCCTTGAGGTCGAACTTGTTCTCCTCGGTGAGCGAAACCAGGTAGGCGTTGCCCTCGTTGCCGGGCTCGATGCCGTAGATCTTGTCGTCCAGCTCGTCGCGGAACTTGTGGATGTCGGCGTAGGTCTTCAGACCCTTGTCGTAGAGGTAGGTCGGCACCGCCAGCGTGTACTTGGTGCCTTCCAGGTTGGTGTGGACCGATTCAATTTCGCCGGAGTCCAGATAGGGCTTAATCGCGCTGGTCTGCGCCGGCATCCAGTTGCCGAGGAAGACGTCCACATCGTCGCTCTCCAGCGACGCGAACGTCACCGGCACGGACAGAACCTTCACGTCGACGTCGTAGCCGAGGCCTTCCAGCACATGCTTGGTCGCCGCTGTCGTGGTGGTGATGTCCGTCCAACCCACGTCGGACATCGTGACTTCGTCGCATTTCGCCTGCGCGTTGGCAGCGCCCGCCATGAAGGGCATCGCCGCTGCCGCGAGGATGAAAACCGAGCCAAAGGTACGGAACATTCGTTTGTCTCCCATCCAGATTTGCAAACGCTCTGGAAAGACGGACGCGTACGCGCGGGTCCCTTGATCGAAGGCAGATTGTTCTGTACCCGGTGGACCGCCTTTCTTGATTGATCAGTCAATCAACCGCATATTGAGACAAATGTAAACGGTGAGGCGTGCATCAACGTGCGCGAAAGTTCGGCAACCGGAACGGGAGCCGGCCCACGACTGAGGGGTGGCGATGCCAAAGGTCGGAGTGGAAGCGGTGCGCAAGGATGCGCTCGTTCGTGCCGCGATCGGCGCGATCGGCGAAGTCGGCTCGCTCGACGTAACGGTGGCGGCGATTGCGCGTCGCGCCGGTGTCTCGGCCGCCCTGGCCCACCACTATTTCGGCTCCAAGGACACTTTGTTTCTGGCCGCCATGCGCCGGATTCTGGAGGATTTCGGACGTTCGGTGCAGGCCGGCTACCACCGCTGCCGTACCCCGCGCGAGCGGATTCACGCCGTCATCGAAGCCTGTTTTGATGAGGAGCAGTTCGATCCGGCGGTGGTGAGCGCCTGGCTCTCCTTCTACGTCATGGCCCAGCGCTCGCCGGAAGCCGCACGCCTTCTCGCCGTTTACCGCAAAAGGCTCGACAGCAACCTGGTCCACGCCTTGAAAGCGCTGGTGCCCGATGCCGATGCCCGGCGCATCGCAGATGGCATCGCGGCCATGATCGACGGCTACTATATCCGCGCCGCGCTGCGCGCACCGACCGTCGACCGCAGCGCCGCCGTGGCCCAGGTCACCTCGTGCCTCAATGTCCACCTTGCCTCGTCCCCAAGCCACGCGGAAACGGAGACCGCCTGATGCAGCGGAAGCCGAACGTCCTGATTTTGATGGTCGACCAGCTCGCCGGCACCCTCTTCCCCGACGGGCCGGCCGACTTTCTCCACACGCCGAATTTGAGGGCGCTCGCCGCCCGTTCGGCGCGCTTTGCCAACACCTACACCGCCTCGCCGCTGTGCGCCCCGGGGCGGGCGAGCTTCATGTCCGGCCAGTTGCCGCGCCGCACCCGGGTCTACGACAACGCCGCGGAATTCGCCTCCGACGTGCCCACCTTCGCCCATCATCTGCGGCTGGCGGGCTACCAGACCACGCTGTCCGGCAAGATGCACTTCGTCGGCCCGGATCAACTTCACGGCTTCGAGGAGCGGCTGACCACGGATGTCTATCCGGCCGACTTCGGCTGGACGCCGGACTACCGCAAGCCGGGCGAGCGGATCGACTGGTGGTACCACAACATGGGCTCCGTCACCGGCGCCGGCGTGGGCGAGATTTCCAACCAGCTCGAATATGACGACGAGGTCGCCTACGAGGCGATCCGCAAGGTTTACGATCTCGGCCGGCGCGGCGACGATCGACCGTGGCTGTTGACGGTGTCGTTCACCCACCCCCACGACCCGTACGTCGCGCGCAAGAAGTTCTGGGACCTCTACGAGGATTGCGCCCACCTGGACCCGGTGGTGCCCGCCTTCGCCTATGACGACCAGGATGCTCACTCCAAGCGGATCTTCGACGCCAACGACTGGCGCAATTTCGAGATCACCGCCGAGGACATCCGGAACTCCCGCCGCGCCTATTTCGCCAACATTTCCTATCTCGACGACAAGATCGGTCAGATCCTGGAGGCACTGGAAGGCACCGATCAGGCCGAGGACACCATCATCCTGTTCGTCTCCGACCACGGCGACATGCTCGGCGAGCGCGGGCTCTGGTTCAAGATGAGCTTCTACGAAGGCTCCTCCCGGGTGCCGCTGATGGTCGCCGCACCCGGCCTTCCCGCCGGACGGATCGAGACGCCCGCCTCCACCCTCGACGTGGCCCCGACGCTTGCCGATCTGGTCGGTATCGACCTCGGCGAGGTGACGCCCTGGACCGATGGCGAGAGCCTGGTTCCGGTCGCCAACGGTGCCGAACGCGGTCCGGTGCGGATCGAATATGCGGCGGAGGCCTCCATCGCGCCCTTGGTGGCGCTGCGCGAGGGCCGCTTCAAATTCATCCACTGCGAGATCGATCCGCCGCTGCTCTACGACCTGGAAGCCGACCCGCACGAGCTGACCAATCTCGCCGCCGATCCCGCCTACGCAGAGACGCTCGCCACCTTCACCCGCAAGGCCGACGTGCTCTGGGACATGGCCTCTTACGACGCGGAGGTCCGCGAAAGCCAAGCGCGGCGCCACGTGGTCTACAGCGCGCTGCGCAACGGCGCCTACTACCCTTGGGATTTCCAGCCGCTGAAGAAGGCATCGGAGCGCTATATGCGCAACCACATGGATCTGAACGTGCTGGAAGCCTCCCAGCGCTGGCCGCGGGGAGACTGATCGAATGCGAGCTCAACCGACCGCCAGCCACTTCGTCGACGGCGTCTATCTGGAGGACACCGCCGGAGAGCCGTTCGACAGCATTCACGCTGCCACCGGCGAGGTGATCGCCCGCCTTCACGCCGCCACGCCGGCGGTGATCGAAGCGGCGATGATCGCCGCGGAGCGGGCCCAGAAGGAATGGGCGAGCTGGATGCCGGTCGAGCGTTCCCGCGTCCTGCGTCGGGTCGCCGACCTGATGCGCGAGCGCAACCAGGAGCTTTCGGAGCTGGAGACGCTGGACACCGCCAAGCCGATCCAGGAAACGCTCGTCGCCGACGCCACCTCCGGCGCCGACGCGCTGGAGTGGTTCGCAAGCCAGGCCGCCTCGATCGCCGGCGAAGCCGTGCCGCTCGGAACCGACTTCGCCTACACCGTGCGCGAGCCCTTGGGCGTCTGTGTCGGCATCGGCGCCTGGAACTATCCGACCCAGATCGCCTGCTGGAAAGCTGCGCCGGCGCTCGCCTGCGGCAACGCCATGGTGTTCAAGCCGTCCGAACTGACGCCGTTGTCCACCCTGAAGGTTGCCGAGATCTTCATGGAAGCCGGCGCCCCGGCGGGCCTCTTCAACGTGGTGCAGGGTTTCGGTGCGGTCGGTGCGGCCTTGGCCGAACATCCGACCACCGCGAAGGTCTCACTGACCGGCTCCGTGCCGACCGGCGGCAAGGTCTACACCACGGCCGCCGCCGGCATGCGTCATGTCACCATGGAACTCGGCGGCAAGTCGCCGATGATCGTGTTCGACGACGCCGATATCGAGGACGCCATCGGCGGCGCCATGCTCGGCAACTTCTATTCCACCGGCCAGATCTGTTCCAACGGCACCCGCGTGTTCGTCCAGGCGCGCATCAAGGACCGCTTCCTGGAGCGCCTGATCGAGCGCACCCGCGCCATCCGGATCGGCGATCCGCTCGACCCCGAGACCCAGATGGGGCCGCTGATCAGCCAGGCCCAGCGCGAAAAGGTGCTCGGCTACATCGAGGCCGGCAAGCGCGAGGGCGCGACGCTGGCCTATGGCGGCGGCGTGCCGACCGGGGCCGTCTACGACGACGGCACGTTCATCGAGCCGACCATCTTCTCCGACGTGACCGACACCATGACGATCGCAAAGGAAGAAATCTTCGGCCCGGTGCTCTCGCTGCTCACGTTCGAGAGCGAAGACGAGGCCGTGGCGCGCGCCAACGGCACGCCGTTCGGGCTGGCTGCCGGGCTCTTCACCCGCGATCTCGCCCGCGCCCACCGGGTTGCCGGCTCTCTTCAGGCCGGCATCTGCTGGATCAACACCTACAACCTCACCCCGGTGGAGATCCCCTTCGGCGGCGTCAAGCAATCCGGCCTCGGCCGCGAGAACGGCCGCGCGGCGATGGAATTCTATTCCCAACTGAAGACCGTCCACGTCGGACTCGGTCCGGTCGAAAGCCCGTACTGAGCCGAACGGGAGAGGAGATTATGGCAGAAGCGGATTTCGTGATCGTCGGCTCCGGGTCGGCGGGGTCGGCGTTGGCCTATCGCCTGTCGGAGGATGGCAAGCATTCGGTGCTGGTGCTGGAATATGGCGGCACCGATGCCGGACCGTTGATCCAGATGCCGGCCGCCCTCTCCTATCCCATGAACATGCCGCGCTACGACTGGGGCTACGTCTCCGAGCCGGAGCCGGGCCTTGGCGGGCGCCGGCTGGTGACGCCGCGCGGCAAGGTGATCGGTGGCTCATCGTCGATCAACGGCATGGTCTACGTGCGCGGTCACGCCCATGACTTCGACCATTGGGCGGAAAGCGGCGCCACCGGCTGGGCCTATGCCGACGTGCTGCCCTACTATAAGCGCATGGAGACATGGCATGATGGCGGCCACGGCGGCGATCCGGCCTGGCGCGGCAAGACCGGCCCGCTCCACGTCTCACGCGGTAGACGCGACAATCCGCTGTTCCATGCCTTCGTCGAGGCGGGGCACCAGGCCGGCTTCGAGCTGACCGGCGACTACAACGGCGAGAAGCAAGAAGGCTTCGGCCCGATGGAGCAGACGGTCTGGAGGGGCCGACGCTGGTCGGCCGCCAACGCCTACCTGAAGCCGGCGCTGAAGCGTTCCAACCTGGATCTCGTGCGCTGCTTTGCGCGCCGGATCGTGATCGAGAACGGCCGCGCCGTCGGCGTGGAGATCGAGCGCGGCGGCAAGATCGAGATCGTCCGCGCCCGGCGCGAGGTGATCCTGTCAGCCTCCTCCATCAATTCGCCCAAGCTCCTGATGCTGTCCGGGATCGGTCCTGGCGCCCATCTCGCCGAGCACGGCATCGACGTGATCGCGGAGCGGCCTGGCGTCGGCAAAAACCTGCAGGACCATCTGGAGGTCTATGTGCAACAGGCCTGCACCCAGCCGATCACCCTCTACAAATACTGGAACCTGTTCGGAAAGGCGTACGTCGGAGCTCAGTGGCTATTCCTGAAGTCCGGTCCCGGCGCCTCCAACCAGTTCGAGAGCGCGGCCTTCCTGCGCTCCAAGCCGGGCGTGGACTATCCCGACATCCAGTATCACTTCATGCCGATCGCCGTGCGTTACGACGGTCAGGCGGCGGCGGAGGGCCACGGCTTCCAGGCGCACGTGGGGCCGATGCGCTCGCCCTCGCGCGGCGAGGTGACGCTGAAGAGCGCCGACCCGGCGGAGGCACCCCGGATCGTGTTCAACTACATGTCAACCGATCAGGACTGGGCCGACTTCCGCCACTGCGTTCGGCTCACCCGCGAGATCTTTTCCCAGCCGGCCTTCGACCCCTATCGCGGCAAGGAGATCCAGCCGGGCGCGGATGCCCAAAGCGACGACGAGATCGATTCCTTCATCGCCGAGAATGCCGAAAGCGCCTACCACCCGTGCGGGACGGCAAAGATGGGGCGGGCCGACGACCCGATGGCGGTGGTCGATCCGGAATGCCGGGTGATCGGCGTGGATGGGCTGCGCCTCGTGGACTCCTCGATCTTTCCCCGCATCCCGAATGGAAATCTCAACGGTCCGTCCATCATGGTGGGCGAAAAAGCGTCGGACCTGATCCTCGGCAAGCCGCCGCTCCTTGCCGACAACGCGGAGCCGTGGATCAATCCACGCTGGCAAACGTCCGACCGGTGACCGCTCGGACTCCCTCCGGAGTGCTCAGAATCTACTTTTAAAGTTGTGGATAAATTTCTGTAAAAATTGAGAAATTAACCATATCCTAGAGATGAGATTAATCCTCACTTGGCCTTGATCCCGCAGCTCGGAAACGCGCCTTGCGTGATTTCCATGAATATGCATAGATTTTCGCCACGCCACACTTGGCGGCATATTCGAGAGCGGAATCGGGCTCGGTCGATATCGGCAACGCCCGCGCACCGCTCCGGCCAATTCGGATCGATCACGCTGGCTTCGGAACGCGACGACCCGAACTCAGCCTGATCCACGGGAACGGGATCACGCGGTGCAGGTAGCGGTTATTGGTGGCGGCAACGGCTCGTTTGCGGCGGCTGCGGACATCACCCTCAGGGGTCATTCGGTGCGGTTCTGGCGGCGCGACGCGGTCGCGCTGGAGCCGACGCGGACCGCCGGCGGCATCGAGCTGAAGGACTTCGAGGGCACCAAGATGGTGCCGCTCTCGATGATCACCGACGACCTGGGGGCTGCCGTTTCCGGCGCCGACCTGATCGTCGCGCCGATCCCCGCCTTCGGCCAGGAAGAGTTGGCCAAGGCGCTCGCCCCGCACCTCAGCGACGGCCAGGTGATCTACCTGCCGCCCGGCACCTTCGGCAGCTACGTCATGATGAAGGCGGTGCGTGCGGCCGGCTCCACCGCCGACGTGGCGATCGCCGAGACCGGCACCCTGCCCTGGCTCTGCCGCAAGCACGGCGAGAACCTGATTGCGATCACCACCCGCGCGACCCGGCTGCCGACCGGCGTGTTCCCCGCCCGCCACACCGATCGGGCGCTGGAGATCATTTCCGCTGCCTTTCCCGGCGCGATCGAGCCGGTCGAGGATGCGCTGTCCGGCGCGCTGATGAACGCCGGACCGATCATCCACCCGCCGCTGATCGTCATGAACGCCGGGCCGATCGAGCATTTCGACCACTGGGACATCCACAACGAAGGCACCCAGCCGACCATCCGCCGGGTGACCACCGCGCTCGACGGCGAACGCATCGCGGTGCGCGACGCGCTCGGCTATGCCGCCCCCCACTTCCCGCTCGCCGACCACTACTCCGCCGACGGCGACGAGTGGATGTACGGCGCGCTTGCTCACGACAAGCTGACGGACTCCGGCGACTGGCGCGAGCATCTTGACCTGATGACCCATCGCTACATGCGCGAGGATCTCGCCCTTGGGCTCGGCTTCATCGTCTCTGTCGGGCGCTGGATCGGCACGTCCACGCCGGTGGCGGCCGGTCTGTTTGCCATTGGCGGCGCGATGGTGGGCGAGGATTTCGCCACGACCGGACGCACGCTGGAAACCCTCGGCCTTGCCGGATTGAGCCAAAGCGCGATGGCCGACCTCCTGCGCGAGGGCATCTGATATGGCTCCGCGGATCTGCGCCGTCGGGGCCGGCCGCATGGGTCGCGGCATCGCCCATGTGTTCGCCTACGCCGGCTGCGAAGTGGTGCTGCTCGACGCCAAGGAGCGCAGTGAGGCCGATTTCCAGCGCCTTGCCGAAGAGGCAATCGGAGAGATCCGTGCGAGCCTTGCCATGCTCGCCGAGCTCGGCCTGTTCGACACGACCGCAATCGACCGGATCATCGCCCGCATCCGCGTTGCCCCGCGCAGCGAAGCGGCAGACGCGGTCGCAGGGGCCGCGTTCGTGTTCGAAGGCGTGCCGGAGGTGAAAGAGGCCAAGGCGGAAGCCTTCGCGCTGATCGATCCCTATCTGGCCGACGATGCCGTGGTTGCCTCCACCACCTCGACCTTTCTGGTGGACGATATCATCGACCTGGTCTCCCGTCCTGGCCGCTTCCTGAACGCGCACTGGCTGAACCCAGCCTACTTGGTCCCGCTGGTGGAGCTGATGCCGTCGGAACGCACAGAAGAGGCGGCGACAGCCGCCCTGGAGGCAGCGCTGACGGAGGTCGGCAAGGTGCCGGTCCGCCTCAAGGCCTCCCCCGGCTACATCGTCCCCCGCGTGCAGATGCTGGCCATGAACGAAGCCGCCCGCATGGTGGAGGAAGGCGTGGCCACGCCCGAAGCGATCGACAAGGCGCTGCTTTACGGTTTCGGCTTCCGCTTCGCCGTCCTGGGCGTTCTGGAATTCATCGACTGGGGCGGCAACGATATCCTGTACTATGCCAGCCGCTATATGGCCGAAGCCACCGGTTCCGATCGCTTCAAGGCGCCGGAGATCATCGATCGCAACATGCAGGAGGGCCGCAACGGCTTGCGCGACGGCGTCGGCTTCTTCGACTATTCCGATCGCGATGTGAGCGCCTATCGCAAGGAGCGCCTCGGCCGTTTCCTCGCGCAGCTTGAGCTACTGAACCTCGCTCGTCCGCCGGCCTGACCCGGTGTCGGTCGAAGCGCAATAAACAACAAAGCCCTTCCGTCCACCCGCATCGGACGCCGTGCGTCCGCTTCATGAGGGAGAACACGAATGACCTGCCGTTCCCGCCTGACATCCGCCGCAGCCGGCCTGCTTCTCGGCGCGCTCGCCGTGGTCCCGGCCCAGGCCGAGGAAATCGTCCTCAAGGCCGTCACCGCCTTCCCCGCGCCGGTGGAGTTCGCCAAAAGCTTCAAGCGGTTCGTGGACAAGACCAACGAGATGGGCAAAGGCGTCGTCCAGATCAATTATATGGGCGGCCCGGAGGTTATCCCGCCGCCGCAGCAGGCCCAGGCCGTGCGCCGCGGCGTGGTCGACATGCAGTACGGCCCCGGCACCTACTATCTCGGCGAGATGCCGGAGGTGGATGCCTGGGTCGGCTCCACCGTGAGCGCGACGGAAGCCCGCGAAAAGGGCGGCTTCAAGATCATGCAGGCGGTCTACAAGGAGGGCCTCGGCGCCTACCTGCTCGCCCATATCGACAGCGGCATCGATTTCCACATCTATCTGACCGAAGAACCGAAGCGCACGCCAGACGGCGGTGTCGACCTGACCGGTCTGAAGCTGCGCAGCCAGCCGATCTACCGCGCCTTCTTCGAGGCGCTCGGCGCGACCAACGTCTCCGTTCCGGTGCCGGAGGTCTATACCGCGCTGGAGCGCGGCGTGGTCGACGGCGTCGGCTGGCCGCTGGTCGGCATCAAGGACCTGTCCTGGGACAAGTTCTTGAAGTACCGGATCGATCCAGGCTTCTTCCAGACCGACCTCGCCATCATCATGAACGAGGACAAGTGGAACAGCCTGCCGCAGGAGGCCCGCGACATCCTCACCAAGGCGGCGGTCGAATACGAGAAGGAATCCTATGACCACTACCAAAAGGTCATCAAGGAGACCGACAAGACCGTGCAGGCCGAGGGCATGCAGGTGATCGACATCACCGGCGAAGCGCGCACGGAATATCTCGACATGGCGTTCTCCACTGCCTGGAAGCGGTTGCAGGAGAGCGGCAGCGAGTACACTGAGCAGCTCCGCGAAGCCTATTACGATCGCTGAGCCATTTGAGCGAAACGACGGCCGGAAGGCGCGGTAGCGAGAAGCTCCGCGCCCGATGGCTGCCATCGCCGACGCCCCGATGCGCCCATTGATCCGTCTCTACGATTTCCTGATCGCAGGCTTCGCCGCTGTCGGCGCAGCATCGCTCGCGCTTTCGACCATCCTGATCGTCGCCGACGTGCTCCTGCGCAATTTCGGCCTGCAGCCGATCCAGGCGGCAAGCGCGCTGGTCGAATACGCGATGCTGGTGGCGACCGTCGGCGGCTCGCCATGGCTGGTCCGCCGCAAGGGCCATGTCGCCGTCGACAGCCTGATTGCGCAATTGCCCTCCCCGATCCATCGCACTCTGCTGGTCGGCGGCATGGTGCTGTCTCTCGCGGTGTGCGCCTTCCTCGGTTGGCGCGCGGCGATGCTCGCCTTGGAGGCGGTGGCGCGCGGATCGGTGGACATCCGCTCCATCATTCTGCCCGGCTGGATCGTCTATGCGCTCCTGTCCGCCGGCCTGTTCTTGTGCGCAACCGAGTTCCTTCGCCTTCTGATCGTGCGCGATGCGCCGATCGAGGCCCAGCACGGCAGCGGAGCCTGAGCCCCATGGATTGGCCCCAGGCCGCGCTCCTACTTCTGGGAGGGATCGTCGCGCTGATGGCGCTCGGCGTTCCCGTCGCCTTCGCCTTCCTGGCGATCAATATCGTCGGCGTTCTGGTGTTCATGGGCGGCATGGCCGGCATCGACCAGCTCGTGAGCAACGCCTCGGGAACCGTCACCACTTTCACGCTGGTGCCGGTCCCGCTGTTCATGATCATGGGCGAGCTGTTCTTCCACACCGGGCTCGCCATGCGCGTGTTCGACGCGCTCGACAAATGCCTGGGCGGCATCCGCGGCCGGCTCTCCTACCTGACCGTGGGCGGCGGCACGCTGTTTGCCACCCTTTCCGGCTCGTCCATGGCCAACACCGCCATGCTCGGCTCGCTGATGATGCCGGAGATGCTGAAGCGCGGCTACAAGAAGCACATGATCATGGGCCCGATCCTGGCCACCGGCGGGCTCGCGATGATCATCCCGCCGTCGACGCTGGCCGTGCTTCTGGGCTCGCTTGCCCGTATCGATGTCGGCGCGCTTTTGATCGCCGGCATCGTGCCCGGACTGATCCTCGCCTTCCTGTACGTGATCACCATCCGGCTGCAAATCGCGCACGATCCCGATGCCGCACCCGGCTACGCCGCCGCCCGCGCCCCGCTCAGTGAGATCGTGAAAGCGTTTGCCGTCAACGTCCTGCCCATGGGGCTGGTGGTGTTCTCGGTGATCGGACTGATCCTGCTCGGCTGGGCGACGCCGACGGAAAGTGCGGCGTTCGGCGTGCTCTCCGTCGTGGTGCTGGCCCTGATCTACCGGGCGCTCACTTGGGAGGCGATCGTCAAGTCGCTGACGGAATCGCTCGCCGTCACCGCGATGATGTTCCTGATCATTCTGGGCTCGTCGACCTTCTCCCAGGTGCTGGCTTTTTCCGGCGCGACCTCCGGCCTGATCGGCTGGGCCACAAGCTTCGATGTCGGCCCGTCGGTGATGCTGCTGGCCATGCTGCTCACGTTGATCGTACTCGGCATGTTCATGGACCAGCTTTCCATGATGATGCTGACGCTGCCGATCTTCATGCCGCTGATCCAATCCTTCGGCCTGGAACCAATCTGGTTCGGCGTGATCATGCTGCTTGCTCTGGAACTCAGCCTCGCCACCCCGCCATTCGGGATGCTCCTCTTCCTGATGGTCGGCGTCGGGCCGAAGGGAACGACGCTGGGCGAAGTGGCGCGCGCGGCGAGCCCCTATATCGCCTGCTCGCTCGTCGTGATCCTTTTGCTTGCGGTCTTCCCGGAGATCGCGCTGTTCCTGCCCAACCTGATGCGATGATACGGGCGGGCAAAGCCGATCGACCGTAAAAAAGGCCCATGCAGGAACTCCCGCACGGGCCTTGTCATCCCTTGCAGTCCGACGGGACCGGCTACTTGTCCATCTGCGTGACGAGCCTTGTGTCGAGATAGGCTTCGGTCGCCTCCGAGCCGCCCTCAGTGCCGTAACCGGAATCCTTGATGCCGCCGAACGGGATTTCCGGAAGCGCCAGCCCCACGTGATTGATCGCCAGCATACCGGCCTCGACCCGTGCCCGAAGCTGTTGCGAGCGCGCAGCCGAGCGCGTGAAGGCGTAGGCGGCGAGCCCGAACGGCAACCGATTCGCCTCGGCGATCGCCTCGTCGTCGTCGTTGAACCGGTTGATGATCGCGACCGGACCGAACGGCTCTTCGTTCATGATCCGGGCATCGGTCGGAACGCCAGCCAACACCGTCGGCTCGAAGAAGTAGCCCTTGTTGCCGATCCGCCGGCCGCCGGTGGCCAGTTCGCCACCGTGCTCCACCGCGTCCTGGATCAGGGCCTCCAGCGCGGGAATGCGGCGCTCGTTGGCAAGCGGCCCCATTTCCACGCCGTCCTCGGTACCCACGCCGACCTTCACCGCCTTGGCGGCCTCAGTGAAGCGATCGAGGAACTGGTCGGCGACGGCATCCTGGACAAGGAACCGCGTCGGCGACACGCACACCTGCCCGGCATTGCGGAACTTGTGCGCCGAGATTGCCTTGGTGGCTGCCTCCACATCGGCGTCGTCGTATACGATCACCGGCGCATGGCCGCCAAGCTCCATGGTCGCGCGCTTCATATGCATCCCGGCAAGCGCCGCAAGCTGCTTGCCCACCGGGGTGGAGCCGGTGAAGGAGATCTTCCGGATCACCGGATGCGGGATCAGATATTCCGAGATTTCCGCCGGGACGCCATAGACCAGATTGATCACACCAGCCGGGATGCCGGCATCCGCGAAGCAGCGGATCAGCTCCGCCGGCGAGGCCGGGGTCTCTTCCGGCGCCTTCACGATGATGGAGCAGCCGGTGGCCACCGCCGCCGACAGCTTGCGCACCACCTGGTTGATCGGGAAGTTCCACGGCGTAAACGCCGCCACCGGACCGACCGGCACCTTGATGGTCATCTGGGTGACGTTGGGCGCCCGCGACGGGATCACCTGGCCGTAGGTGCGGCGCGCCTCCTCGGCGAACCAGTCGATCACGTCGGCACCGGCCAGCACCTCGCCCTTCGCCTGGGCGAGCGGCTTGCCCTGTTCCGCCGTCATCATCGCGGCGACCGCATCGGCGCGTTCGCGCAGAAGCTCGCCGGCCTTGCGCATTTTGCGCGCGCGATCGAACGCGCCGGTCTGGCTCCAGACGGCGAAGCCGCGCTCGGCAGCCGCCAGCGCCCGGTCGAGATCGGGAACGCGGGCATGGGAAACCTTGCCGATCACATCCTCGGTCGCCGGATTGACGATGTCGATGGTTTCGCCCGCAGCCGCGTCGCACCACGCACCATCGATGAAGAGTTGCACGTCCGGATAGTTGCTCATGAGTCTCGCTTTCCTCCGGTTTCGCTCGGCGCGTCGACGACGCCCCTTCAAAGACAACGAGCCGGCAAACGAGGCCCAGGGACCATCGACTGCCGGCTCGACGAATCTCAACCCTTATCTGCCCGACCCGAAAGGTCTCGCCAAGAGGCGATCAGGCCGCATCGCGCTGGAGCGGCAGCGCCGCCTCGATTGCGGCCTCCATGAGGTCGAGGCCTTCGGCCAACACTGCGTCCGGAATCGTGAGCGGCGGCAGCAGCCGCACGACGTTTGCGCGGGTGCCGCAAGAGAGAAGAATCAGGCCCCTCGCTTCGGCTTCCTCAACGATCCGCCCGGTCAACTCGGGCGCGGCCGCCTTCGTGCTCCGGTCGGTGACGAGCTCATAAGCCACCATCGCGCCCAGGCCGCGCACGTCGCCGATCGCCTCGTGACCCGAGCGGGCCGCAAGCGCCGTCAGGCGCGCGGTGATCGTCTCGCCGATGGCGGTGGCGCGGGCAAGCAGCCCCTCCTCCTCGATCACATCAAGCACAGCGTTCGCCGCCGCCACGGCAAGCGGGTTGCCGCCATAGGTGCCGCCGAGGCCGCCGGGATGCGGCGCGTTTACGATTCGCGCCTTGCCCACGACGGCCGACAACGGAAACCCGCCGGCGATGCCCTTGGCCAGCGCCACCAGATCCGGTTTCACGCCGGAGTGCTCGATCGCGAGCATCTTTCCGGTGCGGCCCATGCCGGCCTGCACCTCGTCGGCGATCATCACGATGCCGTGGCGGTCGCACAGCGCGCGCAAAGCCTTGAGGAATTCCGGCGGCGCCACGTTGAAACCACCCTCTCCCTGCACCGGCTCCACGATCAGGGCGGCCACGCGCTGAGGATCGACGTCGCTGGTCAGGATCTCATCCAGGCCGCGCAGCGCGTCCTCGACTGTGACACCGAGCAGTTCGTTGGGGAACGGCGCATGATAGATCTCGCTCGGGAACGGTCCGAACCCGGCCTTGTAGGGCTTCACCTTGCCGGTCAGAGCCATCCCCATCATGGTGCGGCCATGGAAGGCGCCGGTGAAGGCGATGACTGCGGAGCGGCCGGTTGCCGCGCGCGCGATCTTCACTGCGTTCTCCACCGCTTCGACGCCCGTGGTCAGGCAGAGCGCGCGGTTTTCCTCGCCTGTGTCGACAAGGCCGTTCAGCCGCTCGCACAGCCGGACATAAGATTCATACGGCGCCACGTGGAAGCAGGTGTGTGTGAAGGCTTCCGCCTGCGCCATCACCGCCGCCATTACCTTGGGATGGCGATGGCCGGTATTGTTGACGGCGATGCCGGCGGCGAAATCGATATAGCGGCGGCCGTCGACGTCCCAAAGCTCGGCATTTTCCGCCCGCGCGGCGAAGATGTTCTTGCCGCCGACGCCCTGCGCCACGGCGGCGGCGCGACGGTGCGCCAGGCCCGGAATCTCAGACATGATGAACCCCTGTAAACCCTTCGGTCAGCACACCCTATCACGCTTTATATTTTGAGCAACTGAAGCCGGATCACGTTCGCTTACAGATAGGGCGGCGTGCACGCGGAGACCACGGTCGTGGGCCCGTCGTGCACATTGCGAAAGCGATGCGGCAAACGGCTGTCGAACAGATAGGCTTCGCCGGGATAGAGCACCCGCACCTGGTCGCCGACCGTCAGCTCCAGTGCACCTTCCAACACGTAACCACCCTCGCTGGAGAAGTGCTCCAGGCACGCTTCTCCCGTGTCCGCCCCAACTTCATAGGTCTCGTGCAGGATCTGTAGATTGTAACGCCGGGCATCACCCACCTGGCGCAGAACCACCTTGCCGTCGGCAGCATGCGCACCGGAGACCGGCAGCTTCGAGGTCAGATCGATGAGTTCGTCGACCGCAAAGAACGGCCCCTCCGGCGCGATCCGCTCCGGCTCGAAAAAGTCCGCCATCGTGACGTTCAGACCGCTCAATATTTTGCGCAATGTCGCGATGGAAGGGCTCGACTTGTTTTGCTCGACGATCGAGATTTGCGCATGCGGCACACCGGCGCGTTCGGCAAGCTGGCGCTGGGACAGCCCGGCCGATTTGCGCATGGCCAGCAACCGCGCGCCGATGTCGAAGCTCGGATCATCCATTTGTCGGGCACACCTTTTTTGAGCGCGGCATGGGGCAAAGCCGCACCCCTCCTCTATACCCCGGCCACGCAGAACGTTTCCAGGCGCAGCGGAAGCCGGCCCGTCATCCGGAAAAGCCGTAAAACCCAACGTCCATGACCTAGGGTCAGGACCTTACATCACCACCTCGATCAGGCGCGGTCCGGAGGACGAAAACGCGCCGCGCAGGGCGGCATCGAGTTCCGCGACCGTGGTCGCCCGCTCGGCGGAGACGCCAAAGCCTTGCGCAAGCTGGGTCCACTGTGGCTCCGGATGGTCGAGGCTCAACAACGGCGCCTCGCGCTCGCCGGGGTTGCCGGCGCCGATCTTCGACATCTCGTTAGCGAGGATCTTGTAGGAGCGGTTGGCCAGGATCAGCACCGTGATATCGAGCTGGTCGCGCGCCATGCTCCAGAGGCTTTGCAGCGTGTAAAGGGCGGAGCCGTCGCCGGTGATGGTTAGAACGCGGCGATCGGGACAGGCGACCGCCGCCCCCACCGCGACCGGCGTGGAATAGCCGATGGAGCCGCCGCGGTTGTTAATCCAGTCATGGCGGCCGGCATCGCCGCAATAGGCGTAGAGAAAGCCGCCATTTGTGATCGATTCGTCGACCACGATCGCCTGCTCTGGCAGCGCGTGGGCGACGGTGGCCGCCAGCGTCTCCGGTGTAATTACGGCACTCCGATCGGCCGGCGCGACAAGGGTCGGGCGGTGAGGTTCCGGCTTCGCCTCCAGAGCCGCTGCCAGCGCCTCAAGCGCCTTTTCCGCATCGGCGAGCAACGGCGAAACGGCGATGGTCTCGCACCCTTTCGGCAAGAGCTCGCTGCGGCGGCCGGGATAGGCGAAGAAAGCGACCGGCGCACGGGCCCCGACCAGGACGGCGGCCCACACCTCAGCGAGGGCCTCCGTCGCCGGGTCGACATGGAATGGCACCCGCGGCAACGGCGGCGTGTCGCCACCGCGCTCCATGCGCGAGACGGCGGATTCGGCAAAGAGGCGGCAGCCGGTCTTCTTCTGGATCGCGTCGGCGAGGCTCGCCATCCGTGCCGTGACGAACGGAGCGCCAAGAAGAAGCGCCACCCCGGAGCCTCCTTCCGAGAGCGTCCTGGCCGCGCGCGCCACCGCCTGGGCATCGAACTCGAGCGCCGGCGCAGGTGCGACCGGTTCGCCCGCCACATCGGTCGGCGACCAGGCGACGTCGTTGGGAAGCACCAACGTCGCAACCCGCGCCGACGGGCCCGCGATCTCGGCGAGCGCGTGGTTGGTCGCCGCAGACACCTCGTCGGCACTCTCCAGCGTCGCGACCACATCGGAAACCGTCTCGGCCATGCCCTCGATATCGGCAGTGAGCGGAGCGTCCAGTTCGAGATGGTAGGTCGCATGCTCGCCGACGATGTTGACCACCGCCGAATTTGCCTTTTTGGCGTTGTGCAGGTTTGCCATGGCGTTGGCGAACCCCGGACCGAGGTGAAGCAACGTCGCGGCGGGCTTGCCCGTCATGCGCGCATAGCCGTCCGCCGCCCCACTCGCCACGCCCTCGAACACGCATAGGTGCGTGTGCATGCCCGGATGACGCCCAAGCGCGGCAAGGAGATGCATCTCCGTCGTGCCGGGATTGGCGAAACAGGTGTCGACGCCGGCGGCGACAAGCGCCTCCACCAGAGCATCCGCTCCGTTCCTCGTCATGGGCTCCTCATCTGGCTTGAGAAAGGGCAGCGCCACCGTCGCACCTGCTGCAACTGCCTGTCGACCGCTCGCCCGCATTGGACACAATAATGAGCACAAGCGTGACCCGGCGTCCATACGCGATCGCGACCGGCCGCACCAGGCAAAACCGCCGTATCCGCGAGTTTCTCTCAGCTTTTTCCCGAGAAGCCCCCGAGCATATTGAACATCGGAAGCGGTCGCAGACTCGATCCAGAAGTCATCGGATCGAAAATCCACTGGAAACGCTCAAAAAAATTAGCAACTCCAGATTGGCTACTAAGCCCTTGCTCCGGCGAAAGAAATCCGCACGCATCGCAGTCGAGCCGCGCGAAAACCGCCGGAATCCGTTTGACAGGCGAAGGCGCACAGTCACACCATATTCGTAATGGATACGATGTCTTCTAATAGAATACATTCTTCCGAGCCGGGCGTCCGGCCTTTGTCGACGGTCCTCAAGACCCTCGAGCTCGTGGACCTGTTCGCGCGCCAGACGAGGCCCCTGAAGCTCGCCGACGTTGCCCGCGAGGGCGGTCTGTCGCGCGCGACGGCCTATCAGCGCCTGCTCACCCTCGTCGAAGCCGGCTGGCTGGAGCAGGATGACGACGGCCGCTACCGGCTCTCCATGCTGTCCGTGCGGCTTGCCGCTGCCGCGCTCGACCAGGCCGACATCGGCACACGCGCCGAACCGGCGCTGGCGCGCCTGGTGGCCACCGTCAACGAGACCTGTTCGCTCGCCATTCTCGATCGCGGCCTGCCCTGCATCGTCGCCCGTGTGGAGACCGACAGCGTCCTGCGCGCCGAACAAAAGCTCGGCACCTCGTTGTCCCTAGAAGGCTCCGCATCCGGTCGCGTCCTGGTCGCGTTCGCCGATCCCGTTACCCTCGACCGACTGAAGGAGGGCCCGCATCCGCTCCCCTCCGACGACGTGCTCGCCGATGTCCGCGCGCAAGGGTACGCGCTTTCCAGCGGCTACACCCAATCCGGCGTGCTCGGGCTCGCAGCCCCCGTTTTCGACCTCCATGGCCACTGCCGCGCGACGGTGTCGCTGGTCGTGCCGGTCAACCGGTTCGACCTCGACGCCTTCAGGGAACCGATGCTGGCGGCCGCCGCAGACATTACGCGCATCCTTAAAGGGAGCACCGACACGCATGGATAGCGTGCTTCACGCCTACGGCCCCGACGGCCGTCCCACCCTGCGCAACTGGCAGGAGATCATGAAACCGCATCGGCTGGCCGCCATGCAGCCGAGCCGGCTGAGCGGCACGCGCGCCATGATCAACAAGATGGTGCGCGAACGCTGGGAAATCACCCGCGAGCGTTTCGATATCGAGGCCGACGCCAGCGGCACCTTCGTCTATTCGATCAAGACGCCGACCCGGGACTTCTGCTTCATCGGTTTTTCCTTCCCGCCGAAGCCGGAAGGCCGCACCGGGCGCATCATCGGCCGCTCCTGGGACATGATGGGCACCTTGAACGAGGGGCCGGCGAGCGAAGCCGACATCGAGCGCGCGCGGGTGGAACTGCCCAAGCTCTATCGCGGCCGCGCCGGCGAGAACGCGCTGGTCTGGTGCCGCTCGAACCGGTCGATGCGGGCCTTCAACGCCGCGCTCGATGCGCTTGCCGAAGGCCGCCAGCCAGCGATCGAGGACCTCAACGCCGTCTGCTACCTCATGCGCAACACCGGGCTCGACGGCAACGGCACCTTCGGAACCCGCTCCTTCCCCTCGCTCGGCAAGGATCATCCGCTCGGCGGCGTGCTGGAGGCCCAGCTTCTACACGGCTATCTAATGCGCGAGTTCGCCTGCGACCTGGTCGAGCACCTGGCGCGGCTGAAGTCCGAGACCGCCGTGCCGCTCGCCCCGGAAATCCGGCGTTATCTCGGCGTCGGCAACGGCTCCGCCCTCGGCCTGATCTTCTTCGTCCATCGCCATCCGCGCCTGATGAATGCCTGGATCAGCGGCCGCGAGCAGGCGATCGCCCTTGCGCTCGGGCTTGAGCTCGGCGCCGGCGATCCGCGCATCGACACGCTGATCGGCCATCTGCAGCGCGCCATCACCTTCCGGACCCAAGACCGCATGGTCTACGAGACCTTCGCTTCGTCCGAGCGGATCGCCAAGGAGCTGTCCGGCCTGGCATCGAAGCTCGAAGAGCTGCGCGAGCGCGGTACCGTTGGCGGCGTGCCCCACCCCTACCCGCTCGACCATATCGCGGTAACGGCGGAGGCCACGCTTGCGCCGGAGACCTACGAGACCTTCCTGTCGCTGATCATCGAGCTGGTCGCCGACGAGGCCGACCGGATTGCGGCCGCTGTCGAAGGGCCCGACGAGTTCGTCGTGGAGCCGCGCATGACGGTCGCCGGCCTCAAGGCGATCCTGTGCTCGGAATATGCCTGGGCGCTGGACATTGATATGTCCGCGCCGAGCGCCAACACCTTCGTCTGGTACAAGTCGGAAACGGCGGAAGAGCCCCGCCGCGGTGCCCGCGCCGAAGTGCCGGAAGCACGCGACCTCGGCCTGGATGTGCCAGGCGACGTGCAGCGGATGATGGCCGACCTCAAGGCCGAAGACGGCGGGCTCTCCGTCGCGCGCTTCCTGTTCAAGCACCCCGAGCATCGGCTGATGGCCGCGCGGGTGCAGAACCTCGCCGGCAGCTACTTCCACACCCCCCACGCCAACATCAACGGCGAGGACTTCGTGCCGATCGACCTGGTGCGGCTGATGAACGTCGCCGTCCACGGCATCGACAAGACCCGCGACTACCTGCAGCGCAACCTGCGCGGCGTTCTCTACCACGGCGCTCCGACCCCGGATGACATTCGCGCCGGCCGCGGAGACGCCTGGTTCTATCCCGAGGAGCCGAGACTTTGAGTACCGACGCGACGATCCTGCGGGTCATGCCGCGCGAAATGCGGCTGATGAGCGAACGGATTCTGTCCCTCACCGAGCTGCCCAAGGGCTTCGCCCTGATGGCGCTGGATCTGGTGATGTATTCCCAGGCGATGGGACTTGGCGGGTTCGCGCTTCTGGAGTCCCGCATCGAGGTCCTGAAGCCGGCCGATCCACGTCGAATGCGGCTCGTCTCCGACACCGGTCCTCGCTGGACCCTGGATGCCAACGGCGAGCATGCCTGGTTCGCGATCCCCTCCGCGATCGATCTTCTCGACGAAGCGATCGGCGATGGCGAGACGGCGGAGATCGAGATCGTTAGCGCAGCCGATCCGGAGGAGTTGGCGGTCGCGACCGCGTTCGCCTGCCGCTCCGGCCTTGTCGTCACCTGCGGGGGGCGCGTGCTGTCGGCACGACGCGCGGAAACGCGAACCGATCCGGTGATGGAGAAGGTACTGCGGGACGGCTGCCGGATCGCCGCCGACCAATGGTGGCGGATCTACGAGCTCGCCCAAACCGCCCTTGCCCCCGACACGGTGGTCTCGCGCCGCCACGCCGGCCCGGTGATCGTGACGGAGGACGGCACCGTGATCGGACGCTCCGACAATGACGACGACACCGACGTCTCCTTCATCGGCTCGTCGCCCACCGAAGCCGCCACCGCCCAGCACGAGAAAGCCTGCTGATGATCATCGATGGCCTTGAATGCGGTCACTTCGACCGCCAGTCCTTCCTGTCGCTGAAGACGGCCGGCGTCGCCGGCGTGGTGGTGACCTGCGGCTTCTGGGAAGGGGCGCTGGAATCCCTCGATTCTCTCGGCGCCTGGCGCGACCTGATCCGCGAGAATGAAGACGTCGCAACCATCGCCACCACGCCGGCCGAGATCGAACAGGCGGCCGCCGACGGCAAGGTCGCCGCGATCCTCGGCTATCAGAATGCCAATCTGTTCGAAGGCCGAATCCGGCTCGTCGAGATGTTCGCCGAACTCGGCGTGCGGGTGGTTCAGCTCACCTACAACAACCAGAACGAACTCGCCGGTAGCTGCTACGAGGTAGAGGATTCCGGTCTTGCCCGCTTCGGCAAGGAAGTCGTGCGGGAAATGAACGCCGCCGGCATCCTGATCGACTGCAGCCATGTCGGGAACCGGTCGACGCTGGACGCCATCGAGGCTTCCAGCAAGCCGATCGCCGTTACCCATGCCAATGCCGACAGCCTGTTTCCACACAAGCGCAACAAGACCGATGATGTCCTGAAGGCGCTTTCCGAAACCGGCGGCGTGATCGGCTGTGCGGCCTATCGCAACATCACCGGCGACGACTACTGCGCCTCGATCGAAGCGTGGTGCACGATGGTGGCACGCACCGTGGAGATCGCCGGCATCGACACCGTCGCGATCGGCACTGACCGCAGTCACAACTTCACCGCCCCGGACTATGCCTGGATGCGCCAGGGGCGCTGGACCCGCGGCATCGACTACGGCGCCGGCTCCGCGGCCCGCCCCGGCAAGGCTGCGCCTCCGGAGTGGTTCCAGACCGTGGAGGACATGGCCGTCATTCCCGGCGGGCTCGCCGCCGTCGGCTTTTCCCAAGAAGAGATCGACAAGATCACGCACAAAAACTGGCTTCGTCTATACGCGACCACCTTCCGCCAAGCAGATTGACTTCCCTCAACCCCGAAAACAAAGAGCGTTCCAGATGGTTGATTTGAAGACTTCTTCCGGGCGGTTCGTGCTGAACCGCCGTCGCTTCCTCAAGGGCTCTGCGACGGTGGCCGCCGGCGCGCTCGCGATGCCCTATATCGCCCGCGCTCAGGACAGGGTCCTCTACGTGAACTCCTGGGGCGGCCCCTGGCTGGAAGCCGCGCAAGCGAACCTGTTCGAGCCCTTCACCAAGGAAACCGGGATCGAGATCCGCACGGTCTCGCCGGTCTCGTTCGCCAAGCTCGCCGCGCAGACCCGCACCGGCGTCTACGAGTTCGACGTCACCACGCTGGGCGGCGGCGACATCGTGCGCGCCAACGATGCCGGCATCATCGAGGACATCGACGCCCCTTACGAGGGTGGTGAGTTCCAGAACGGCGTCGCGAGCCATGCTTTCGCCACCGTGATGGCCTGGCGCACCGACACCATCGAAGGCACGCCCCAGGACTGGACGGACTTCTGGAATGTCGACAAGTTCCCGGGCGCCCGTTCGCTGCAGCGCTACGCGGCCCGTGTGATCCCGATCGCGCTCCTGGCCGACGGTGTCCCCATCGACCAGCTCTATCCGCTCGATATCGAGCGCGCATTCGCCTCGCTCGACAAGATCAAGCCACACATCCGCGTGTGGTGGACGGCCGGCGCCCAGTCGACCCAGATCCTGCGCGACGGCGAGGTCGACATGATCGGCATCTGGCACGGCCGCTATTTCGAGGCGCTCGACGCCGGCGCGCCGGTCGCCATGACCTGGAACCAGGCCGAGATCGACCGCGCCTATTGGGTCATCGCCAAAGGCACGCCACACATGGAAGAGGCCAAGGAGTTCGTGCAGTTCGTCACGTCCGCCAAGCCGCTCGCGGGCTTTGCCACACAGGCGAACTACGGCGCGCTGAACCCGGCGGCGAACGCGTTCATCTCCGACGCTGCGGCGGAACGGATGCCAACGGCGCCACAGCACTACCCGAAGACGTTCGAGCAGGACATGGCCAACTGGGGCGCCGATCCCCACGAAGTGTCCATGCGCTTCGACGAGTGGCTCGCCCAGTAAGCCAGTAGTCCACGAGCACCGGAAGCAGCCGATGAACCGCCTGATCTCGCGCGTGTCCGAGCAAAAGACCCTGTGGCCTTGGCTGCTTCTGCTTCCGCTGACGGCCTACCTGATCGTGTTCTTCGCCATCCCGCTGGGCCAGGTCGCGCTGATGAGCGTGACCGAGCCCCACGTGGGGTTGGAGAACTACGAGAAAGTCCTGACCGGATCGCTCTATCGCAAGGTGTTCATCAACACCTTCATGACGGCCGGTCTGGTGACGGTGTGCTGCCTTCTGGTGGGCTATCCGCTGGCCTACCTCATGGCCCACACCTCCGATCGCCGGGCGATGCTGATCCTGCTCCTGATCACCATGAGCTTCTGGACCAGTTTCCTGGTGCGCACCTATGCGTGGATGGTGCTCTTGGGCAACAACGGCCCGATCATCTGGCTGTTCACGGCCGTCGGGATCGCCGATCCGCCGCACCTGCTGTTTACGCGCTTCTCCTCGACGCTGGCGATGGTCCACATCCTCGCGCCGTACATGATCATGAACATCTATTCGGTGATGAAGAAGATCGACCCGGCGCTGATCCGCTCCGCGGAGAGCATGGGTGCGCGCGGCTTCTCCCTGTTCCGCCATGTCTATCTGCCGCTGACGGCACCCGGCATCGCCAACGGCTCCGTCCTGGTCTTCGTCATCTGTCTCGGCTTCTACGTCACGCCCGTCCTGCTCGGCAGCCCGCGCGAGCAGATGGCCGCCGGCCTGATCGGTCATCAGATCGAGGAGTTTCTGGCCTTCGGGCTCGCCTCGGCGATGGCGATCGTGCTGCTCACCATCACGCTGGCGGTGCTCGCCGTCTACCACCGCCGCTTCGGCCTCGATCGTCTGTGGGGTTGATATGAACACGATGATGCGCTGGTTCGGCGTCGCGGTGATCGTCTTCATCGCCGCGCCGCTGGTGATCGTGGTACCGATGTCGTTCTCCACGGCCTCGTCACTGCAGTTCCCACCGCCGGGCTACTGGCTCGGCTACTATGCCGATTATTTCTCCGATCCGAGTTGGCTCAGGCCGACCTGGAACAGCCTCTTCATCGCCACCTGCGTCACGCTTCTGACCATGGCGCTGGTGGTACCGGCGACCTTCGCCCTGGTGCGCCACAAATTCTGGGGCAAGGGCATCGCCAATCTGATGATGATGATGCCGATGGCGGTGCCCCACATCGTCATGGCGGTGGGCTACTATTCGGTGCTTGGCCAGTGGCGGCTGGTGCACACCCATCTGGGCGTCATCCTCGCCCACACCTGCCTGTCGGTGCCGATCACCTTCCTGGTGCTGTCGGCCAACCTGAAGGGCTTCGACCAGACGCTGGAGCGCGCCGCGCGCAGCCTGGGCGCAAGCCCGATCCAGACCTTTATTCACGTCACGCTGCCGATCCTCCGGCCGGGCCTGTTCATCTCCGCCCTGTTCGCCTTCATCCAGTCTTTCGACGAGACGGTGGTGGCGATCTTCATCTCCGGGCGCGATGCGGAAACCCTGCCGCGCAAGATGTTCGACAGCATCCGCCAGGAGGCCGACCCGGTCATCGCCGTGATCTCCAGCCTCCTGTTCCTGGTCGTCCTGATTGCGCTGGTCGCCCCGCATGTCGCGCGCACGGTGCGCCGCGTGATCGCCGACCGCCGCGTCACTCCGACGATCTCCGCCGAATAACCTGTCCTGCCGGGAGCCTCCATGAGCAGCTATCTGCGCCTGTCCGGGATCAACAAGACCTATGGCGACTTCGTCGCCCTCGACAACGTGAACCTGGACGTCGCCAAGGGCGAGTTCGTCACCTTCCTGGGCCCATCCGGCTCGGGCAAGACGACCACGCTGATGATCATCGCCGGCTTCGAGCAGGCGACCCGCGGCAGCGTCGAGATCGAGGGCGTCTCGCTCTCCGGTCTCGATCCCCAGGACCGCAACATCGGCATCGTGTTCCAGAACTACGCGCTGTTTCCGCATAAGACGGCGGCCGACAACGTCTATTTCCCGCTGCAGATGCGCGGCGTAAAGCGCGCGGAGGGCCTCAAGAAGGCCCAGGCCATGCTGGAGCTGGTCGGGCTGGAGGGTTTCGCCCACCGGTACCCGAAGGAGCTTTCCGGCGGCCAGCAGCAGCGCGTCGCGCTCGCCCGCGCGCTGGTGTTCGAGCCGGACCTGCTACTCCTCGACGAGCCGCTCGGCGCGCTGGACAAAAATCTGCGCGAGCAGATGCAGATCGAGATCAAGCGGATCCAGCGCAAGCTCGGCGTCACCACGATCTTCGTCACCCACGACCAGACCGAAGCGATGTCCATGTCGGACCGCATCGTGGTGTTCTCCAAGGGCAATATCGAGCAGTCCGGTCCGCCGCTCGACATCTACCACCGCCCGACCACCCGTTTCGTCGCCGACTTCATCGGCGAGAGCAACCTGATCCCGGGCCACATCGCGAATGCCGCCGAGGGCGTGGTGGAGAGCCCCGTGCTCGGCACCTGCCGCTACCTGACCAACGGACAACCGTCCGTCTCCAACGGCGATGAAGTCGCGGTCGTGATCCGGCCGGAACACATGAAGCTCTCGCGCAACCCGATCGAAGGTCGTTCAAACGCCCGCATGACGATCGATACGATCGTGAACTACGGCGACAACGCGCTGGTGATCGGGCACGCCGGCGAGCAGCCGATCCGGGTGCGGGTGTTGGGCGCCGACGTGGTGATCCTGCACGAGGGCGACGAGTGCTGCTTTAGCTGGACCGACGACGCCGTGTTCCTCGTCACGAGCTGAGCGTAATCGCGACCGGTCTGCAATTCGGAGACAATCGAAAAGATGATTACGCGTTTCGGCGTCGGCGCGCGCATGTCGCTCGCGACAGAGTATAACGGCACCGGCTACTTCGCCGTCACCCCGCAGTGGCCCTACGACGGCGCGCTTTCCACCGCTGAACAGACCCGACAGCTTCTCGCCAAGGCCGACGCCCGTTTGGCCGAGATCGGCTCGGACAAATCGCGGCTCCTGTTCGTGGCGATCATCCTGCGCGATCTCGCCGATCTCGCCGCCTTCAACGAGACGTGGGACCATTGGATCGAGGACGTCGCCCCACCCTCGCGGGCCTGCTTCGAGGCGAAGCTCGCCCATCCGGACCTGAAGGTTGAGATGATCATGGTGTCGGCCACGGAAGTGCCGAGCGCCCAATGAGGCAGCGCGTCGCGGCGAACCGCCGCGATAGGACCGCCGCGCCGTTGTATGGACCGAGAACAACGATAGAGTGGCTGCCGCAACTGCCCTTCCATCGTCGTCTCGAGGTCTTTCCGTTCCATGTCTCTCGCTTCCGGTCGGCCCTATGTCGCCATTCCCGGTCCTTCGGTCATGCCCGATCGCGTGCTCGCCGCCATGCAGCGGCCGGCGCCGAACATCTACACCGGGGCGATCGTCGACCTGACCCAGTCGATCCTTGCCGACCTGAAGCGGGTGGCAAACTGCACCGCCCATGTCGCGCTCTATATTTGCAACGGGCACGGTGCCTGGGAGGCGGCGATCGCCAATATGGCCTCGCGCGGCGACCGGATCCTGGTCTGCAGCACGGGCCATTTCGGCCTCGGCTGGGCCGATCATGCCCGCAGGATGGGGCTCCAGGTCGACCTGCTCGATTTCGGACGCCAAGCACCGATCGATCCCGCCCGGGTGAGAGAAGCGCTTGCGGCCGACCGCGAGCATTCCATCCGGGCGGTGCTGATGACCCAAGTGGACACAGCCACCAGCCTGCTCAACGACGTGCCGGCCGTGCGCGACGCGATCGACGCGGCGGGCCATCCGGCCCTGCTCGCGGTCGACGCGATCGCCTCGCTTGCCTGCGAGCCGGTCTATTTCGACGCCTGGGGCATCGACGTGCTGATCGCCGCCAGCCAGAAAGGGCTGATGACGCCGCCCGGCATCTCGTTCCTCTGGATCTCGGAAAAGGCGCTCGCCGCCTCCAAGGACAGCGACCTCGCCACACCCTACTGGGACTGGAAGACCAGGGTCGCGCCGCGCGTCTTTTCCCACAATTTCGGCGGCACTTCGCCGACCCATCATCTCTATGCGCTGCGCGAGGCGCTCGACATGATCGCGGAAGAAGGGCTGGAAGCGATCTGGGCGCGCCATCGCGCGCTTGCCCGCGCCGTCTGGTCCGCCTTCGACGCCTGGAGCCAGGACGGCGACATCGCCCTCAACGTCTCCAACCCCGCCTACCGCTCCCATGCGGTTACGGCGGCCCGGATCGGCGACGGCGGCGCGGAACGACTGCGAACATGGGTAGAGGAAAAGGCCGGCATCACATTGGGAATCGGCCTTGGAATGGTGGAGCCCGGCGCCCCGACCCAGAACGATTTTCTTCGGGTCGCTCACATGGGCCATGTGAACGCGCACATGACTTTGGGCATGCTCGCCACCATGGAAGCCGGCTTGCAGGCGCTCCACATTCCCCACGGCAAAGGCGCGGTGGATGCCGCCGCCGGCGCGATCGCTGACAGCCTCGCGGATCGCATTTGACGCCGGCGGTTGCGCGCGGGCGCGCTGCGCATAGAACGCCAATGTCGATTTCGAAGCAGTAGCGCCCTGACCTCCACCTCCTGAGTTCCGCGACGGAGCACCCGGTCGTGGCTGCACTGAGAGCCTCCCTATGATCGATCCAATCGACCCGGCCTTCCGGGCCGCCCTGCAGGATTGTCCGGAAGACCTCGGCCTGATGGACGAGCCGGACGACCTCGTCCGCTTCGCGGGCGACACCAGCCGGGCGCCGGCCTCTCCGCCCGCCTTCGTGCTGCGGCCCAAGAGCCCCGCCGGGGTTCAGGCCGCGATGACCCTTTGCCAGGCCTTCAACCAGCCACTGGTGCTTCAGGGCGGATTGACGGGCCTTTCCGGCGCGGCACGGCCGCAAACGGGCGAAGTCGCGCTCTCGACCGAACGGCTGACCGCCATCGAGCCGGTCGACGTGGTCGGCGGTCGGGTGACGGCCGAGGCCGGCGTACCGCTGGAGCGAGTGCAGAAGGCGGCCGAAGATGCCGGCCTGTTCTTCGGTGTCGATATCGGCGCGCGGGGATCGGCCACGGTTGGCGGCATCTGCTCCACCAATGCCGGCGGTGTCCGGGTGTTGCGCTATGGCATGACGCGGGACCAGGTGCGCGGCATCGAGGCCGTGCTTGCAGACGGTAGCGTCCTGTCCGACATGCGCCCGCTCGACAAGAACAATGACGGGCTGGATCTGAAGCAACTTTTCGTGGGCAGCGAAGGCACCCTCGGCGTCATCACGCGCGCCACCTTCCGGCTGCATCCGAAGCCGACGATCGAAAAGAACGCGCTGTGCGCGGTCGCAGGCCCCACCGAGGCACTCGCGCTGCTGTCCCATCTGAGAGGCCTGCTCGGTCCGGCCCTTAGCGCGTTCGAAGGGATTTGGCCCAACGTTTATGCCGGCGCGTGCGAACACATCGGCCAGCGTCCGCTTGCGCCCGGTGCCGGCCTCTATGTGCTCGTCGAAATGCACGGCTTTTCCGGAACGACCGTGGAGGATGCGCTCGAACAGGCGCTCCTGTCCGCCTATGAGGACGGGCTGTGCAGCGACATCGTCGTCTCTCAATCGGGACGAGATTTCGCCGCCCTGTGGGAGCTCCGGGAGGCCTGCCCGGAGTACACCCTGTCAGTAGGCAAGCTGCTCGCACACGACATCAGCCTACCGCTCTCCGTGATCCCGGACTTCATGGCGCGCGCCCGTTCATGCGTCCTGGCAATCGACGATCAGGCGGACTTTTTCGTGTTCGGCCATCTGGGCGACGGCAACCTGCATTTTTTGGTCCAAAGCCGGGAAGAAGGCGCGGTGAAACAGGCCGTCAACGCGCTAGCGGCGGATTTCGGTGGCAGCATCTCCGCCGAACATGGCGTCGGCGTCTTGAAGAAGCCCTATCTTCCGCTCGTTCTCGGGACCGACGAACAGCTTGCCATGCGGCGCATCAAGCACGTACTCGACCCCACCGATATCCTCAATCGCGGGCGGATTTTGTAGAAGCATTTCCAGGCGAAGGAAGAACTGGTTCGCCGTTCGCGAAAGCGGCAGGAAATCGGCCTGTCGTTTGCGGCGAAAGCGCACCAGTGCGATCGCGGTGGTGCCGAAGCGCTCACCTTTCGATAGGCTCGAGCACGTTTTGCGAAGGTTCCCGTCGGACTTCGACAGATCGTGCGTTCAACCGTTTTCAGGCGAAGTGGCAGAGAGATAGGCCGTCTATGGTCGATCGTTTATGGCGTATCTCATCGACCAGCGGACTGAGGGTCGTCGGCGCGAGCGTGCTCGCGGCAAGCTTACTGGCCGGGTGCGCTGTCGGCCCCGACTATCAACCGCCCCGGCTCCCGATCCCGACCGCTTGGGCCGCCACCGGCTCCGCCACGACACCGAAGCCGCCGGAACTCGCGGACTGGTGGATGCGATTCGACGATCCGCTCTTGACCGCCATCATCGACGAGGCGGTCAAGACCAATCTCGATGTTCGCACGGCCAAGGCGAATGTCCGAGAGGCGCGCGCAACCTACCGCCAATCGGTCGGTTCGCTCTGGCCTTCCGTCGACGGCTCCGGTTCCTACACCCGCGCCAAGAACGGCTCCAACGTCTCCAGCGGTGGCGACATCACGGTGAGCCGGGCTTTCGACCAGTATAATGCCGGCCTGGATGCCAGTTGGGAGATCGATCTCTTCGGAGCCAACCGGCGCAGTGTCGAGGCAGCGAAATATGGGCTCGATGCGGCCGAAGAGGAGTTACGCAACACGCTTCTGACCCTGATCGGCGACGTTGCCACCAACTATGTCTCCGCACGCGGCTATCAAGCGCGGATCGCACTCGCCAAGCGTACGGCGGCCTCCCAGCGCGAAACTCTCGGCCTGACCGAAACCAAGTTCCGAGAAGGCTCGGCCTCCCGGCTCGATGTCGCCAGCGCCAAGGGACAAGCCAACGCAACGGAAGCCAACATCCCGGCACTCCAGACCAGCTACGCGGAGGCCGTCAACCGGCTGTCGATCCTGACCGGCCGGGCGCCCGGTGCCCTCACCGACCGCATGCGCACGGTCAAGCCCGTGCCCTCGCCGCCTCTGCCGGTCGCCACCGGCATTCCGGCGCAGACACTGCTAAACCGACCGGATGTGCGTGTCGCCGAGCGCCAGCTTGCCCAATCCACCGCCCAGATCGGCCAAGCCCAGGCGGCGCGCTTTCCGAATGTCAGTCTGACCGGTGCGATCTCCACCTCCGGCGTGGAGGTGGGCGACCTTGCGCAAAACTCCTCCATTAGCTGGTCCTTCGGCCCGAGCCTTTCGGTTCCCGTTTTCAATGCCGGTGAGTTGAAGGCCGCCGTCGACGCCTCCAAGGCCGTGCGCGACCAATCCTATCTCGCCTATTTCTCGACCGTCCTGACGGCGCTGGAAGACGTGGAAAACGCGACCGTCGCCCTCTCCCAGGACCAGATCCGACGCCGCAAGCTTGCGGCCGCGGCTCGCGCCTATCGGGACGCCGTCGATCTGTCGCGCACCCAGTACCGGGCCGGTGCCTCCAGCTTCCTGGATGTTCTGGATGCCGAGCGCTCGCTCTATTCTGCCGAAGATTCGCTGATCGAAAGCCGCGTCTCGATCGCGACGGACTATATTGCCCTCAACAAGGCGCTTGGTGGTGGCTGGGACGGCACCATCGACACCATCGCGCCTGAAATCGCCCACGACGACATGGGTCCGCGCCTCGCAAAGACCATCCTTCCGCCGTTGCCTCCGATCGCGCCGTAACGCCGGCAGCGACCGGATGCCCTGCTTTCCCGAACCAGGCTTCGTATGACACCGACCGAAACTCCCGCCTCAGCCCGGCCGACCATTTCCCATGTCCGGCTCGTTTGGATGCTCGGCCTTCTCGCCGCGTTCGCGCCGTTCGCCACGGATATGTATCTGGCGAGTTTCCCTGCGCTGGTTGAGACCTATGCCGCCAGCGAGGCGCAGGTTCAGCTCGGCCTGTCGATGTTCTTTCTCGGCCTGTCCGTGGGCCAGCTCATCTATGGCCCGGTGATCGACCGGTTCGGGCGCAAGACCCCGCTTCTCGTCGGCATCGTCGTGTTTATCGCCGCCTCGCTCGCCATCACTGTGGCGCCGTCGATCGAAGCGTTCGTGCTCCTGCGCTTTCTGCAGGCCACCGGCGGCTGCGCGGGCATGATCATCGGACGCGCGATCATCCGTGACCTTTTCGACGAGCGCGAAGGCGCCCGCGTGCTCTCCATCATGATGATGATCATGGGGGTTGCGCCAGTGATCGCGCCCAGCCTCGGCGCGACCATTCTCGGTTTCGCCAACTGGCAGGCGATCTTTTTTGCGCTCACGCTCTTCGGCCTGCTCTGCCTGGCGCTCGCCTCGATGTGGCTGCCGGAGACGCTCCCTCAGGCGCAACGCCAGTCGATCCACCCGCGCGAAATAGCCCGCGTGTTCGCCACGCTCCTCAGCCGTCGCGCATTTATCGTGCCGACGCTGGCCGGCTCCGTCGGGTTTGCCGGCATGTTTGCGTTCATCTCCGGATCGCCCTTCGTGTTCATGGAGTATTACGGCGTGGATCAACAGGCCTACGGGCTGCTGTTCGCCATCAACGCGGCCGGAATGGTTGGCGCCTCCCAGCTCAACCGGTTCCTGCTGACGCGCCTGTCCACCCGCGCGGTGTTCGCGCTTGCGCTCGCAATCAACGTGGCGGGAGGCGCCGCCGTGCTCGCCCTCGCGGTTTCCGAGGCACCGCTTCCGGCGCTGTTCGCCGCGCTCTGGATCACACTTGCCACGGTTCCCCTGATCGCCGCCAACACCATCGCCATCGGAATGTCGGCGAGCGGAACCTATGCCGGCAGCGCCTCGTCGATCATCGGCGTGCTTCAGTTCGCCTGCGCCAGCCTTGCAAGCGCCGCTGTCGGCCTGCTTTCGGACGGCACCGCGGCAGCCATGGCCACGGTCATCTTCGCCTGCGGTGTCGCGGCTGCGCTCATCCTCCTCCTGACCGCGAGGCGAGCGTGACGCGAAGCTCCTCCAAGCGTCTCTGGAAGCGCCTCTTCCGGCTCTTTCTCCTGCTGCTCATCGTGGCAGGGGCAGCCGGCTGGTATCTCTATCCGCGGCTGACGCAGAAGGAAGCGCCAACCGTTCTCACGGTTGCGGCCAAGGTCGGCAACGTCGAGGAAACCGTGCTTGCGACCGGCATCTTGAAGCCCGTCAAGCTGGTGGCCGTCGGCGCCCAAGTCTCCGGCCGAGTGACTTCGATCGATGTCGGCGTCGGCGACCAGGTCGCCGAGGGCGACCGTATCGCCAGTATCGATTCCACCAATCAGCAAAACGCCCTGAAGACGGCCCAGGCCTCGCTCAGCAACGTCCGCGCCCAGCTTGAGGAGAAGAAGGCGAACCTCGCCTACGCCGAAACCAACCTGGAGCGTCAGACCCGGCTACTCGACCAGAACGCCACCTCCCGCAACGAATACGAGACGGCCGTGGAGACGCTCGCGACCACCAAGGCCCAAATCGCGGCGCTGGAGGCCCAGATTTCCGAAGCCGAAGTGGCCGTGGAAACCGCCAGGGTGGATCTCGGCTACACCCAGATCACGGCGCCGATCGCGGGCACCGTGTTGTGGGTGGTAACCCAGGAAGGCCAGACGGTGAACGCCGCCCAGTCGGCCCCCACCATCGTTATTCTCGGCCAGGTCGACACCATGACCGTGCGGGCGGAAATCTCAGAGGTCGACGTCGTGAAAGCCGAACCCGGCCAGCGCGTCTGGTTCACCATTCTCGGGGATCCCTCGAAACGCTACGAAACCACGCTCGGTTCGATCGAGCCGGCGCCGGAATCGATCACGACCGACAGCGCCGTCACCACTTCGGTCAGCAGTGCCTCGTCCTCCGGCTCTTCCGAGGCGATCTACTACAACGGCATCTTCGACGTACCCAACCCCGACGGGCGGCTCAGGACCTATATGACCGCCGAAGTGCACATCGTGGTCGGAGAAGCGACCGACGTCGTCACGATCCCCTCCGCCGCGCTCGCGCGGCGCAATCCCGATGGAACCTACCAGGTGCGTGTGCTCGCGCCGGACGGATCGATTGCCGACCGGCGGGTCGAAATCGGGCTCAACAACGGCGTCACCGCAGAGGTCGTCTCCGGGATCGAGGCCGGCGACGAGATCGTCACCGGCGAGATGTCGGGAGCTACGGCGGCCGATGGTCGCCGGCGACCGTCTCCGATGGGCTTCTAGATGGCCGATCCCGTCATCGTCGTGGAAAAGCTGCGCCGGGAGTTTCCGGCCGGCGACGGCGTTCTTCCCGTGCTCAAGGATATCGACCTGACGATCGAAGCCGGCGAGATGGTGGCGATCATGGGCACGTCCGGGTCGGGCAAGTCGACGCTGATGAACATTCTCGGTTGCCTCGATCGGCCGAGCGCGGGCCGGTACATGGTTTCCGGCCGCGAGACCAGCCAGCTCGAGCCCGACGAGCTGGCGGAGCTCCGGCGCGAGCATTTCGGCTTCATCTTCCAACGCTACCATCTGCTTGCCGAGCTGACGGCGATTGGCAATGTCGAGATCCCCGCGATCTACGCCGGCCGCCGGCCGCGCGAACGCGAAGAACGGGCCCGCGCGCTCCTGGAGCGGCTCGGCATGGCGGATCGGACCGAGCACCGGCCGGGCCAGCTTTCCGGCGGCCAGCAGCAGCGCGTCTCCATCGCCCGCGCGCTGATGAACGGCGGCGACATCATCCTCGCCGACGAGCCTACAGGCGCGCTCGACAGCCGCTCCGGCGAGGAAGTGCTGAAGATCCTGGAGGAGCTCAACGCCGAGGGAAAGACAATCATCCTCGTCACCCACGACGCCGACGTCGCCGCCCGGGCCGGCCGCATCATCGAAATCAGCGACGGGGAGATCGTCTCCGACCGTCGCAAGGACGAACCGGTTGCCAGCTCCGACGCAAGCGAACCGGCCCCGCCCGACCGCAAACGCGAGGGCCGGCTCGGCACCGTCTTCGATCGCACCCGCGAAGCCTTGCAGATGGCGCTTCTGTCCATGCGGGCCCACAAGCTTCGGACCTTCTTGACCATGCTCGGCATCATCATCGGGATCGCCTCGGTGGTGAGCGTGGTCGCGCTGGGCTCCGGCTCGCGCGAGAAGGTGCTGGAGAATATCTCCAGCCTCGGCACCAACACGCTGGAAGTGTTTCCGGGCCAGAGCTTCGGCGACGTTCGCTCCGGCAAGATCAAGACGCTCGTCGTCGCCGACGCCAACGCGCTGGCCCAGCAGAGCTACGTTGCCGCCGTCACGCCCACCGTCTCGACCTCCGCCGTGGTGCGCTATGGGTCGCTTGAGGCCAATGCGCTCGTGAACGGCGTCGGCGCACAATATTTCGACGTGCGCGGCTCCAAACTCGCCGGCGGCCGCTTCTTCGACGACACCGCCTCCGCCGACATGGCCCAGGAGGTCGTGATCGACGACAACACGCTGACCACGCTGTTTGGCGACGGCACCGACCCGGTCGGCAAGGTCATCATCATCGGCAACGTGCCTGCCACCATCGTCGGCGTCATGCAGGCCCAGCAGGGCGGTTTCGGCTCGTCGAGCAATTTGCAGCTCTACCTGCCATACAAGACCGTGCAGTCCCGTTTCCTCGGCAACAGTTCGCTGCGCTCCATCAATATCCGCGTTGCCGACGATGTCGCGACCAGCCTGGCCGAACAGGCCGTCACCCAGTTCCTGACCATCCGTCACGGCACCAAGGACTTCTTCATCCTGAACACCGACGACATCCGCCAGACCATCACCAGCACCACCTCCGTTCTGACCGCGCTGATCTCCTCGATCGCGCTGATTTCGCTGCTGGTGGGCGGCATCGGCGTGATGAACATCATGCTGGTCGCCGTCTCCGAACGGGTGAACGAGATCGGCGTACGCATGGCCGTGGGGGCGCGGCGAAGCGACATTCTGCAGCAATTCCTGATCGAGGCGGTGCTGGTCTGCCTCATCGGCGGCACCCTGGGGATCTCCACCGCGCTCGCCTTCGGCTTCCTGTTCGATCAGCTCGGAACCGGGATCAATCTGATCTACTCCGAAAACTCTATCGTCGCGGCCTTCCTCACCTCCACTGCGATCGGCGTCGTGTTCGGCTACCTGCCGGCCCGCAACGCCTCCCGGCTCGACCCCGTGGTCGCGCTGGCGAGGGACTGAGCAAATCGTGGGAAGAGTGCTGACTGCTCCCCTCCAACTCGGAGTTGGGAAAATAGCGCCCCACAGTCGCGCCCTGTCTAAACAAATTCCAGAAAACTCATTACTGTCTCACACTTCCCGCATTGCACCTATAAAATCGCTGCACCGCAAACGCGCATTCTTCGTCCAAACGCGCTATGCCAGTGCAACACATTCTTGCGACATGAGGAGACTCGGCTTGCTTCAGACAAGCTGTACGTTCGAGGTCGACTGGAGCGACTGCGATCCGGCGACGATCGTCTACAACCCGAACTTCTATGACTGGATGGAAAGGGGCGTTAACGCGATCCTGGACGCGGCCGGATACGGCATCCGGTCCGTAATGACGCGCGACCCGGATTTCCGCGGCGTCCCGCTGGTCAATGCCGCGGCGACCTTCCACGCCCCTGCCCGCTTCGGCGATACGCTGGTGCGCCATTCCGCCATCACCCGGCTTGGCCGTTCATCGCTGGATTTCGAGCACCGCTTCTATCTCGCCGACAAGTTGATCGTCGAAGCGTCTCAGACCCGTGTCTGGAGCGCGGTCGACCCGAACGATCGCGACCGCATCCGCTCCATCCCGATTCCGGAGACTGTCCGCGCCGCCTTCGAGGCGGAGAAGACGGTCGAGATCAGGACGGTTCGGGAAGGATAATCCCCGTTTCGCCGAGACCGTCGTTAAGGGTCCTATCGCTCACGGCTGCGCGAAGGGTGGCCGACCGCGGCTCAACAGCCCTCGGACCGAGATGTCTGGCCCACCTCGAAGCCATCGTTGCGATAGGGCCAGACGGTCGTCCGGGTGCAGCCCTGCCCCATCGACCAGGTCCCCACCAGGTCTCGGTTGCGACCGTCCCAGGCCAGGTCGCCCGCTTGGGTCTCCGTGACCGTCTTGCCGCCGGACTCGGTCTCCAACTCCACCAGCGAGGGTACTCCATCGTTGGGCGCCAGGATCGCCACACGCGGGGCGTTGTTGCCGGGCTGGCCGCAGGGCAGGACGAACAACGTTGTCTCCGCATCGAGCGAGACGGAGACCGCGTCCGCAGCACCGAACGCCTTGGCGTCGATCTGATCGCAGCTTGTCGAGGGATCGGACCACACCGTCTTCACATCGGACGGGATGGCGTCGGCACTGGCGATCGCCGTCGCCGACGGACCATCGACCGGCGTGGTCTTGCCCGGCCGGGCAAGAGCGGTCGTGGTGCCGACGCGGTTCTGCCGATCGTCCAGCCAGAGCGCAAGCGCGGTGAAACCGTCGAGTGAGACCCGCTTCTTGATATCGGGATCGGCCGGCGTCTTGCCGGACACTTCCAGCTCCGCCGTCGTCGCTTGCTGCATCATCTGCGCGGCAAGCCCGTCGATCCGCACCGGTCCAGCACACGGAACCAAGCCGTTGCCGTCGAGGTGGCGGGCATAGGCGGCAAGCGGGCCCGTCGGCGCGCTATCGAGCAGGTTCTCCCAGTCCACCTGGGAGCGGCCGATATCCGTGCTGGCGAGCAGCGTCGCGCCCTCCACGGAGAGATACCAGCCCGGCCCGGTGCCCGTCTCGTAGGGTTGATAGCAGGCAAACACCGGCTCATCCGCCGACGGCGCGCGAAACAAGACGAACTGGCCGTCGCCGGTCTCGGTGAAAATCGAGCAGACTCCGGAGCTCAGGCAGTAGCCTTTCCAGGCTTCATCGGTCTTGTAGAGCGGCGGAACGTCCTGGGCGGCGGCCGGCGCGGCCAACATGGCGAAGGCGAGAAGCGAAATCGTCGAGCGCATGGGCATCCTCCGAGGGAAGAGCACGATGGGAAAAACCGGAACCATCACATCGCGCCCCCCGCTTCGGACGATTTCCGGCCGGTGGCCGATGATCATCCCGGTGATAGCGCCCGCGATCCGCACACGCTAGACACAGATTGGCGAAGGGATCCGGCGTCGTCTCATTCGCCTCCGAGCAGAACCGGATCGAGGTTACTCCCGGAGGCGACGAACCAGGGATTGAGAAAATCCTTTGCGTCGGCCCGGCCGCGCTTGCCATAGCCGAGCGGGACGCCATCGAGCGTCACCGTGACACCGCCGGCAGCCCGCAGCACGGCATCGCCTGCGGCCGTATCCCACTCCATGGTCGGCGCAAGGCGCGGATAAAGATCGGCTTCTCCCGCCGCGATCCGACAGAATTTCAGGGACGAGCCGGCATTCACGATCTCGGCCGCCTTCACCCGCTCGATGAAGGCATCCGTCTCCGGCGAGCGATGCGATCGGCTGGCCAGCACCGTCGGACCCGCAGCCGGCGCCGGGCGCACCGCGATCGGCCGGCTGTCGACGATCGCTCCATCCCGCACCTCGGCACGCACGGCCCCCTCGCCCACCGTGCCGTGATAGATCTCTCCCATGGCCGGCACATAGACGACGCCAGACACCGGCGCTCCCCCGACCACCAACGCGATGTTCACCGTGAACTCGCCGTTGCGGTTGATGAACTCCTTGGTGCCGTCGAGCGGATCCACCAGAAAAAAGGCCGGCGCTGCCTCCGGCACCCGCCCAGCCGCGACTTCCTCCTCCGCGACCACCGGGATTTCCGGCGCAAGGCGTCTCAGATGTGCCAGAATCACAGCCTCGGCGGTCTGATCGGCTTCCGTGACTGGAGAGCTGTCCGCCTTGGTCTCGACAGTCATGTCGCCGGCGGCGTAGACGCGGAGAATTTCGGCACCAGCTTCGATGGCGGCAGGGATCAGGTCGGTCACGGCGGGACGCGTCATGGGTCTCGACTTGGCCTCTTGGGGATCTTGGCTTGTGAGGGAGGATTCAGACACACGGGTTGGTGCGGGCGCCCGTTATGCAGGTCTCATGCCCCATTTGCCAGGGCGATCCACTCGTCCTCATCGAGAATCTCAAGGCCGAGCTCCTGGGCCTTCTTCAGCTTGGAGCCGGCACCGGGCCCCGCCACGATCATATCGGTCTTGGAGGAGACCGAGCCGGAGACCTTCGCCCCCATCGCCTCGGCGCGCGCTTTCGCCTCGTCGCGCGTCATCTTCTCCAGCGTGCCGGTGAAGACGATGGTCTTGCCGGCAACCGGGCTGTCGACGGTGCGCCCAACTTCGTCTTCGGGCGTCACCTCCTGCAACAGATCGGCGACAGCCTGTCGGTTGTGCGGCTCGGCGAAGAAGGCGGCGAGCGCTTCGGCAACGGTGTCGCCGATCCCGTCGATCGCCACCAGGTCGTGCCTGGCCTGTTCGTCGCCCTCCGAAAGCTTCGTCATCGCCGCTTCGAACGCCGACCAGCTCCCATAGGATTCCGCCAGGATCTTCGCAGTGATGTCGCCGACATGGCGAACCCCGAGCGCGAACAGGAACCGGCGAAGCGCAATGGTCCGGCGGCTGTCGATCGCGGCAAACAAATTCTTGATCGAAGTCGCGCCCCAGCCCTCGCGATCCTTCAGCTTTTTGAGGTTCTGCTTGTCGCGAGCCTCTAGGGTGAAGATATCCGCCGGCGTTTTCACCAGACCGTCCTCGTAAAAAGCCTCGATCTGCTTCGCCCCTAGCCCCTCGATATCGAAGGCAGCGCGGGAGACAAAGTGCTTGAGCCGTTCCACCGCCTGAGCCGGACAGACCAGGCCGCCGGTGCAGCGGCGCACAACGTCTTCCTTGCCGGTGCGCGGATTGACCTCCCGCACGGCATGGCTGCCGCAAACCGGGCATTCCGTCGGAAACACGAACGGCTCGGCATCCTTCGGCCGGTGCTCGGTCAGCACCTTCACCACCTGAGGAATCACGTCGCCGGCGCGCTGGACCACGACCGTGTCGCCCACGCGCACGTCCTTGCGTTTGATCTCGTCCTCGTTGTGCAGCGTCGCGTTGGAGACCACCACACCGCCGACGGTCACCGGCGTCAACTTGGCGACCGGGGTCAGCGCACCCGTCCGGCCAACCTGGATCTCGATCGCGTTGAGTACCGTAGTCGCCTGCTCGGCCGGGAATTTATGCGCGATCGCCCAGCGTGGCGAACGCGAGACGAAGCCGAGCCGGCGCTGATAGTCGAGCCGGTCGACCTTGTAGACCACACCGTCGATGTCGTAGCCGAGGCTTGCCCGGTTTTCTTCGATCTCGTGATAGGCGGCGATCAGATCCTCAGCGGAGGAACAGACGCGCATCAGCGGATTGGTGGTGAAGCCCCAGTCCTCGAAGAGGCCGACCATGGCGGACTGGGTCTCGCGCGGCAGCTCCGGGATCTCGCCCCAGGCATAGGCGAAGAATTTCAGCGGGCGGCTCGCCGTCACCTTGGAATCGAGCTGGCGCAGCGATCCGGCCGCCGCATTGCGCGGATTGGCAAACACTCGACCGTCGCTTTCCTGCATGCGCTCGTTGAGGGCACGGAAGTCGGCATGGGTCATATAGACCTCGCCGCGCACCTCGATGCGCTCCGGGGCGTCTTTCGGAAGCTTGGTGGGAATGTCGGCGATCGTGCGCGCGTTCTGGGTCACCGCCTCGCCGGTGGTGCCGTCTCCGCGCGTGGCCGCGACAACGAGCGCCCCGTTCTCGTAGCGTAAGTTCAAGGACAGGCCGTCGATCTTCGGCTCTGCCGTGAACTCCAACGGATCATCGGCGGAGAGCCGCAGGAAGCGTCGAATGCGAGCGACGAAGTCCGCCACGTCCTCGTCGGAAAAGGCGTTGTCGAGAGACAGCATCGGCACGGCATGCTGCACTGCAGCGAATGCGTCGCTCGGCGCGGCCCCCACGGTCTGAGTAGGGCTGTCGGACGTAATGAGATCGGGAAAGGCGTCTTCGATCGCCTGCAGACGTTGGCGCAGCGCGTCATAGTCGGCGTCCGAGACGGTCGGCGCATCTTCCTGATAATAGCGCTGGTCATGGCCACGGATCTCCGCCGACAGCCGCTCGTGCTCGGCTTTCGCCTCCGATTCGTTCAGATCGTCGACCGGTTTGTCTTGCTTATCTTCTTGCCCTTTCGCCACGGTCCGCTCCGCTCACCCTGATCACGCCTTCGCGATCTCTGTCGCACAGATTCCCGTTTTCCGCGACTGTCGACAGATCCTGAACAGCCTGTCTCGTTCAAGATCGTTCACAACGGCTGCGAAATTTCCATCTTGCGCTCTGTTCGCAACTGCACAATGGAGCAGAGCCATATGTTGATCCGTACGCTTGCCCTTTCGACCGCGCTCACCCTCGCCCCCGTCGCCGCCTTTGCCGACTGGCAAATCGACCCCTCCCATACCGCCGTCGTCTTCGAGGTCGAACACTTCGGCTATTCTGAGGTGACCGGCGTGTTCCCGAAGGTGGAAGCCACGATCGACACCTTCGATCCGGAGAACCTGGAGACCGCGTCCTTCGCCGTCACGCTCGACGCCACCGCCGTCACCACCTTCTGGGACGCCCGCGACGAGCACATCAAGAGCGCCGACTTCCTGGACGTCGAGACCTATCCGGAGATCACTTTCGTCTCCACCGAGATCAAGAAGACCGGCGACGACACCGCCGACGTCACCGGCGACCTCACCATCAAGGATGTGACCAAGCCGGTCACCTTCAAGGCGACCATCAACAAGGTCGGCGAGAGCCCGGTCATGCAGGGCACCGAAGTCGCCGGCTTCACGCTCACCGGCGAGATCGACCGCACCGAATTCGGCGTCGACACCTACGCCCCGGCGATCGGCGCGGTGCTGCCGGTGACGATCAACGTCGAACTGAACAACAAGAGCTAACTCTTAGAGCCGTTCTGCTTTTCATGAACTCGCCGAACGGCTCTAACCGTTTCTTTTAACGCGGTTCCGGACGGCGAACCGGTTCCCACTTCGCCTGGAAACGCTTTAGGGGCAGACAGCCGCCATGCGGACGAAGAACACCACGGAGCGCTGGGGCTGGCTATCCCGGTTCCTGCACTGGTCGATTGCGGCCCTCATCCTGTTCCAGCTCGCGCTGGGGCTCTACATGACGGACTTCGTGTCCGATATGACCGAGCAGTTCGACCTGTTCCAGCTCCACAAGAGCTGGGGGTTCGTGGTGTTTTGCCTGGCGGTAATCCGGGTCTCCTGGCGGCTTTTCAACCGGCAAACGCCGCATCTGCCGGCCGGCACGGCCGGCTGGCAGCGGGTCGCCTCCCATCTCAGCCATGGGCTGCTTTACCTGCTGATCCTGGTGATGCCCTTGTCGGGCTGGGTCATGTCGGCCGCCTCGCCCACCCAGGACTATCTGAACATCCAGAACATGGTGTTCGGCCTGTTTGCGATGCCGGACCCCTGGGTGCCGGGCGTGCGTTCGCTCTCCGATGCCGCCGGCGAGGTCCATGAGATCAGCGCCTGGATCATGCTCGCCATTCTGGCGATCCACGTCGCCGCCGCGCTAAAGCACCATCTCATCGACAAGGACGATGTTTTGAGGCGCATGACCTGGGGACGCTAACCCCCGAAACTATGCGTGCGTGGCCGCCATCAGCTTCGAGGCGGCCGCGCGCGCTTCATCGGTGATGGTCGCGCCCGACAGCATGCGGGCGATCTCCTCCAGACGGTGATCGCCGTCGATCAGCCGAACGCGTGTCGCGACCATCTCGCTGGAAAGCGGCTCCTTGGCAATCAGCATGTGGCCGCTTGCCCGCGCCGCCACCTGAGGCGCATGGGTGACCGTCAGCACCTGAACGGTCTCCGCGAGCCGGGCAAGCCGCATCCCAATCGCCTCCGACACCGCACCACCGACGCCGGAATCGATTTCGTCGAACACCAGCGTCGGCGCGGAGCCCCGCCCGGCCAGCGACACTTTCAGCGCCAACAGGAAGCGCGACAGCTCGCCGCCGGAAGCCACTTTCATCATCGGTCCAGGCCGGGTGCCCGGATTGGTGCGCACCCAGAACTCGATCTGATCGATCCCATCCGGACCGCCTTGGTCGTTCTCTCGGTCGATCTGGATTTCGAACGAAGCACGCTCCAGCTTCAACGCCGGCAGTTCGGCACCAACCGCCGCCTCCAACGTGCGCGCGGTCTCCGCGCGCGCCTCCGACAGCGACTGAGCAGCCGCACGATAAGTCGCGACGGCCTCCTCGACGTCCTGTTCGAGGCGGGCGAGCTTCTCCTCGCCGGCGTCGAGATCGGCAAGATCCGCCGCCATGCGGTCGCGCAGCGCGGCCAGATCGTCGACCTGAACCTGATATTTGCGGCCCGCCGCCCTCAGGGCGAACAGCCGCTCCTCGGTCTGCTCCAAAACCTTCGGATCGAACTCGGTCTTGGCAAGCGCCTCTTCCAGCGCGGTGCGCGCCTCTTCCAGATGGTCGAGCGCATGCCCGATGGCGTCCGCGGGCGCCTGCAACAGCTCCGGCGCGGTCTCCGCCTTGCGCGCCAGGCGACGCATCAGGCTGGAGAGCGACGGGATCGGTGAGGCCTGGCCGTCGAGCTCGGCATGGGCCTCCGACAGATCGCCAGCCACCTTCTCCACCTGCATTATCTGCTGACGCTTCTCGGCAAGCTCCGTCTCCTCGCCGGGCATCGGCTCCAAGGCGACCAGCTCGTCCACCGCGGAGCGCAGATAATCCGCCTCGCGCCGTGCCGCCTCGATCCGTCCGCGATGATCGGCCAACGCGCGTTCCGCCTGTCGTCGCGCATGCCAGGCCGCACGCACGGTGCGCAACTGAGGAGACAATCCACCGAACGCATCGACCAGCTCGCGGTGAACGGCCGGGTCGATCAGCGCCCGGTCGGCATGCTGGCCGTGTATCTCCACGAGTGCCGCACCCACTTCCTTCAGGAGCCCGACGCTCACCGGCTGGTCGTTGATGAATGCCTTGGAACGTCCGTCGCCGGACTGAACCCGGCGCAGAATAAGATCGCCATCGGTATCGATGCCGTTCTCCGCTAAGCGCTCCAGCACCGGATGGGCCGCGCCGACATCGAACACGGCCGACACCTGCCCGCGCTCGCACCCTTCGCGCACCAGCCCCGCATCGCCGCGTGCGCCAAGCGCCAGCGAGAGCGAATCGAGCAGGATCGATTTGCCCGCGCCCGTCTCTCCGGTCAGCACCGTGAGCCCGCCGGTGAAATCGAGATCGAGCCGGTCGATCAGAACGATGTCGCGAATGGAAAGGCGCGTCAGCATGGCGTGCGACGGACAAGCGCAGCGGACCCGACCCGCCCTCCGGCGCGCGCTGACGCGCCGGCGCGGGTCATGGCCGTCGGATCACAGGATACTGCGAACGCTGAAGCTGTCGAACGCTCGGCTGATCCAGCTCTTCTCGTTTTCGCTCGGCTCATAGCCGCCCTTCTTCAGGAGAGAATAGGCGTCCTTATACCACCGCGAATCGGGGAAGTTGTGCCCGAGAACGGCGGCTGCCGTCTGAGCCTCGGGAATCACGCCGAGCGAGTAGTAGGCTTCGGTCAGGCGGAACAGCGCTTCCTCGACGTGCCGGGTCTGCTGATATTGCTCGACCACTACGCGGAAGCGGTTGATCGCGGCGACATAGTCGTCGCGCTGCAGATAGTAGCGCCCGACTTCCATCTCCTTGCCGGCGAGCTGATCGCGGGTGATCTGGATTTTCCGGCGCGCATCCGTGGCGTATTCCGAATCGGGATAATTGCGCACCAATTCGTCCATCGCGGCGAGCGCCTTCTGGGTCGTTTCCTGATCGCGCTCGACGGTCGGGATCTGACGGAAGTAGGAGTTGCCGATGATGTAGTGCGCGTAGGCCGCGTCCTTGTTGCCCGGATAGAGCGCCAGGAAGCGCTGCGCGGTGTTGATCGCCTCTTCGTAGCGGCCGGTCGAATAGTAGGCGAACGCCAGGTTCACCATCGAGCGCCGGGCATACTCGGTGTAGGGATGCAGCCGGTCGAGCTCGCGGAACTTCACGATAGCCGCGCGATAGTCGCCATCGTCCATCAACACGAGAGCTTCATTGTAAAGCTGGTCCGCCGGAACGTCCTGGAAGGCCAGGTTGTCGGCGTCGTCGGACGAACAGGCGGACAGGGCCAAGACCGCCACGACGGCAACGACGCTCCGCTTCATAAGCCGCACTCTCGTTCTCCCGCCTCTTTCCACGCGCAGGCACCGCCGGTGGCGCGACCCCGCGCTCAATTGGTGCGGGGCCAGACGTAACCGATCGTACCGATCCTGGCCATAGGGCCGCCAAACCCTCCAGCCATTCGATCCGAATGACCACCGCTTTCGGTCCGTTGTGAAAGACCGTTTGCCCGGCAGGGTATTGGGATCGGTGCTGACGTCAGATTTGAGCAGAACTGTGGCGCTGCGCCGAGATCGCCGCCATTCAACGGGATTCGTTCGACCTGAGCGAAAGACCGCGAATCGCAGTCGTCATGGACACGGCTCCGGCAAGTGCGTTTCCAGGCGAAACGACGACCGCTTCCGCCGTTCGCAAACCCGTCGAAGCGAGGAATGGGAGCCGGCCCGCGATTCCGAGAAAAGAGGAACGATCTAGAGATCCCCGGAGAGCAACATGCGCCGACGCTCTCTGATGTCTGCGGCGCGCGCGAAGACGGTTGCGCTCAGACCCGCTCTTCCAGGTCTGCGATGACCCGCTCCACCGGCCGCTCGATCTTCGCGGCCGCCGGCGCGGGCACCATCTCGTAGGCGGAGGTGTCGGACAGGAGCGCCTCGACCATCGCCACGTTGAGGCGATGACCGCCCTTGTAAGAGCGGTAGCAGCCGAGAATCGCGTGCCCGGCCAGCGCCAGATCGCCCACGGCATCGAGCGCCTTGTGGCGAACGAACTCGTTCGGCCAACGCACGCCACCGGCATTCAGGATCCGGTCGCCATCGATCGCGACGGCGTTGTCGAGCGAGGAGCCGCGCGCCAGGCCCATCTTCCACAGCATCTCGACTTCGTGCAGAAAGCCGAAGGTCCGCGCCCGCGCCAGCTCCTTGCGAAAGAAACCGGGCGTCAGGTCGAACACCATATTCTGACGGCCGACGAGGGTGTCGCTGAAATCGATGGTGATGTCGAAACGGGGCATGTCGCTCGGCAGCAGTTCGCCCACCGAGCCGTTGATCTCGACGCGGACCGGCTTCACCACGCGGATCATCCGGCGACGCTTCGTCAGCGGAAACAGGCCGGCGAGCTCCAGCTCCTCGACGAACTCCGCTGCGCTGCCGTCCATGATCGGCAGTTCCGGACCGTCCACCTCGACCAGCGCGTTGTCGATCCCAAGCCCACGGAAGGCGGCCATCAGATGCTCGACCGTGCCAATGCTCCGGCCGTCGGCGCCGGCAAGCACCGTACAGAGCTTGGTCGCGGCAACGGACTGCCAGAGCGCCGGAATCGCCGGACCGGCGTGTCCGTCGGTCCGCACGAACCGAATGCCCGTGTCGGCTTCGGCAGGCGAAATCGTGATCGTAACGTCGGCACCGCTGTGCACACCGACGCCCGTCAGCTCAACCGTACGTGCAATGGTCGTCTGAAGGGCTGTATCGTGATGCACCATCGGTTCGCCTTACTGCCCGCGGAACGCCGGGCTCTGGGGTCGGCCGATAGCGGCAAATGCCGCCCGACCGATCGTTTCGGACGGGGCGACCCTACCGATGGTGCCCTGCAGCACCGAATCAAGCTCTGTTACGGAATGTAACGTGGTGGATGAAAGGTAACCGGAGCCCGAAAATCCGCGGTTTTCGGCGCTTTTCCGATCAGCGTTCTCTGCTGCACCGCCGAGCGCATTGCATCCGTGAGAGGGCCTTTGTGACAGAATCGGCGGCCCCGCGCGCTGCAGCTCTAGGCGAATCCGACTCGGAAGCGACTCGCTTCCCCTCAACGAAAAAGCCTTCCCGATGGGGCCACCGGGAAGGCTCGAACGTCTCGCTCACGAAACCGCAAGCGGCATCTGGTCAGGTCGCCTGCCGGCGCAGGAAGGCCGGGATCTCGAGCTGATCGTCCTCGCTGTGGGTGCGGGACGCAGGACGGGTGCGCGCCTCCGGCTCCTGGCCACCGGCCGGACGCTGCCGGCGGTAGGTATCGCCCTGAGGACGGTTCTGCGGGGCCGGACGGCGAGCCGAATCGGTATTTTCCTGGACACGACGCACCGGAGCCGCCGGAGCGTCCTCGCGCGGGGCCGGAGCGGGCGCCGGCGCCTCCTGGGGGGCGCGGGTCGCCTGCGCCCGCGGCATCGGCCGCTCGGCTTCGGCGTGATCGTCATACTCCTCGTCGCGGCGGCCGAGACCATTGGCCAGCCGGCGAAGAAGGCCCATCGGGCGGCGATCGTCGGCATCGGCCGGCTCCTCGCGGCGGCGCATCTCGCGCTGAGCCACCGGCGGGAACTCGTCGACCTCCGGCATGCGGGGCACGCGAGCCGGCGCCGGCGCACGCGTCTCTTCGCGCGGTTCCGGCTTCACTTCGCGAGCGACCGGAGCGGGCGCCTCCTCGAAGACCTCCTCTTCGATCGCAAGCTCTTCCTCGAACGCGTCCTGCTCGAGGTAAGGATCGGCCTCCAGTTCCACCGCCGCAGCGCGAACCGTATCCTCACGCTGTTCGTCGGCGTCGACGTCGGTGCCGAGATCGGCGGCCACCGCGGACAACGCCGCCTTCGGGACCGAGGTCTGGGCCTGCGCCCGCGGACGGGCACCGCCACCGCCGCCACCGGTCGACTGGCGCAGACGCTCCGTTAGCGCGACCACCCGGTCGCCCTCGTCGTCATGATCGCCATACTGCTCGAACGGCTTGTCGATCCCGGTCGCAACCACCGAGACGCGCATCATGCCGTCCAGCGATTCGTCGAAGGTCGCACCGAAGATGATGTTCGCCTCGGGATCGACTTCCTCGCGGATACGGGTGGTCGCCTCGTCCACTTCGAACAGGGTCAAGTCCATGCCACCGGTCACGGAGACCAGAAGGCCGCGAGCGCCCTTCATCGAGGTCTCGTCGAGAAGCGGGTTGGAGATCGCCGCTTCCGCAGCCTGCATCGCCCGGCCCTCGCCGGAGGCTTCGCCCGTGCCCATCATCGCCTTGCCCATCGAGCGCATGATCGAGCGCACGTCGGCGAAGTCGAGATTGATCAGGCCTTCCTTAACCATAAGATCGGTGATGCAAGCCACGCCCGAATAGAGCACCTGGTCCGCCATTGCGAAGGCATCGGCGAACGTGGTGCGCTCGTTGGCGATCCGGAACAGGTTCTGGTTCGGGATCACGATTAGCGTGTCGACGTGATGCGACAGCTCCTCGATGCCGGCGTCGGCAAGCTTCATCCGCCGGTGGCCCTCGAAATGGAACGGCTTGGTCACCACGCCGACGGTCAGGATGCCTTGGTCACGGGCCGCCCGGGCAATCACCGGGGCCGCGCCGGTGCCGGTGCCGCCGCCCATGCCGCCTGTGATGAAGGCCATGTGGGCGCCCGACAGATGGTCGGCGATCTCGTCGATCACCTCCTCCGCCGCGGCCCGGCCGACATCCGGCTGGGAGCCGGCGCCGAGACCCTCGGTCACGGCAATGCCCATCTGGATGACGCGTTCGGCCTTCGACAGGCTGAGCGACTGGGCATCGGTGTTCGCCACCAGGAAATCACAGCCCTGCAGGCCGGCCTGGATCATGTTGTTGACGGCGTTACAGCCCGCTCCGCCGACGCCGAACACCTGAATGCGCGGCTTCAACTCGGTCAGGTCGGGGCTCTTCAGGTTGATCGACGGCATATCACCCTCACTATTCTTCTCCGCCCCGCCGCTGTCGCGGGTGGTGTTCGGCCAATCCCATTCGGTGCCGAATTCCGGTTCGTCTTGGTTGCCCATCAGAAGCTCTCCCTCAGCCAGCGTCCGACCCGGGCGAAGTAGCCGTCCGTGCCGGTCAGGGCGAAGGTGGCCGCGCGTTCCGACCCAGCGGTGTCGAGAACGGCGACCTGCGGAAAGATCAGAAGCCCGACAACGGCAGCGAAGGAGGGCCCCTTCGCGGCCTGCGGCAGCCCGGCAATGCCGAGCGGCCGGCCAAGTCTGACCGAGCGGCCGAATTGCGACCGCGCCACGTCGAGGAGTCCTGTGAGCTGGCTGCCACCACCGGTCAGCACGATACGCCGGCCAACGCGGCTGGAGCAGCCGGACGCGACCAACCGGTCGCGCACGAGCTCGAGGATCTCCTCGGCCCTAGGGCGAATGATTCCGTTGAGCGCGGCGCGCGGCACCTGCAAGGGTGCGCCACCGTCCTCCTCGCCGACCGGATGAATGGTCAGCATGTCGTATTCGTCGCTGGAGACCGATACGCACGAGCCGTGCAGCGTCTTCAGCCGCTCCGCGTCGTCCACGCGGATCGAAAGGCCGTTGGCGATGTCGAGGGTCACGTGATGCCCCCCGATCGCGATCGCATCCACATGGATCAGCCGGCCATCGGCGAACACCGCGATCGAGCTGGTGCCGCCGCCGATATCCACCACCGCCGCACCCAGCTCCGCCTCGTCGTCGACCAGGGTGGCCAAGCCGGAGGCATAGGGCGTCGCGACCATCGCCTCGACGTCGAGATGGCAGCGGTTGACGGTCAGCGAGAGGTTGCGCTGGGGCGCTTCGTCGGAGGTCACCACATGGACGTCCACGCCCAGACGGCTGCCCACCATTCCGCGCGGGTCGCGGATGCCTCGCTGTCCGTCCAAGGTGTAGCCTATCGGCAGCGCATGCACGACCGATCGTCCCTGTCTTACCGAGTGAGCGCTGCCGGCCGCCAAAACCTTTCGTATATCGTGATCACCGACGGATTCACCGGCGAGATCGACTTTGGCGGTAAAGGTTTCGCTGCCTAACCGACCGCACGTTTGGGTAAGGATAAGTGATTCGACCGTAACTCCGGCCATTCTTTCTGCGGCGTCCACCGCCAAACGCACGGCATGTTCGGCCTGATCGAGATCGACGACCACACCGGACTTGATTCCGCGGGCGCGCTGATAGCCGTAACCGACCACTTCGATCGAGTGCGACCGGCCGGGCAGCACCTCCTCCGGCGGACGCGGCTTCAGCCGCGCGATCAGGCAGGCGATCTTGGTCGACCCGACGTCGAGCACGGTCACGATCGATGCCCGACGGCTCGACAGCCGCGTGGTTTCCAGCCCGTTGCGGTACGGCAGGAACACGCTCATATGCGCGCCTCCCGCCGACGGTTGGAAGAGCCGCCCTTATCGTCACGGGCTAGCGCATCTTCGCTCGGACGGATGGCAACCCGATCGGGAAGCCGCACGTCGATGGAAACGATGTCGCGATCGAACAGGCCCTCGCGCAGATCCAGCTCGACCAGCCGGGCAAGCGCCTCCCGCGCGCCGTCGGCCGGCAACTTGAGCTGGACGCCGTTGACGAGCACCACGTCCCAGCGCCGACCGCCCACGAAAACGAGGGCACGCGTGCGCTCGGCAATGCTCGGATAGGCGGCGAGCAGATCCAGAACGTCGTCGGCGTGCGCGTTGGCACCGGCCCCGACCAGAAGCGGAAGATCGATGAAGCGTGCGTCGAGACCGTCGGCGAGAACGTCGCCGTCGCGGTCGATCACCGCCACGGAGCGCTCATGCTGCCAAAGCGCGGCCGCCTGCTTCTCCTCGATGCGAATCGACACGGTTCCCGGCAGCGCCTTGCGCACTGAGGCCTGTTCCACCCAGGGAAGATCAAGGAGCGCGGTACGGGCCGATTTCGCGTCGAGCGTCAAAAGCGAGGAATCCGGACCGATACCGAGAGCGGCGAGGATCGCGCTCTCGGAGGTTTCGCGCTGACCTTCCATCCGGACCTGAGCAATCCGCAATCCGGCGGCGGAGCCGAACGTATCGAGCACTGTGGCGGTATGGCCGCCATAGGAGACGCCCGCCGCAACGGACGACACCAGGACCGCAAGGGCGGCCGCGGTCCCGAGGCCGAGCGCACCGGCGCGCCCGGTTCCGGAGCGTCGCCCCGTCCCCCGTCCGCTTCGGCTCGTTCGTCCTGCTACCGACCGCAACTCGCGTCCTCCACCAACCAGCTCACCAATCGCTCGAAGCTGTAGCCCGCATAGGCCGCCATCTCCGGAACCAGCGATGTCTCCGTCATCCCGGGCTGGGTGTTAACCTCGAGACAGATCAGCGTCTCGGTCGCGTCGTCGAACCGGAAGTCGGCCCGGGAGACGCCGCGACAGCCAAGGGCCCGGTGTGCTTCGAGAGCCAATCTTTGAACGGTTTGGTAAATATTTGGTTTAAGTTCGGCCGGGAGAATGTGTTTCGACCCGCCCGGCAGGTACTTGGCGTCGTAGTCGTAGAAGGCGTCTCCGACCGGCACGATGTCGATGACACCAAGCGCCTCGTCGCCCATGACGGCGCAGGTCAGCTCCCGTCCGGGGATGTAGCGCTCCACCATCACCGCTTCGCCGAACTGCCAATCCTCGCGGTAGAGTTCCTGCGGTGGATGGGTCGCCCCTTCCCGCACGATCAAAACGCCGAAGCTGGAGCCTTCGGCGACCGGCTTCACCACGTAAGGAGGGTCCATGACGTGGGCGCGCGCCACCTCGTGCCGCTCCACGAGCCGGTGCGCGGTCACCGGAATGCCGGCAGCCTCCATCACGGCCTTCGCCTTGATCTTGTTCATCGCCAGCGCGGAGGCGAGCACCCCGGAATGGGTATAGGGGATTTGCATCACCTCCAGGATTCCCTGGATGCAGCCGTCTTCGCCGAACGGACCGTGCAGTGCGTTGAACACCACATCGGGCTTGAGCTCGACGAGGCGCTGGGCGACATCGCGCTGGACGTCGACACGCGTGACCCGATAGCCGGAGCGCTCGAGGGCTTCGGCGCACGGCTTCCCGGAGGCCAGACTCACCGGCCGTTCCGCCGACCACCCCCCCATGAGCACCGCAACGTGGGTCCCTGCCGCCATAATCAGCTCTCCGTAAATTCCGGGATCGTCACGCCCTGAGGCCAGGTCCCGATCCGCTTGATTTCCCAGTCGAGCCGTACGCCAGAGGTCGCAAGCACCCGCGCCCGCACCGTCTCGCCAAGGCGCTCAAGATCGGCTGCGGTGGCCTCGCCCGTGTTGATCAGGAAGTTGCAGTGCATCTCGGAGACCTGGGCACCGCCGATCGTCAGGCCCCGGCAGCCGGCCTGGTCCACCAACTGCCAAGCCTTGCCGTTCGGCGGGTTCTTGAAGGTCGACCCACCGGTCCGGCTTTTCACCGGCTGCGTCGCCTCACGGCTCTCCGTGATCTTGTTCATCTCCGCCCGGATCTCCTCGCTCTCGCCGGGCTCGGCCTGGTAGAGCGCCTCGGTGAAGATCAGATCCGCGGCCGCCGAGGAATGGCGGTAGGCGTAGCCAAAGTCCGCGTTTGAGAGGACGTGGACGTTCCCCTCGCGGTCGACGGCCCGCGCCTCGATCAGCCGATCCTTGGTTTCGCCGCCATAGGCGCCGGCGTTCATGCGCAATGCGCCGCCGATACCGCCGGGAATCCCGCGATAAAAGGCCAAGCCTGCAAGCCCCGCATCTACCGCCGACCGGGCGAGCCGAACGTCGGGAACCGCAGCGCCGACGCGGATGCGATGGCCGTCCTCGACCGTGATCTTGCCGAAGCCACGCGCCGATAACCGGATCACGACGCCCTCGACCCCGCCGTCGCGGATCAGAAGATTGGAGCCGAGCCCGATCGGCAGCACCGGCACATCCGCCGGCAGTGCCGCGAGGAAGGTCGCAAGATCCGCTTCGTCGGCGGGCTGGAACATCAGCTCCGCCGGACCGCCGACGCGAAACCACGCGATATCGGCAAGTCGAAAATCGGGCTGAAGCACGCCGCGGATGTCCGCACCCGCACGTCCCAGAGCCTCGAAGAGGTCGGATCCGCTCACGCGCTCTGTCCTTCCGACAGTGCTTCAAGCTGGCCCGGAAGCACATGCGCCCATTGGGTGATCGATCCAGCCCCGAGGCAGACAACATAGTCGCCGGGCTTGGCGACCTTGGAGATCACCCCGGCGAGCGCCTCCGGCCCCTCCAGCGCGGTGACGGCACGATGGCCATGGGTGCGCAGGCCCGCCACCAATCCATCGCGGTCGGCACCCGAGATCGGGCTTTCGCCGGCGGGATAGACGTTGGCGACCACCACCGCGTCGGCGTCGTTGAAGCAGGTGCAGAAATCGTCGAACAGAGCTTTCAGGCGGGTGTAGCGATGGGGCTGCACCACCGCGATCACCTTGCCCTTGGTGGAGGCGCGCGCGGCCTTCAGCACGGCGGCGATCTCGACGGGGTGATGGCCGTAGTCGTCGAAGATATCGACGTCGTTCCAAGTACCGGTGTGCGTGAAGCGCCGCTTCACCCCGCCGAAGCTCTGCAGCCCTGCGCGAATCGCATCCGGCTGGATGCCCAGCCGATCGGCGACGGCGATGGCGGCCGTGGCGTTGGAGATGTTGTGCAGCCCGGGCATCGGCAGCACAAGATCGGAAATGGTGTGCTCTTCGCCGGTGATCCGGTCGTAGAGATGGACATCGAAACGGCTGACGCCGCGTTCCGCGACCACATTGGTAAAGCGGACATCGGCCTGGGGGTTGGCGCCATAAGTGATCAGGCGGCGATCCTCGATCCGCCCGACCAGCGCCTGCACCTCCGGATGATCGAGACACATCACGGCGAAACCGTAGAACGGAACGTTTTCCACGAACTGGAAGAATGCCTTCCGCTCGGCCTCGAAGGTGCCGTAGTGATCCAAGTGTTCGGGATCGATGTTGGTAACGATCGCGATATCGGCGGGCAGCTTGACGAAGGTTCCGTCGGATTCGTCGGCCTCCACCACCATCCAGTCGCCTTCGCCCATGCGCGCGTTGGTGCCATAGGCGTTGATGATGCCGCCGTTGATCACGGTCGGGTCGAGCCCGCCGGCATCCAGAAGGGCGGCAACCATCGAGGTCGTGGTGGTCTTGCCATGAGTGCCGCCGACGGCGATCGACTGTTTCAGCCGCATCAGCTCCGCCAGCATTTCCGCCCGCCGCACCACCGGCAGAAGCCGCGCACGGGCTGCCATCAGTTCCGGGTTGTCGCGCTTGACCGCGGAGGACACCACCACCACGGCGGCATTGCCGAGATGGGCCGCGTCATGACCGATCGCAACCTGGATGCCATGCTCGCGCAGGCGCTTGACGTTGGCGCTCTCGGAGATGTCGGTCCCCTGCACGGTATAGCCGAGATTGGCCAACACCTCGGCGATGCCGCTCATGCCGATGCCGCCGATCCCGACGAAATGGATCGGGCCGATGTCGGAGGGCAGCTTCATGGGCGGGGTCCTTCTGTCTTGGGTCCGCGCGCCGAAAGCCCACCGACCTCTTCGATGAAGTCGGCCAGGCGTGCGGCAGCGTCCGGTTGGGCAAGGGTCGAGGCCGCACCGGCGGCCGCGACCAGACGGTCGGGCTCGGCGGCCAGTCCGGCCAGGAGTTTGGACAGCCGGCCAGGAGTGAACTCGCTTTGGTCGATCATCCAGCCGCCGCCCGCCTCGGAAAAGGCCTGGGCATTGGCGCGCTGGTCCTGATCCAGCGCATGGGGCAGCGGCACCAGGAAGGCCGGCCGCCCAATGGTGGCCAGTTCGGCAACCGTGGAGGCGCCGGAGCGCCCGATCACCAGATGCGCGGCGGCGATCCGCTCGGGAAGATCGCCGAAAAAGGGCGCGAGCTCGGCGTCCACATCGGCCTCGCCATAGATCGCCTTCACCGCATCCAGATCTTCCGGCCGACACTGCTGCACGATCGACAGGCGCGCGCGCACCGCGTCGGGCAGATGCTGAACGGCGACCGGAACGACCTCCGACAGGACACGCGCCCCCTGGCTGCCGCCGAACACCACGAGCCGCAGCGGGCCATCGGCCGTCGGCGCTTCGTAAGGTGTAGCGGCAGCGATCACCCGCGGGCGCACCGGCATGCCGGTATGGCGCGGCGGCTTGGCACCGCTGGCAAAGCCGCGCGCATTCGGAAACGCAACCGCTACATGAGCGAAGCGGGAAAGCAGCTTGTTCGCCCGACCGAGCACGGCGTTCGCCTCGTGCGCGACGACCGGGACACCCAGCAGCCGGGCCGCATAGGCCGGGGGCAGCGTCGGATAGCCGCCGAACCCGACCATGGCGGCCGGCTTGATCCGCCTTAGAAGCCGTGCCGACTGCACGAACCCGGACCCGAGCCGGACCGCGGAGCGAACGAGGGCGGCAGGCGCCATCCGACTGTTCAGCGAGCCGGACGCCACGATGTGCATGGCGCGGGCCGGAAAGGTCGCCCGGTAAGGCTCGGCCCGCTCGTCGGCGATCAGCTCGACGGTATGGCCGCGCCCAGTGAGCTCGAACGCCACCGCTTCGGCGGGAAACAGGTGCCCGCCGGTGCCGCCGGCTGCAAGGAGGATGGTTCCGTGCATGGCGCGGTCCGTCCGATCAAGCGGGCTGGGCGCGGCGCTCGCCGAGCGCGCTGGACATCGGCCCGATTTGGACCGGCTTCGGCCTGCGCCGCGTCAGGGCGAGCACGAAGCCCATCTCCAGCGCGACCGCCACCAGCGACGAGCCGCCATAGGAGACGAACGGCAGCGTCATGCCCTTTGCCGGCATCAGGTGCAGGTTCACCGCCATGTTGATCATCGACTGCACCCCGAACAGAATCACCAGGCCGGAAATGGCCAAGCGGGTGAAGGCGTCGCGTTCGCGCATGGCATGAGTGAGGCCGCGCAGGACCACGAAGGCAAACAGCGACACCAGAATCAGGCAGACGATCACGCCGAACTCCTCCGCCGTGACGGCGAACACGAAGTCGGTGTGGGAGTCCGGCAGGATGCGCTTCACGGTGCCCTCGCCCGGGCCGCGTCCGAACCAGCCGCCGCGCACGAAGGATTCAATTGCCGTATCGACCTGGAAGGTGTCGCCGGAGCTCGGATCCAGGAAGCGGTTGATGCGCTTGGCCACGTGGGGAAGGTTGGCATAGGCGGCGCCGAGCCCCACCCCGCCAAGCGCGCCGAGCGCGACCACCCATTTCCACGGCATACCGGCCAGGAAGAACAGCGCGCACCAGACGATCGCCACCAGCATGGTCTGGCCGAAGTCCGGCTGGGCCACCAGCGGGGCGGTCACCATCACGAGCAGAAGCACGGCGAACAGCTTGCCCGGCAGTTCCGGTCGCTTTCCGCCCTCGGCGAACAGGAACGCGGTCAGGATCACGAACGCAGGCTTCAAAAACTCCGAGGGCTGAACCGACAGCCCGAACAACGACAGCCAGCGCCGGGCTCCCTTGGCCTCATCGCCAAAGAACAGGGTGGCAATGGTGGCCACCAACATCACGATGAACAGGATCAGCGCCGCGCGCCGCACCTTCCGGATCGGCAAGAACGAGACCGCGATCATTACCACCAGCGCCGGCACTGCGAAAAAGGCTTGGCGGATCACGAAGTGGTAGCTCTCGAGCCCCAATCGCTCGGCGACCGGGGGACTGGCGGCAAAAGACAGGACGACGCCGCCGGCAAGCAGTGCCACCAGCGAGACCAGCAACAGCCGGTCGATCGTCCACCACCACTCTGCAACCAGGCTCCGATCGGCGCGCGAGACCATCAGGACACCCTCCGTGCGATATCGTCGAGCCGGCCGACGAGCGCCTTGAAGGCGTCGCCGCGGACTTCGAAGTTCGGGAACTGGTCGAATGAGGCGCAGGCCGGCGACAGAAGCACCACCGGCTCCTCCGCCGGATCGGCCGCCGCATCCTGAGCCGCCAGGGTCAGCGCCGTCTCGAGATCGCCCGCGACGGTGGCCGGCACCTTGCCTTCCAAGGTGGCTGCGAAGTCGGGCGCCGCTTCGCCGATCAGGTAGGCCTTGGCGACTCGCGGAAAGAGATCGGCGAGCGCGGCAATACCACCGGTCTTCGGCCGACCGCCGGCAATCCAGTAGATCCGCTCGAAACTCGCAAGCGCGCGGCGGGCCGAATCCGCGTTCGTCGCCTTGGAATCGTTGACGAACAGAACGCGGCCATGGCGCGCCACCTGCTCCAGCCGGTGGGCGAGCCCCGGAAAACCGGGCAGAGCCTTCGCAGCGGCGGCAACATCCATCCCGAGCGCGACCAGGACGGCGAAGGCCGCAGCCGCATTCTCCGCGTTGTGACGCCCTCGCAGGCTGGCAATACCCTTGAGGTCGACGATCTTCTCTCGCGGACCGCCATGGGCGCGGTAGAGCACCGTGCCCTCGGCATAGACGCCTTCGGCGACCGGACCGCCGGTGGAGATGCGGAGCGTCGGCAACCCACGCGCCTCACGCCGCTCCGCCATCGCGCGGGAAAAGTCGTCGTCGACGCCGATGACCGCCGTCTCGGCCTGCGCGACCACCCGCTCCTTGATCGCGGCGTAGTTTTCAATCGTGCCGTGCCGGTCGAGATGATCCTCGGAGATATTGAGGTGCACCCCGACCGTCGGAGCGAGCGAAGGCGCCAGATCGATCTGATAGGACGACATCTCCAGCACCGCCGCATCGCCGGCGCGCGGCAATGGCAGCTCCAGAGCCGGCACGCCGATATTTCCGCCGACTGGCGCCGTCACGCCAAGTGACGTGAGGAGATAGCCGATGAGCGCGGTGGTGGTGGATTTGCCGTTGGTCCCGGTGATCGCTACCAGCGTCGCCTCGGGCGCACGAGCGCGGCGCTCGCGCTCGTAGAGTTCGATATCGCCGATCACCGGCACGCCGGCCGCCTTGGCAAGCTCCACCGACCAGTGCGGTTTGGGATGGGTGAGCGGCACGCCGGGCGCCAGCACAAGCGCCGCATAGGCGGAAAGATCGAGCGTGCGCAAATCGGCGGTTGCCAGGCCCTCGGCAGCGGCGGCGGCGACCTTGGCCGGCTGATCGTCGAACGAGACGACATCGGCACCGCCGGCGGCGAGCGCCTTGGCCGTGACCAGGCCGGACCCGCCAAGGCCGAACAGCGCGACCTTCGCGCCGGAGAAGCAGGCAACCGGAATCATCGACGGCCTCCCTTGATGAGAAGCCGACGCCCTGTCCCTGCCCGTTTCTCCGTCCGCTCGTGCCGCGCCAACGTGCCCCCCTTACCGCAGCTTCAAGGTGGCCAGGCCCAGGAGCGCCAGCACCACGGCCACGATCCAGAAGCGGATCACGACCTGGGGCTCCGTCCAGCCGAGCTGCTCGAAATGGTGGTGGATCGGCGCCATCTTGAAGACGCGCTTGCCGGTGAGCTTGTAGGAGGCGACCTGAATGATCACCGACACCGCCTCCAGCACGAACAGGCCGCCGATGATGGCCAGCACGATCTCGTGCTTGGTGGCGACCGCGATCGAGCCGAGCATGCCGCCCAGCGCGAGCGAGCCGGTGTCGCCCATGAAGATCGCCGCCGGCGGGGCGTTGAACCACAGGAAGCCGAGGCCGGCCCCGATTAGCGCGCCGCAAACCACCGACAGCTCGCCCACGCCGACCACGAAGTGAATTTGCAGATAGTCGGCGAAGACGACGTTGCCGGAGAGATAGGCAATGACGCCGAACGAGCCGGCCGCGATCATCACCGGCACGATCGCAAGCCCGTCGAGGCCGTCCGTCAGGTTTACCGCATTGCCCGCGCCGACGATGACCAGCATCCCGAACGGGATGAAGAAGAGCCCGAGATTGACGATGAAGTCCTTGAAGAAAGGCAGCGCCAGCGCGGTGGAGAGTTCGCCCTTACCCAGCCAGGCGACGGCGGCGGCGGCAAGGCCGGCCACGACCGCCTCGATCAGCAGTCTCATTCGGCCAGAAAAGCCGCGATCGGTGGCCTTCGTCACCTTCAGATAATCGTCGTAGAAGCCGATCAGCCCGAAGCTCAAAGTGACGAACAGGACGATCCAGACGTAAGGGTTGCTGAGGTCCGCCCACAAAAGCGTGGCGGCAAGCAGGCCGAACAGGATCATGAGCCCGCCCATCGTGGGCGTGCCCTTCTTGGTCATCAGGTGGCTGGCCGGGCCATCGGCACGGATCGGCTGGCCTTTGCCCTGGCGCAGGCGCAGGCTCGCGATGATGCGCGGCCCGAACAGAAACACCAGGAACAGGGCCGTCAGCAGCGCCCCGCCGGTGCGGAAGGTGATGTAGCGGAAAACGTTGAGGAAAGAGACCTGTCCGGCGAGATCGCCCAAGAGGTAGAGCATGCGGCGTTCCCTCAGCCCATTGATCGATGCGGTGAAGGGGACGCGTAGCGCTCGCACAAAGCCGCGACGACGTCGGTCATGCGGCTCGCCTTGGAGCCCTTCACGAGGATGACGTCCCCTGCCGTCAGGGATTCGCGCACGGGTGCGACGAGCTCTGCGGCGGTCATCGCATACGCGCCGCGGAGGCTTGATGGCAACGCATCGAAGAGGTGCCGCATGAGAGGTCCCGCACAAAATACGAGGTCTATCCCCGCTTTTTCGAGGGATTGTGCGAGCTCCCTATGAAATTCTGGGGAATTATTGCCGAGTTCGAACATGTCGCCGAGGGCGGCGATCCGTCGTCCCCCTGGTCCGGTCGGGGTTAGCGCAAGCACATCGAACGCAGCTCGCATGGAGCTGGGATTGGCATTGAAGGCATCATCGATCAGCCGCGCGGATCCGCCGGGAAGCGACAGCATGAGCTGCCGGCCACGCCCGGCCCCTGCCTCGATCTCACCCAGAGTAGCCGCGCCGGCCTCGACATCGGCGCCCAACAGATCGACGGCCGCCAGTACAGCCAGCGAGTTCTTCGCCGCATGGCGCCCGGGCGCGCCGACCTCGTAGCGGACCCGCCGGCCGAACACGTCCGCCGTCACCTGAGAGCGTTCCGGTCCGGCATCAAGCTCGACTAACCGAACGTCTGCGTCGGCGCGTTCGCCGAACCGCACGATCCGCCGCACGCCGGCAGCCTTGGCATCGGCCTCCAGCACCGCCGTCACCGCATCATCGGCGTTGACGACCGCCACACCACCCGGCTCAAGCCCGGTAAAGATTTCCGCCTTGGCGTGGGCGATCGCCTCCACCGAACCGAAGAACTCGATATGGACCGGCCCGACCGTGGTCACCACCGCCACATGCGGGCGCACCATTTGGGTCAGCGGGATGATCTCGCCGGCATGGTTCATACCGATTTCGAAGACGCCGAACGCGTCTTCGCGCGAAAGTCGAGACAGGGTCAGCGGAACGCCCCAATGATTGTTGTGGGACGCCGAGGATGCATGAGTCGGCCCGCTGGCGGAAAGGGCAAGGCGGAGGGCTTCTTTCGTCCCGGTTTTGCCGACGCTGCCGGTAACCGCGACGATCTTCGCCTCCGACCGCGCACGGGCGGCGCGGCCTACATCGCCGAGCGCATCCAGCACGTCCGCGACCTCGACCGCCGCCCGCCCATCCGGCACCGCAACGCCGGAATTGGAGACCACGGCGAGATGCGCGCCGGCGCCATAGGCGGCGTCTACGAAGGCGTGACCGTCGAAGCGATCCCCTTTGATCGCGAAAAAGGCATCGCCCGGCTGCAGCGTGCGGGTGTCGATCGAGATCCCGGTGACGGGCAAGTCGGGACCGATCAGACGGCCATGCGCCGCCATGGCGATTTCGGCCGTGGCCCACAAGGGCGCCGGCTCGGGAGCCTCCATGTCGCGCACCGCCGCTTCCACTTCCGCGTGATCGGAAAAAGGATGCGTGACACCGCCGACGATCTGGCCGGTTTCGTGGCCCTTGCCGGCCACCACCAGGACATCGCCCTCGCCCAGCATCGCCACGGCTTGGCGGATTGCCGCGCGTCGGTCGCCGATTTCCTTGGCACCGGGGGCGGACGCCAAGATCTCGGCCCGGATTGCGGCAGGATCTTCCGAGCGCGGGTTGTCGTCGGTGACGATCACGACATCGGCGCCACGCGTGGCAGCCGCACCCATCAGCGGCCGCTTGCCGCGATCGCGGTCGCCGCCAGCGCCAACCACCACGACAAGACGGCCCGCCGTAACCTCGCGCAACGTCGCCAACACCGTCTCCAGCGCATCCGGCTTGTGGGCATAGTCAACGAACACGGGCGCGCCCGTCTTGGTGCGCGCCACCAGCTCCAGCCGGCCGGGCGCGCCTTCCAGCGCCTCCAGGCTCGTCAGCGCCATTTCGGCCGGAACGCCGACGGCAATCGCGAGCCCGGCTGCGATCAGCGCGTTATCGACCTGGAACCTGCCCAGCAGCGGCACATGAAGGCGATATATACGGCCCGCCGCTTCGACCTCGATGGTCTGGCCCGTCGCATCCGGGGCGACGGAACGAAGCCGGAGCGCCGCGCCGGACGTGCCAACCGTCATCAGACGCAACCCGCGTGCGGCGGCCGTTTTGGCGACAGCATCGCCGCCGGGCGCCAGCGGATCCACCACCACCGCGCCATCCGCAGCCACAAGGGTTTCGAACAACCGCAGCTTGGCCGCCAGGTAGGCTTCGACGGTCGGGTGATAGTCGAGATGATCGCGGCCGAGATTGGTGAAGGCAGCCGCCTTGATCGCGACCCCGTCGAGCCGACGTTGGTCGATCCCGTGGCTGGAGGCTTCCAGCGCCAAATGGGTAATGCCGGCCCCCGCCAGCTCAGCGAGCCGCTGATGCAGATGCACCGGGTCCGGCGTGGTCAGGCTGCCATAGTCCGCGCCCTGTTCGGTTACGACCCCAAGCGTACCCAGGCTCGCCGCCTTCTCGCCGGCTTTGGCGAAGATCTGGCGGGCGAAGGCGGCAACCGAGGTCTTGCCGGCGGTCCCGGTGACGGCGACGACCGTCTCCGGCTGGGCACCGGCGAACCGGGCCGCCATCAGCGACAGCCGCCGCCTTGGATCGGCGTCGCGCACCACCGGCACTGCGAGGTCGGCCGGCACGTGCGCGTCTTCGGCAACCAGAACCGCCGCCGCGCCCTTCGCGGCCGCCTCGCCGACATAGGCCGCGCCGTCCACGCGCGTGCCAGGCAGGCCGGCAAACAGAACGCCCGGACCCACCTCACGGCTGTCCGCCGTCAGGCCGGTGATCTCGACATCCCCCGCAGGGCCGAGATCCAGATCCGGAGCAAGGTCCGAAAGCCGCATATCCTGTCTCACCTCTCAGGCCCCGTCCGCGTCGGGCCTTGATTCAATTCGGACGCCGCCGGGCTTTTATTCCCCGACGAGCGTCCGCCATCGCTCACGCAACTCTGCTCGGCGCGCGAATCGCGCCGCCTGTCCTAGCTTTTGCTAGTGATCGTCATAGGACACCAGCAGCGTCTTCGCTTCCGGCTCGTCGAACTTCGGCGGCACACCCAGCATCGGCGCGACACGGCGCACGATGTTGCTGACCGTCGGCGCGGCATTCCAACCCGCCGTGGCGTAATATTTCCCCGGTTCCGGCTTCGGCTCGTCGAGCATGACCAGGACCACATATTGCGGATCGTCCATCGGGAACGCCGCCAGGAAGCTGTTGCGCCGCTTGTCGTGGGCATAGCGGCCGTTCACCACCTTGTCGGCGGTGCCGGTCTTGCCGCCGACGCGGTAGCCTTCGACGCGGGCATTCTTGCCGGAGCCCTTCTCCGCGTTCATCGTGAAGAGTTCGCGCATCGCCTTGCTCGTCGCCGGCGAAACCACCGGCTTCGCCAGCTTCAAGGCTTCCGAGCGGGTGCGCGGAAAGAAGGTCGGCGGGATCAGGTTGCCACCGTTCATCAGCGCCGCAGCCGCGACGGCGGCATGCATCGGGCTCACCGAGATGCCGTGGCCGAAGGAGATCGTCATCGCGGCGATCTCCGACCAGCGCGGCGGCAGGATCGGCTGCGCCGTTTCCGGCAGCTCGGTCTGAACCGGCTCGAACATGCCGATCCGGCCCAGGAATTCCTTCTCGCTTTCGATACCGACGCTGAGCGCCATGTGAGCGGTGCCGATATTGGAGGAGTGAATGAAGATTTCCGGCACACTCAGCGCGCGGCCCATGCCATGGAAGTCGCGAATGGTGTACCCACCGATCCGGATCGGCCGGCTCGCGTCGAAGCTGTCGGACATCGACACCTTGCCGGAATCCAGCGCCATCGCCGTGGTGAAGGTCTTGAACACCGAGCCGAGCTCGAAAACACCCGCCGTCGCCCGGTTCATCCGGTCGGCTTCCAGCGCCTCCGACGGATCGTTCGGATCGTAGTCGGGCAGCGAGGACATAGCCATGACCTCGCCGGTGTTGGCGTCAAGGATGATCCCGACCGCGGCGATCGACTGGTAGCGCTCCATCGCTCGCGACAGCTCGTCGCGCACCGCATGCTGAACGCGAATGTCCAGGGAGAGGCGCACGGGGGCGAGATCCTCGCCGGTGCGCGCCATGCCGGCGGCGTGAAGCGCGGCAAGGCCGTGATCGTCGATATATTTCTCAAGCCCCGCGATCCCGGCGTTGTCGACATCGACCAGGCCCAGCACATGGCCGGCGAGCGCACCGCCGGGATAGAAGCGGCGGTTTTCCGTCAGAAAATCGATGCCGGGCACTCCCAGGGAGTGAACCCGCTTGCGCTGCTCGTCCGTGATCTCACGCTTCAGCCAGACGAAGCCCGCATCCGAGGCAAGCCGCCGGCGGGTGGTGGCGGAGCCCAGGTCCGGCAGCACGGTGGAGAGCGACTCGATCGCCTCGTCCACATCGAGCACCCGACGCGGCTCGGCATAGAGCGAGGCGGTCGACAGGTCGGTGGCGAGGATTTCCCCATTGCGGTCGACGATATCCGGACGCGCGGCGGAGACCTCCTCCTGGGCGGTCTGATAGGCAACGTTCGGGCGCTCCTCCGCCATACCCAATGTCACCAGACGACCGGCGATGACGAGATAGATCGCGGAGAAGACCGCCATCGCGAGCACGATGCGGTTGCGGCCCCGCTCGGCTGCCTCTTTCTGCGGATCGCGGGAAAGGCGAGACATGCCGTCGGCAGTTTTGCGGTCGGTTGCCATCGTTATCCCCCTTGCCCGACGAGACCGAGCGAGCCGGTCGAAACGCCGGTGTCGTCATCGATCGGCGCCGGTCGCCGCGGTACGTCGTCGAATGTTCCGATCTGCTTCGGCTCGATGGGAGCGAGCTCCAGCAGATCCTGATGCTGATCGACCAGACGCTGCAGGCGGCCGGGATCGTCCGCCGCGCTCCAGGCCGCACGGAGCTTGGCGATCTTCGCCTTCTCCTCCGCGATTTCCTGATCGATGCGGTGGGCGCGTTCGGCCGCGCGCTCCGCGTCTTTCTTGATCGCGAACACGGCGGCCGCCGTGATCAAAACCGCCGCGAACAGGATCGTGAGAGTGGCGCGGTACATTGCTCAGGCCTCCCAGCCGGCAAGTGCCGGCACATTGGGCACGCCGAGCGCGCGCGGATCGATCGGACGGGCGGGCGCGGCCGTGCGCACCGCGGCGCGCAGACGCGCAGACCGGGCTCGGGGATTGATCCGGGTCTCGTTCACGCTCGGCTCGACCGGCCGCTTGGTCAGCAGCGAGAACGTCGCCTCCGCCAGATCCGCCTCGGGCAGATGGCGCGAGCCGCCCGGCGTCACCCGGCTGCGGTCGGCCAGGAAGCGCTTCACGATCCGGTCTTCCAGGCTGTGGAAGGCGACCACCACCAGCCGGCCCGCCTCGCGCAAGACGCGTTCGGCCGCCCCCAAAGCGGCGGCAAGCTCGTCCAGCTCGCGGTTCACGTAGATCCGGAGCGCCTGAAAGGTGCGGGTGGCGGGATGGATATGGTCGGCCGCCTGGGGCACGACCCGGGCGATCAGGCTCGCCAGATGGTCCGTGGTCTCGATCGGCGCGGCTGCGCGTTCGGCGACGATGGCGCGCGCCACCGCCCGCGCCCTGCGCTCTTCCCCCAGCCGGGCGATGATCTGGGCAAGCGCGCGCTCCGGCGCAGTGTTGACGAGATCGGCCGCGCTCGGCCCATCGCGCCCCATCCGCATGTCGAGCGGTCCGGCATGACGGAAGGAGAAGCCGCGATCGGGGCTGTCGAGCTGGAAGGAGGAGACCCCGATATCGAGCACGACACCGTCGGCTTCGGGAACCCCCGCCGCCTGACCGAGCTCGTCGAGCTCCCCGAAGCGGCCTTCGGCGACGATCAGACGATCGCCCCACGCCGACGTCATCTGGCGCGCCCGGGCGATTGCGTCGGGATCGCGATCGATGGCGACGACGGTCGCGCCCGCTTCCAGGAACGCCGTCGTATAACCGCCCGCGCCGAAAGTGCCGTCGATCACCACGTCGCCCGCCTGGGGCGCGAGATACTCGACCACCTCGTCGCGCATCACCGGCAGATGCCGGCCGTCATCGGGGGATGGTGGGGCGCCGTCCCAAGCCGCCATCACGCGCCCTCCCCGCTCGCGGGAGAGCGCTGGTCGATGCGGCCGAACGCCTGGCGCATCGCCTCGGCGCGATAGGTCGCGAACCGCTCGGGCGCCCAGATCTGGAATTTGTAGCCAAGGCCGACGAAAACGACCTGATCGGTGATGCCGGCATGCGCCTTGATCGTATCCGACAACATCACCCGGCCCTCTCCGTCCACCTTCAAGATCTCACTGACGCCGAACAGTGCCGTCGACACCATGTCGTGGTCGCGCGACAGCGGCGGAAGCTTGTCGAGCTGCTCGTGGATACGCTCGAGCAGCACGTTGCCGCCGGCATCCACCGCCGGCTCGTGCAGCGAGGGAAAGCAGTACAGCCCCTCGAACCCGTCACGGGTCAGGACGGCGCGGAACGCAGCCGGGATCGACACGCGCCCCTTCGCGTCCAGCTTGTTCGTGTAGTGCGACACGAACCCGTGCATCGGCCTTCCCGTCCTCGACCGCCGGGCCATCGACCGGATCGAGCTGGCCCGCAGCACTGTTCAGGAGCTGTGCACGCCTCCGACCCGCCCCGTCGCTCGAAAGCCGTCGCCGCATGGGTGCGGCATGGGATTTCGGAGTGAACCGACAGGGTAGTTTTGGGATATCATGGGGGATCATGGGCGTCAATGGAATCCAATGGGACAGCATGGATTCCACAGGGCCCAATTGGGCGCGCGCGCCCTGCGGCGACAGCCACCTGGGATTGTGGCTCGCCCAGAACCGAATCTAGTCGCTGATCGATTAAGAAAAGGTCGACGCACGCGGCGCGCTGCGATGCGCACCGAGATCGACAGACGGAAAAAAGGAGAGATTGCCAGCCGGCCTGTAAGCCGGGTTCTGTAAGGCGTCCGGAGCATGTCCGGACACGTGACGGCCATTCCTCTGGGACGCCCGTTGCCGAGCGCCTCACGCGACCTACCCGAACGGCTGGTCTGGAAATCGACTGGACGCTAAAGACGTCCGCACCGTTCCTATTCGGTCTTGCTCCCGGTGGGGTTTACCATGCCGGTCCTGTTGCCAGTCCCGCGGTGGGCTCTTACCCCACCCTTTCACCCTTACCGGCGCGGTGGCCGGCGGTTTGCTTTCTGTGGCACTTTCCCTAGGGTTTGACCCCCGCCGGGCGTTACCCGGCACCGTATTTCCATGGAGCCCGGACTTTCCTCCCCGGCGACCTTTCGGCCATTGCCGGAGCGGCCGTCCGGCCGGCTGGCGCCCTCCAATAGGGGGTTATCGAAGCCGAAATCAAGAAAGACGCCGCCCGGAGAGCCCGAGCGGCGCAAGTTATCCCAGATCGAAGGGAGGAGGGAGAGGGTTGAAACCGCGATCAGCCGCGGTCGTCAAAAACGGGACAGAGAAGCAGCACGCCCGGCCCGTCTGAGAAGCTAGTGCATCCCGCTCTGACGGCAGAGCGCACATACGTCGGTGATCTTCAGCCGGTCCTGACGGTCGGCGGTCAGAAAGCCCTTACGCTTCATGCCGGAGATAATACGGCTGACGGTTTCGATGGTGAGCCCGAGATAGTCGGCGATCTCCTGGCGCGTCATGGTGATCCGCACCACCGCCTCGTCGCACCCGCTTTCCGGACGCCCACGGCAGCGCTCGCCCAGCCCTCGGCCGGGCACCATGTGCATCAGATAGCTCGCCACCCGCTCGAACGCCGACTTGCGGCCGAGTAGAACGGTGTGTTCGCGCAGGTCGGCGACCTGACGCAGGAGGCAGCGGTTGACGTGGCGCTGCAGCTCCACGGAATCCTCGATGTCGCGGCGCTCGATCGCCTTCAGAACCGACGGGACCAGCGTCTCCGCAGCGCTGTCGTGATCCTCGCCGGACGGCAGGCCGAACAGATCGCCCGGCCCAAACAATCCCACGACCTGGCGACGCCCGTCGGGCAACAGCTTGAACAGCATCACCGCGCCGTCGACGATCTCGAAGAACCGATCCGCCGGGTCGCTCTCATAGTAGATGATGGTGTGCTCAGCGAGGCGAACCGTTTTGGAGCGGATGGAGGCGCGCAGCGCTTCCCACGCCGTGGTCTCAGCCGTCACGGCGGCCGGAGCGGTCCGATCGGTATCGCGGGCGGAGTAAAGGGTGGTCATCGTCGCCCTCACATAGAGACGGTGTGATCATGCTCGCAAAGAGCGGTGCCTCGTCTCCCGGGTTTCCGAACCGGCTTTCCCGACGGAAAAGCCGTTTCCCCGGTCAACGGTTGTCACACTACTCGCCTCGCCTACGAAAAATAGTCAGGCGGGTTACGTACGATGAAGCCCTTAGGGGAAATTGCGGATGACGGATCGTCACATAGCGTCAGGATCGGACTTCGATGGCGCCGCCCCGCCTTCCCGGCCAAGCCGAGGGTCGGCGAACAGCGCGGCAAGCGCCTTGTCATCGAGCGGCTTGCGCAGCACCAGCGGTGCCGGCTCGTGGCGGAAGGCACGGGTGAGATAGCTCTCCGTCTGCCCGGAAATCGCCACCACCCGAGGCGGGTCCTGCAGGCGGCGCACCCAGCGGATAACTTCCGCCCCGCCAATACCCGGCAGACCCACGTCGACGATGACGAGATCGTCCCGGACCGGCGGCGTGGCTTCGAAGAAGCTCTCCGCCGATCGATGCAGGACCGCCCGCTCCCCGTTCATTTCCAGGAGCAGGCTGAGCGCGTCCAGAACGCTGGTGTCGTCTTCAAGAATGTGGATCGTCACGGTCATGCCCACGGCGGCGTTGAACCCGAGACGTATCCGAGCCAGGGCGATCGCAACATGACGCAAGTCAAGCTTCAGCGACTCCTAATATGCAACCTCGCCCGCGAGCGCCGTTTCCGCCCAAGTAGAACCACCTGAGTGACCGGAAATGGCTGCAGCTTCTCCGCTCCGGCTCTCTCCCCCGCCGCCTTTGCCGTTGAAAGTGCGATCTGCGACACTCATGTCGTATTCAGGATATCGCAGACATTAGGAGAGACCCGAATGGGTTCAGACACCTCGATTCTCGATCGGCTCTATACGATGGACGGCGGGCCCGAGGTCTGCCGCGACGTCTATGCGGACTGGGCGCGCGACTACGATCGCGACACCCTCGAAGGCATGGGCTATGTCGGCCCGGCGCTGGTCGCGGAGGCGCTTGCCGAGCAGGTCGCACCGACAGCGGAAGTCCTGGATGCGGGCTGCGGCACTGGTCTGGCCGGCGCCGAGTTGGCCGAGCGCGGGTTCACGACCATCGACGGCATTGACGTTTCCCGCGACATGCTGGACGTCGCCGCCGACAAGAAGGCCTACCGCAAGCTCGCGGAAGCCGACATGACCGCGCCGCTCTCGATCCCCGACAACAGCTATGACGGCGTCGTATGCGTCGGCGTCTTCACCAACGGCCATGTCGGCCCGGAAGCGATGGCCGAGCTCGCCCGCGTCACCCGGCCCGGAGGCGTGATCGTCGCCACGGTGCACGAGAATGTCTGGGACAAGGAGAACTACGCCGACCATCTGGCGGCGATGGAGGATGCAGGCCGGCTCAAGGTGCGCCAGACACCGATCGCCCCCTATCATCTGAAGGAGAACTATCAGTGCCGCCTGTGCGTGCTTGAGGCGAAATAGCGCAAATCCCAGGAAAAGTGGGAACCGGTTTTCCGTCCGGGATTTGCTCTGAAAATAAGCGCTCACGCCAGCGAGCTTCGCTCGCGGCTGCGCGGGCGCGGCCCATTAGGGCCGACGCGCGGTCGCGCGCTGGCTGCGCGAAATCCCAGGAAAAGTGGGAACCGGTTTTCCGTCCGGGATTTGCTCTGAAAATAAGCGCTCACGCCAGCGAGCTTCG
>NZ_JABJVY010000011.1:0-158860 GCF_040750475.1 Amorphus sp. 3PC139-8 | reverse complement strand
CAGCAGGCAGCTTGAATCAGATCCAACCCCTCAAGGGAATCCCATTTCCGATTCAAAAACCAAATGACACGCTCTAGCCGGACTTAGACGGCCATCTTGGAGCCGACCCCGCGGGCGCTGCAGATCTTGTGCGCCAGCGTTGCGATGGCCGTGTCCTGGGCGCCGGTGCCGGTCAGATCGCAGATAGTGACGGCCTCGTCATTCTGGCGGCCGGGATGGGTGCCGGTGACGACCGCGCCGAGTTCCGGCGGGGTGCCCTTGTTCCACATGCCGGCCGCAAGCGCGCTGCGCAGCTCGCCCAGCGTTTCGCACTGGGTGGCCCGGTCGCAGACGTAGAGGTCGGCGGCGGCCAGCGCGCCGGGCTCGATCTCGTTCTTCTCGCCCTGGTCGGAGCCCATGGCGGTGACGTGCAGGCCAGGATGGAGCCATTCCTCCTTGAGGATAGGCGCGCGCGCCGACGTGGTGGTGACGACGAGCTCGGAGCCGGCGACGACCTTTTCCGGGTCGGCCTCCGCGCGCGCCTCGATGCCCAGCCGGGCAGCGATGTCGGCGGCGCAATCGGCGGCCTTGGCAGTGTCGCGGCCCCAGACCAGCACCCGCTCGAAGGGCCGGACCAGATGCGCGGCTTCGATCTGCAGTCGGGCCTGAGCGCCGGTGCCGAAAACGCCGGCGGTGCGCACGCTTGCCGGCGCCAGATGTTTCGCCGCAACCGCGCCGGCTGCGGCGGTGCGGATGTCGGTCAGATAGCCATTGTCGAGGAAGAGGGCGTCTACCAGCCCGGTCTTGGCGGAAAACAGGATCATCAGCCCGTTCAGGCTCGGCAGGCCAAGCTTGGGATTGTCGAAGAAGCCGGGGCTAACCTTGATCGCGAAGCCATCGAAGCCGGGAATATAGGCGGTCTTCACGTCGACCTCGCCGTTCGCCGCCTCGATCGCCATGGAGAGGATCGGTGGCATCACCACCGTGCCGGAAGCGAGCACCTTGAAGGCGTCCTCCACCGTCGTCACCGTCTCCAGATCGAGGCTGACGGCCTGACGCAGGTCACTTTCCGTGGCGATCAGGATCTCATGGGGCATAGGGGTGTCCTTTGATCGTCATGTCGCCGAGAGGGACGTCTTGGCCCGTCACGATCCGGGTGAAGGCGTCCATGTCGACGCTGCGTCCGGAAAGGACGGTCGCGATCGGCCCGCTTGGGGCGGGAAGCTTGCCGGCCTGGAGCGCGGCGATGGCCACAACGCTCGCGCCTTCCGCAATCAGCCGATCCTCGAAATAGAGCGTCTGCATGGCCCGGTAGATCTCCTCCTCGGAGACCAGGATCGTGTCGTCCAGGTGGCGTTGGCAGAGCGCAAAGCTGAGCGCGTTCTCAAGTCCGATCCCGCCGCCGAGGGAATCGGCAAGGCTCGCCACTTCCTCCACCTCGACCGGGTGGCCGGCCTTGAGCGATTCGTGCATCGCCGCACCCCGATCCATGCTGATGCCGATCACCCGAGCGCTGGGCTTGATGGTCTTGACCGCCAGCGCGATGCCGCCGGCGAGCCCGCCGCCGGATAGCGGTACCAGCACCATGTCGAGATCAGGCCGGTCCTCCATCATCTCTAGGCCGATCGTGCCCTGGCCGGCGATCACGGAGGCGGCGTCGAAGGGGGAGATCTCGACGAGGCCTTCTTCCTCGCAAAGCCGGTGCGCCTCGAGCTGCGCCTCGTCCTGGCTGCGGCCGACGATACGCACCTCGGCGCCGAGCGCCTTGATGCCGTCGATCTTGGCCTGGGGGACCAGCGACGACATGCACACGACAGCGCGCAAACCACGGGCGCGGGCGGCATAGGCGACGCCGCGCCCGTGATTGCCGGTGGAGCAGCAGGTGACGCCGGCCGTCCCTTCCGGCAGCGAGAACACGGCGTTGGTTGCGCCGCGCAGCTTGAAGGCACCTGTCGGCTGGCCAATTTCGAGCTTTAGGAGAAAGTCTTGGCCGGCGCGGTCGGAAAGGTGCGGCGAGGGGACCAACGGCGTGCGAATGGCCGTGCCAGCGATCGCGCGGCGAGCGGCGAGGATATCGGCAAGCGACAGGCTCACTGGGCCTCCGGGCGAGCAAGGAAAACGGAGCGGTGGTGCCGCGGCGCTCGACCGTCGGCCGCGAAATCTGTGCCGCTTTGCAGCGAAAGCCAGCATCGCGGCTTGTGGGGGCGAGGTCAACGCAACGTGGGAGTGCCGCGCACGGTGCGCCGGGCCGCTGACGTCGGCGAAATGACCCGATCGGAGTTGCGCGAAATGCACTGGCGATACTCGCGCGTCCGGCCCGACTCCGATTAAGGTGCGCCAACTTCGAACGGATCATGGAGAGTACGGGTGACCACGAATCTGGCGGCGGAGGCTGATCTCCCGCTCGAGACGATAAACGAGGACTACAACGCGCGGGCGACCGTCTCCGTCGACGTGTTCGAAGAAACGATCGGGCGCTATCGGGAGGGCTCGGTCGCGGCCCGCTCGATCGCCACCGCGCTCGACGTGGTCTATGACGACGACAGTGGCCAGACGATCGACATCTTCGGCGGCGGTGAGGAACCGCGGCCCGTGTTCGTGTTCATTCACGGCGGCTACTGGCGGGCCCTTTCCAAGCATGAATCGGCATTCATGGCGCCGACACTCGCCAGGCACGGGATCGCGACCGTCGCCGTCGACTATCGGCTCGCGCCCGAGGTCGATCTGGCCGAGATCGTTCGGGAGGTTCGTGCCGCGATCGCCTACCTGCATCGGGAGGGGCGGCGCTTCGGCCTTGATCCCAAGCGCATCTATGTGGGCGGCAGCTCTGCCGGCGGCCATTTGACCGGAAGCGTGATCTCCGGCGGCTGGCATGAGGCGTTCGGCGTGCCGGAGGACGTGGTCAAGGGCGCGCTGCCGGTGAGCGGTCTCTTTCATCTCGGCCCGATCGCCAAATCGTTCGTCTCGGAATGGCTGACTCTGACGGACGCCGATGTCGCCGCGCTCAGCCCGGCCCTCAACCTCCCGAAGGCCGGCTGCCCGATCGTCGCCGCCTACGCCAGCGGCGAACCGGCGGGCTTCGGCCGCCAGTCGCAAGGCTATCACGAACTCTGGCAGCAGGCCGGTTTCGGCTCCACGCTGATGGAGATCCCGGACCGGCACCATTTCGACGTGGTCCTGGACCTTGCCGACGAGCGTTCGGAACTGGCCCAGGCATTGCTGCATCTGATGCGCTGACGTTCAGGGTTTCAGCGCCTGCACCGTGCGCCGCAGCACGGGCGTGAAGGCGGCAATGGCGGGCGAGATCGATCGCCCGCTTTGATGAATCAGGTGGATCTCGCGTCCGATCGTGGGTGAGGTGAGAGGGCGGCCGACCACCTTCTCCGGCCGGGCGGCAGCCAGCGCATAGGTCGGCAGAACCGCGACCCCCAATCCGGCCTCCACCAGCGCGAGCGCGGTGGTGACCTGGGCCACCTCGTAGCTGGGCGCAAGCTCCACGCCGGCGGCCTCGAACCCGACTTCCGCCAGAAGCCGGATGCCGCTGCCGCGGGTGAGCGTCACCAGCGTTTCGCCGGCAAGCGCGTTCCAGGAAACCGAGCGGTGTTCTGCAAAGCCACTGCCGGAGGGACAGAACAGCATCAACTCGTCGCGGGCGAGCGGCAGCCGTTCGATCTCGTCGCCGCCGGGTGGAAAGGTGCCGAGGCCGCATTCGGCCCGTCCGGTGCGCACGCTCTCCACGATTTCGTCGGTACCCACATCGATCAGGTCGACGCTGACGCCGGGATGGTCGCGCCGGAATGCGGCGATTGCCTGGGGAAGCACGACGGCGGCCAGCAGCGGCGGGGCGGCAATCCGGATCCGGCCGCGCCGGCGTTCGGCAAGCGCGTGGACGTTCTGAACGGCGTGATCGAGATCGTCGAAAATCTTCTCCGCCGAGGCGCGGAATTCCCGGCCCGCATCGGTCAGCTCGACCCGGCGTGTGGTCCGGTCGAACAGACGCACGCCGAGCTCGCCTTCCAGCTCCTTCACGGCCTGGGACAGCGCCGGCTGGGCATAGACCGACACAGCCGCCGCTCGCGAAAAGCTGCCGCTTTCCGCCACGGCGAGAAAGGCTTCGATCTGCTTGAGAGTGATACGCATGGCTGGATGATTTATTCCATTTCCAGATTAATTTATCTCATAATCTGGAGTTCTCAGATAGATTGAACGGTGCTTCCCTTGCTCATGAATTGACCAGTGTGTGCGAATGCACGAAGGGGAGGCAGGTTTGGGCGTCAGTCGCGCCGGCACGATGGAGGTTCCCTGGCTCGGCCAGAGCGTGCTGCGTCGTGAGGATTTGCGGCTGACCACCGGGCGCGGCCGCTATGTCGACGACGTCACGCCGGAAGGCTGCCTGCATCTCGCGTTTGCGCGAAGCCCGCTCGCCCATGGCCGGCTCGTCGCGATCGATGCCGAGGCCGCCAAGGCCGAAGAGGGCGTCGTTGCCGTCTTCACCGCTGCCGATCTGGGCGCGCTTGGTAAGAACGCCATCAATCCGATCGTGCCGGGGATCGCGGAGGCGCCGTTCGAGGCGCTGGCGCGCGAAAGCGTGACCGCGCTCGGCCAGCCGGTTGCCGCCGTCGTTGCGACCTCGGCGGCGACGGCCCGCGATGCGGCGTTGCTGGTGGAGATCGATGTCGAGCCGCTGGCGATGGAGGCTCCGGGCGAGGGCGCCGTCTCCACCTCTCAGGAGGTCACGTCCGGCGATGTCGCCTCCGCCTTTGAAGCGGCCGACAAGGTAGTCTCCGTGACCGTTGCGCACTCTTTGCTGGCGCCGACCCCGCTGGAGCCGCGCGCGACGCTCGCCACGGTCGCAGATGGGGAGCTCACGGTCTGGTGCTCGACCCAGACGCCCTATCGGATCCGTGAAGATCTGGCGCGCATTCTGGGGCTTCCCCCAGAGAGGATCCGGGTGATCGCGCCCGATGTGGGCGGCGCCTTCGGCGGCAAGGCCTCGATCTACCCCGAAGACGTCATGGTAGCGTTCGCCGCCCGCCATTTGAATGCGCCGGTCAAATGGGTCTCGCCGCGCAGCGACGATTTCCTGGCCGCCAGCCATGGTCGCGGCGCCACCTCGACCGCGGAAATGGCGTTCTCCGCCGATGGCCGTGCGCGCGCGTTGAAGGCGGAGCTGGTGTTTCAGCAGGGAAGCTGGATGACCTACAGCGCCGCCGTTCCACCGAACAACGCGCTCCGCATTCTGCCGGGTCCCTATGCGATCGACGCCCTCGACCTCTCGGCGCGGGCCCACATGACCCATCGTGCAGCCGTTGGGATTTATCGCGGCGCAGGCCGGCCGGAAGCCGCGATCCTGCTCGATCGGCTGATGGAGGAAGGCGCCCGTGCCCTCGACATCGATCCGGTCGAGATCCGCCGCCGCAACCTGATCTCCGCCGCCGCTCTGCCGCTCGACACCGCCACCGGCGCGCGGATCGATTCCGGCGATTTCGCTCAATTGCTGGACGCGGTGGAGGCGGAGGCCGGCTATGGCAGGCTGCGCGCGGCACAGGCGCGGCGGCGCGCGGCCGGCGAGGTCGTGGGCATTGGGCTTTGTCTCTATATCGAACCTTGCGGTCAGGGATGGGAAAGCGCCGAGGCTGCGCTCTGCTGCAATGGCCGCTTTCGCGCGACCACCGGAGCAAGTGCCCAGGGCCAGGGGCGCGAGACCACCTTCGCTCAGATCGCTGCGGATGCGTTGGGGACCAATCCGGATCTGATCGATATCCGTCACGGCGATACGTCCGAGGCGGAGCGTGGGCTTGGCGCGCTCGCCAGCCGGTCGACGGCGATCGGCGGCAGCGCCATGCGGCTCGCCTGTGACGCGTTGCGCGGCAAGATCGTGGAACGGGCTGCGGCCTTGCTGCAATGCGCGCCCGAGCGGGTCGTGTTCCGCGCGGGGCGCGTCTACGCCGATGATGAGACCGGCGCGTCGGTCACGCTTGCCGATCTCGCGGGTAACGTGCTCGGGCCCGAGGGCGCGCCGGAGGATGTCGCAATCTCCACCACCGAGATCTATCACGCGAAAGGCGAGGCTTGGGCGAGCGGATGCTGCCTTGCCATGGTCGCCGTTGATCCGGATACAGGCGTGCTCGATGTGGAAAAGCTGGTCTGGATCGACGATGCCGGGGTAGTGGTCAATCCACTGCTCGCCCAAGGTCAGATGATGGGAGGGCTTGCCCAGGGGCTGGGCGAGGCGTTGTTGGAGCGGCTCGTCTACGATGACGATGGCCAACTGCTCACCGGCTCCCTCATGGACTATGCCCTGCCGCGCGCGGGGGACATGCCCCCGGTTCAGATCGGCAAGATCGAGACCCGCTCGCCGTCCAACGCGCTTGGAGCAAAAGGGGTGGGAGAGGCCGGCTGTATCGGGATTCCAGCAGCAGTCTTCAACGCCGTGGCGGACGCCGTTTCCCCGTTCGGGGCAAACGATCTTCAAATGCCATTGACGAGCGAGAAGCTGTGGCGTGCCATCAGGCAGACGCCGCACGTCGCAACAAGTGGGAACGGACGATGAAATACGCCAAGAAGGACGCGAAGGCTCATGCCTTCGCCACCATGAAGGGGATCTGGGCGGCGGCTCTGACGCCATTCGCGGAGGATCTGTCGATCGACGAGGATGGCTTTCGCCAAAATATCGATCATTGGATCGAGGATCTGAAGATCGATGGCTTCTTCATCGCGGGCAAGCAGGGCGAGTTCTTCTCCATGTCCGTCGATGAGCGCAAGCGCACCTTCGACCTGGCCGTGGAGGCTTGCGCCGGCCGGGCCCAGACGATCATGTCGTGCTCCGACCAGAACATGGACGTGGTGATCGATCTCGCCCGGCACGCCCAGGCCTGCGGTGCCGACTACATCGTCGTACACGCGCCGATGCTGCACTTCTTCGAAAAGCAGGATGAGACACTGCTTTCCTACTACAAGACGATCGCTGACAAAGTCGATATCGGCATCGCGCTGTGGAGCCATCCGGACAGCGGCTATCTGATGAGCCCCGAGCTCTGCAACAAGCTTGCCGACATCGAGAATGTCGTGGCGATCAAATATTCCGTGCCGCGGGAGATGTATATCGAGCTGACACGTCTTGCGAGCGATCGCATCCTGGTGTCGACGGCCTCCGAGAAGGAGTGGCTCGACAATATCCTGGAGCTCGGCTGGCAGCTATATCTGTGCTCGTCTCCGCCGTATCTGATCCAGACGAAATATGATCGCCGCATGCGCGAATATACCGATCTCGCCTTCGCCGGAAAGGCGGACGAGGCACGCGCGGTGAGCGCGAGTCTGGACCCGGTGCGCCACGCGCTGAAGGCCTCGCGGCCGGCGGAGAAGCCGCACGCCCAGCAGAAATATTGGCAGGATCTCCTCGGCCAGGTCGGCGGCGCGGTGCGCCCGCCCTGCCTGCCGCTGACGGAGGACGAGAAGGCGACCATCCGCGCCGCCTTCGAAGGATGCGGCCTCAAGACCGGTCCGGCCGATACCGGATCCGCGGCCAATGCAGCGAAGAGGATGACGGGATGAAAACGGGACGGCTTTCCGCCTTCAATTTCCAGAAATGGATCGATGAACATCAACACCTCCTGAAACCGCCGGTCGGCAATCAGAAGGTGTTCGAAGACACCGACATGACGGTGATGGTCGTCGGTGGCCCGAATAAGCGCACCGACTATCACGACGACCCGGTGGAGGAGTTTTTCTACCAGCTCAAGGGCGACATGGTCCTGAAGGTGGTGGACGACGGCAATTTCTACGACGTGCCGATCCGGGAGGGAGAAGTCTTTCTGCTCCCGCCCCATGTGCGCCATTCACCCCAGCGGCCCCAGGAAGGGTCGGTCGGCCTCGTGGTCGAGCCCAAGCGGGGGGCAGGCGAACTCGACGCGTTCGAATGGTATTGCTTCGAGTGCGGCACCTTGGTGAAGCGGGTCGAAGTGTCGGTGAAAAGCCTCGTGACCGACCTGCCGCCGATTTACGATGCGTTCTATGCCGATGAGGAGGCGCGCAAGTGCCCCAATTGCGGCGCGGTGCATCCGGGCAAGGCGCCGCCGGAGGGCTGGGTCGAACTCTGACAGTGGCATCCTGGCCGCCATGCCGGTTTTGCGAATGGCGGCCAACGATCTGATAAGGTCCAATCAATAGAGGGGTAAAAGACAGATGAAGCTTAAGACCTTTTGCGCCGCAGTGGCGCTTTCGGCGGTGGCTGCCGCTCCCGCCTTCGCCCAGGATTCGGTGAAGATCGGGTTCATCACCACGCTTTCCGGCCCGGCCGGCTATCTCGGCCAGGACATCCTGGATGGCTTCAAGCTCGCCATGAAGGACGGCAGCCTCGGTGGCGTGCCGGTCGAGCTGATGGTGGAAGACGACGGGCTGAAGCCCGCCAACGGCCGTCAGACCGCCGACAGGTTGCTTTACGATGAGGACGTAAAGCTCTTCACCGGTATCGTGTTCTCCAACGTTGCCGGCGCAACCGTGCCCGACATCCTGGACGCCGACGCGATCTACATCAGCCCCAATGCCGCCCCGTCGAACTTCGCGGGCGAGGGCTGCAACGAGAACTATTTCGTGGTCGCCTGGCAGAATGACAGCCTGCACGAAAGCGCCGGCCAGAACGCCAGCAATCTCGGCTACAAGACCGCCTTCGTGCTGGCGCCGAACTACCAGGCCGGCAAGGACGCCATCACCGGCTTCAAACGCTTCTTCGACGGCGAGATCGTGGGTGAGGTGTACACCCAGCTCGGCCAGACGGACTTTGCCGCCGAGATGGCCCAGATCCGCGACGCCAACCCGGACGTTGTGTTCCAGTTCGAGCCGGGTGGCATGGGCATCGCTTTCATGCGCCAGTACCAGCAGGCCGGTCTTCTGGGCAATATCCCGATGGTCGTTGCCGAGCCGTCCATGGACGGCGTGATCCTGAATGCGCTGGGCGATGCCGCGCTCGGCATCAACGTCTCCAGCCATTGGAATTCCGACTTCGACAACGACGCCAACAAGGCGTTCGTGGAAGCCTGGAAGGAGACCTACGACCGGCCGATCACCTACTACGCCAGTCAGGGCTACGACACCGCCAACCTGATCGCCTCCGCGCTGGAAGCGACGGATGGCGACGTGGAGGATGTGTCGGCGCTGCGCGAAGCGCTTGCCAAGGCCGACTTCGCCTCCGTGCGCGGTGACTTCAAGTTCGGGCCGAACCAGCATCCGATCCAGAACTGGTACGCGCTGAAGGTCGTCGAGGGGGATGATGGCAAGCCGGCTCTGAAGACCGTGGGCACCGTGTTCGAAGATCACGGCGACGCCTACTCCGATCAGTGCCAGATGTAGTCTGCTGATCGACGCTCGCGCGGGGTCATCGGCGGCGGCTTCGGCTGCCGCCGGTCCGTGCTTGACCTTCCTCCGATAGTCGATGCTTCGCTCATGACGTTGTTTGTCGAACAGCTTCTGAACGGCCTGCAGCTTGGCGTTATGCTGTTTCTGATGGCTGCCGGGTTGACGCTGATCTTCGGCATCATGGGCGTCATCAACTTGGCCCATGGCTCCATCTACATGGTTGGCGCCTATGTGGGCTGCTACGTCTTCCTGCAGACCGGCTCGTTTTTAACCGGCTTCGCAGCGGCGATCGCGGGCGCCGCCGTCACCGGCATTCTGATCGAGTTCGTGGTGATCCGACGGCTCTACCAGCGCGATCACCTCGATCAGGTGCTGGCCACCTTCGCGCTGATCCTGCTGTTCAATCAGGGCGTCACCATGGTGTTCGGCCTGCAGCCTTTGTTCGTGGCCATGCCGTCCTTCCTGTCCGGCTCGGTGGAGCTGTTCGGTGGGCTGATCTATCCGGTCTATCGGCTCGCGATCATTGCCGTCGGCCTTCTTGTGGCCCTTGGCCTCTATCTTCTGATCAACCACACGCGGATCGGCATGCTGGTGCGCGCGGGCTCCACCAATCGCGAGATGGTGCGCGCCCTCGGTGTGCGCGTCGGGCTGCTCTACACGCTCGTGTTCGGGCTCGGCGCGCTGCTCGCCGGCTTGGCGGGGTTCATGGCCGGGCCGATCCTGGCCGTCCAGGTGGGCATGGGCGAGCAGATCCTGATCACCACCTTCGTCGTCGTCGTGATCGGCGGGGTGGGGTCGATCCGCGGCGCCTTCGTCGCAAGCCTGCTCGTTGGCGTGGTCGATACGCTGTTGCGCTCCTATCTGCCTGGCCTTCTGCGCCAGGTCATGGTCGGGCCGGAGGCGGACGCGCTCGGTGCCGGCATTTCCTCCATGGGGATCTATCTCATCATGGCGATCGTGCTTCTCATCCGGCCCAAGGGCCTGTTTCCCGCCCATGGCTGAGCCCTGCAGGCCCTGATGCGCACCTCCGTCAAGATTGCCCTTCTCATCGTTGCGGCCGCCGCCCTGATCGCGCTGCCGATCGTGGCCGACGCGATGGGGGAGAAGGCCTTCATCTCGCTCGCGACACGCGCGCTGATCTACGGGATCGCGGCGGCGAGCCTCAATCTGGCGCTCGGCTATGGCGGCATGATCTCGTTCGGCCACGCCGCCTTCTATGGGATCGGCGGCTATGTGGTGGGCATCCTGTCTTTCCACTACGCCGCCGGCGAGCCGCTTTTCGGCGTCATCCCCGGGACCAACCAGCTGCTCGTCACATTGCCGATGGCGATGTTGATCGCCGGCCTGTTCGCCGCCCTGATCGGCGCGCTGTCGCTTCGGACTACGGGCGTGCAGTTCATCATGATCACGCTCGCCTTCGCCCAGATGGTGTTCTTCCTGTTCGTCTCGCTGGAGAAATATGGCGGCGACGACGGGCTCATCATTCGGCGCACCAACGCCTTCTTCGATTTCAACCTGCGCGACCGGGAGACCATGTACTATCTCTGCCTGGCGCTTGCCGCGCTGGTGCTGGTCGCGCTCTGGCGCATCACGCGTTCGCGCTTCGGTTTCGCTCTGGTCGGCATCCGCCAGAGCGAGCGGCGGATGGCCGCGATCGGCCTTTCGACCTATCGTTACAAGTTGGTCGGCTTCATCCTATCGGGCATGGGTGCCGGACTGGCAGGCGCGCTGACGGCGAACCTGTTGCGGTTTGCCAGCCCCGACATGCTGCATTGGACCAAGTCGGGCGAGCTGATGATCATGGTGATCCTGGGCGGCGTCGGCACGCTGTTCGGCCCGTTCGTCGGCGCGGCGGTGTTCGTGATCCTGGAATCGGTGCTCGCCTCCTGGACCGCGAACTGGCAGTTCCCGCTCGGCCTGATCCTGCTGGTCGTGGTGCTTTTTACCCATGGCGGCGTGCAGGGATTTGTCGAACGGATCGTGGGGAGGCGCACGTGAGCGAGCCGATCCTTTCCGTGCGCGACCTGGTTAAGAATTTCGGCGGCCTGAAGGCGACCGATCACGTCGATCTCGATGTCTATCCCGGCGAGATCCACGCGCTGATCGGCCCGAACGGAGCCGGCAAGACCACGCTGATTTCCCAGCTTTGCGGCGAACTTTCCCACGACGCAGGAGAGATCCGGATCGACGGCCGTTCGATCGACGATCTCTCGGTCGCCGAACGCGTTCATCTCGGGCTCGCCCGTTCGTTCCAGATCACGTGTCTGCTGCCGGACTATACCGTTCTGGAGAATGTCGCGCTCGCTGTGCAGGTGCGCTCGGGGTCGTCGTTCCGCTTCTGGAAAGGCGCCCGCGGCGACCGGGCGTTGGTGGCGCCGGCGCGTTCCATCCTGGAGCAGGTCGGCTTGGCCGACCGCGCCGATCGGATCGTGGCGAACCTCTCCCATGGCGAGCGCAAGCAGCTCGAACTTGCGGTGGCGCTTGCGACCGAGCCGCGGCTCCTGCTTCTCGACGAGCCGATGGCCGGGCTTGGATCGGTGGAGAGCGGCGAAATGATTGAGACGCTCTCCGGGCTGAAAAGCCGGGTCGGGATCTTGCTGGTCGAGCACGACATGGATGCCGTGTTCGCGCTCGCCGACCGGATCTCCGTGCTGGTCTACGGGCGTGTGATTGCCTCTGGAGCGCCGGAGGAAATCCGCGCCAGCGATGCGGTGCGCGAGGCCTATCTCGGGGCCGGCGAGGAATTCGACGAAGGAGATCTCGCGTGCTGAGCGTTGCCGATCTCCAGGCCGCCTACGGTCAGACCCAGGTCCTGTTCGATGTCTCGCTCCAAATCGGGGAAGGGGAGGTGGCGACCCTGCTCGGCCGCAACGGCATGGGCAAGACCACCACGGTGCGCGCCGTCATGGGGGCATGCCGCGTGCTGGGTGGCACGCTTCGCTTCGCCGGCACGGACATCAAGGGGGCCGCGCCGGAAATGGTCGCACGGTTGGGCGTCGGTCTGGTACCGGAGGGCCGTCAGGTGTTTCCCACATTGACGGTGCGGGAGAACCTGGTGGCCACCGCCGCCAACCGGCTGAAGCGCGCCGATCCTTGGACGCTGGAGCGCGTGTTTGCGCTGTTTCCGAGGCTGCAGGAACGTGCAGGCCAGGCCGCCGGCACGCTGTCGGGCGGCGAGCAGCAGATGCTCGTGATCGGGCGCGCGCTGATGACCAACCCGAAGCTTCTGATTCTCGACGAGGCGACGGAGGGGCTTGCTCCGGTGATCCGCACGGAGATCTGGCGCTGCGTTGCCCGGCTTAAGCGCGAAGGTCAGTCGATTCTGCTGATCGATAAGAATATCGGCGTGCTCAAGCGCCTTGCCGATCGTCACCACATCCTGGAAAAGGGGCGCACCGTGTGGGCCGGCACCAGCGCGGAACTCTCGCGTGACGGCGCGGTTGTGGACCGCTATGTCGGGCTATAAGCCCGCAATTCGGCGGATCGCTGCCCGCTGTTCATGACCTCCGAATTTATGGGGCCTGACCTCAACCCCCTAAAAAACCGGATTTGCAGAGTCCGGTTTCGCCGGTATAGTTTCCATATCAAATAAGATGTTCAAAATATTCTAGATTGGAGTCTTCGGGAAGTCTCATTCCTGCAAGCTGATCGCCAATCGGAAACTTGAACTCTCATAAATCTGCCTGCGGGGAGGGCCGAGTAAGCCGGCCCGGCAGGTGGGGGCTCGAACGCAATGCTTTGACGCGTGTCCGTACTGCGAAGCGGATTTCGCTTCGCCTGGACGCGCTTGATATGGGGCAGGTCTGGATGACGGGATTTTCGAGGCGCCGGCGGGCACGCCGGCATGGAGCGGCACGTCTGTGGTCGGTGAGCGGAGCGGCGATCGCGCTGGTCGGCTTTGGGGCGGGGCAGGCGCAGGCTGCGGATCTGCCGCCGGAACCGGTGGCGATCGACTATGTGCGGGCCTGCGGTGCGGCAGGCGTCGGCTACTACGCCATTCCCGGTACCAACACCTGCCTGAGCGTCTCCGGCGAAATCGACATCGACTACATTTTCAATTGGGCGAAGGGCGAGCAGGAGCCGCGCTGGCGCGAGGCGGACAACAGCGACTTTTATGTCGAAGCCAAGCTCTATCTCTATTCCACGACGCAGACGGAGTTCGGCGCGCTCGATACCACGACGGAAATCGAGATCGTTCACGATATCAATGGCGCCGCCCAGCTCTCGTTGGAACAGGCGTTCGTGCAGTTTCGCGGCTTTTCTTTCGGTCGCGGCGAATCGTTCTACGATGCGGCGAACTATGTGACTTGGGCGGAGGTCTACGATCCGGCTCAGTCCGATCTGAAGACGACATTCGCCGCCTATACCGCCGAATTCGGCAAGGGCTTCTCCGCGACGATCTCCGCCGAAAGCAGTGCGGAGCGTCAGCTCGGCGTCGCGCTCTACCCGTACTCGGGACCGCTGGGCGCTGGGACGATCTATCCCGACGAGCTTGGCTACGGACCGCAGGGCAACGGCTATGGTGGCACCAAATGGCCCGATGCGGTCGGGCGGCTGATGACCACCGGCGACTGGGGCAGCGCTCAGGTCACCGGCGCGCTGCATCAGGTCTACGCGGCCTATGACGGGTCCGGTGTCACGCCGAAGGGTGGACTTGGCTGGGCTGTCGGTGCGGCGGCGACCGCCAATCTGCCCAACAACGTCACGCTGGTGGCGAACGGGACCTACAGCCAGGGGGCGGCTGCCTACGCCAACGGAAGCTGGTTCGGCCTGCCGAACCAGGGCACGCTCGCCTACGACGCGAGCTACGATCCGGCTTCGGGAGACCTGGCGCTCGCCACGGCGTTTTCCATGTCGTTCGGTGCGGCATTCGATGTTGCCGCCGCTCAGCTCGCGGTCCAGGCGGGCTGGTCGCGCTTTGAGGATAGCACCCTGCAGGACGTGAGCGGCGGAGCGAACAGCGCCGACTTCAACCAGTATGATCTCCAGGCCCAGATCGGGTTCGAGCCGGTCAACGGCCTGACGCTCGGCGTCGGCGCCGAATATCAGTATCTCGATCACGACGATCCGCTGATCGGGGAGGAGCAGCAGCTATCGACCTATTTCCACGTCGATCGCGTCTTTTGAGCGGTCTTACCGTCAACTGACGCGCGGGCCGCAACGCCTCAATATTGCCCGCTTTTCGGCCATCTCGTCTGCATCCCATCAAAAAAGACGGATCCGCTTAAGCCTTCGTCAACGTTACCTGTGGCTTCTTCTGCCTGGAGTCTCACACGTGTTGACGCAGGGTGGCCATCGATGTTCTCGGACCTGTCGAACGGCAGAGGAATGGAAACGGCCGGTCGAGCGGCGGCAGCGATACTGATCGCCGCGATCGCAGCCGGTTGCAGTGCCGACGTTTCGCGCTTTGCCGGTGGTCCGATCTATGCCGGATCGACGCCGAATCAGCGCCAGCTCCTGACCGGAGACGGAACGGGCGACGACCAGATCGTGACGGGTTCGCTGCCCGGCACGCCGTCGCCGACCGCCTCGGTGCAACGCTCGTCCGTCATGGCCACCGGCCAGTCGGCCGGTCCCGCCGTGACCTACAAGGGGTGGTCGTCTGCCGGCGGCACCCCGATCTACGTGCAATATGGCGACACGCCTGAGAGCATTGCGCGCAGATATGGCGTTCCTGTGGAAGCGCTTGTGGCGACCAACAACCTGTCTCCCGGCACTGCCTTGCAACCGGGACATCAGCTTGTGATCCCGACCTATTCGTCCGGGGCGCCGACGACCCAGCAGGCAAGCCTGACGCCTTCGGCCAACACGGCTGCGAGCAAGCCGGTGCCGGCGCGTTCGGCGTCCGGGACCTATACCGTGAAGCCCGGCGACACGGCCTGGTCCATCGCGACTTCCCACAACGTGAAGCCGTCGGAGCTGATGGCAGCCAACGATCTGCCGCCGAACGGGACCATCAAGATCGGGCAGACCTTGAAGATCCCGGGCGCGAGCGGTGCCGGCACGACGACCGTCGCCGGGACCCCGTCGGGGGCCCAGCCGACCACGCTCAATCAGCAGAAGGCGGAGCTGGACGCCAACAGCTCAACCACATCCGCATCCTCCAAGCCCCAGCCGACCAAGGACGTTCAGGTTGCGTCTCTGCCATCGGAAGCAGGCAAGGCAGGGGCGGCGGTGTCTCAGAGCGACGCCAGCGACCCGGCGCCGTCGGCCTCCAAGACCCCGCCGACCTCCGGCGGGGCCGACGGCTTCCGCTGGCCGGTCCGTGGACGGATCGTCGAGGGCTTCGGCAAGCAGTCCGACGGCTCCAACAATGACGGTATCAATCTCGCCGTGCCCGAAGGCACGCCGGTGAAGGCGTCGGAGAGCGGCACCGTGATCTATGCCGGCAACGAGCTTCAGGGCTACGGCAACCTTATCCTGATCCAGCACAAGGACGGTTGGGTCTCCGCCTACGCACACAACTCCGAGCTTATGGTCAAGCGCGGCGAGAGCGTGCAGCGTGGTCAGGTGATCGCCAAGGCTGGCGCCACCGGTTCGGTCTCTCAGCCCCAGCTCCACTTTGAGCTGCGCAAAGGCTCGCAACCGGTCGATCCGTTGCCGCACCTGGCTGGCGCCTAGCTCGCGCTCGCGACGCCGACTTTTCCTTTATTTTCGGCTCCAAAACGCCCGCGGCAAACCCGCGGGCGTTTTTGCGTATGGGGCGAAAGAGGGGCGCGGCTCTTTGGCCTTGGTAACTTTCGGTTGATTTTTTCCACCGGACGCGGCCAACTCAAGGGGAGGAGCGTGTCTGCGTTGCCCGGATTTGGTTCAGATTGTGGCTGAAATCTAACCGAAATGCGCAAAGATCCGAGCGAGGGGTTGACGGCAGCCCAGGGTCCGTGCGTGATTGTGTCAAAGCCGTTTCAGAGCGCGTGGGAACAGTGGCGACATCAAATCATGACGTCGCGGCCGATGAGGCCGGGGCCACGGTGAAGTTCGAGAATGTCCAGAAGAGCTACGACGGCGAAACACTCGTCGTCAAAGATCTAAATCTTGACATTGCTCGTGGCGAATTCATCACGATGCTGGGCCCGTCGGGCTCTGGCAAGACAACGTCGCTAATGATGCTTGCCGGCTTCGAGCCGGCAACGCACGGTGAAATTTACCTCGACGGAGCACCCATCAACAACGTGCCGCCGCATAAGCGGGGCATCGGTATGGTGTTCCAGAACTACGCCCTGTTTCCACACATGACTGTGGCGGAGAATCTGGCGTATCCGCTGAAAGTTCGGGGTAAGAGCCGCAGCGAGATCGACGAGCGCGTGCGACGCGCGCTTGCGATGGTGGAACTTCCGGAATTCGGTGCCCGGCGCCCGGCGCAATTGTCCGGTGGGCAGCAGCAGCGTGTCGCGGTTGCCCGTGCGCTGGTGTTCGAACCGAACCTGGTGCTGATGGACGAGCCGCTCGGCGCGCTCGACAAGCAGCTGCGCGAGCAGATGCAGTTCGAGATCAAGCACATCCACGAAAATCTCGGTGTGACCGTGGTCTACGTGACACACGATCAGACCGAGGCGCTCACCATGTCGGACCGGGTCGCCGTCTTCAACGACGGTGTGATCCAGCAGTTGTCCACCCCGGAAGACCTCTACGAGCATCCGATGAACTCGTTCGTGGCCCAGTTCATCGGTGAGAACAACAAGCTCTCGGGGAAGGTGAGCGAGATTGATGGCGACGAATGCGTCGTCCATCTGGATACGGGCGAAACGGTGCGGGCGGCGGCGATTAACGTCGACGGGGTCGGTGCGCGCACGACGCTCTCGCTGCGGCCGGAGCGTGTGGAAATCCAGCCCGGACCTGAGCTCGGAAATTCGCTCGAGGCTCGGGTTCGTGAGATGATCTTCCTGGGCGATCACATTCGGGTGCGTCTGGCTGTGGCCGGCAACGAGGAATTCATCGTCAAGGTGCCGAACAAGCACGACGAGCACGAGCTGAAAGAAGGTGAGACGACTACCGTCGGCTGGCATGCTTCCGACTGCCGTGCGCTTGACCCGATCGAGGTTGCCTGACCGCGCGGCCAAAGGTCCGCGCGGTTCGGTGAAGGGGCTTTGCAAGAGCCCAATGCAGAGAAGACGCGATCCAGCGAAAAGGAGAGCAGAAGTGAGGACCACGACGAAGAGCGTTACGCTCGCGATGGCGGCGTCCGTCGTCGCTTTGGCGGCGGCTCACGCCCAAGACGATAAGACCTTGACCATCGTTTCCTGGGGTGGCGCCTACACTCATTCCCAGGACGAGGCCTACCATAAGCCTTATGCCGAGAAGACCGGGACCAAGATCCTCCAGGAGGACAAGTCGGCCCAGGCGCTTGCCGGCATTCGCTCCCAGGTGGAAGCTGGAAACGTCACCTGGGATGTCGTCGACATGCTCCAGGCGGACGCCAAGCGGGCCTGCGACGAAGGCCTGATCATGGAGATCCCGCACGACGAATGGCTCGCGCCATCGCCGGACGGCGCGCCGCCGACGGAGGACTTCATCGAGGGCACGCTCGGGGACTGCTTCGTTCCGCAGATCCTGTACGCGACTATGTTCGCCTACGACGAGAACGCCTTCCCCGATGGCGGGCCGCAGACGATTGCCGACATCTGGGACACTGACAAGTTCCCCGGCACACGGGCCCTGCAGAACATTCCGCAGAAAAACCTGGAGTGGGCGCTGATCGCCGATGGCGTGTCGCCGGACGAGGTCTATGACGTTCTCGCTACCCGCGAAGGTCAGGACCGTGCGTTCGCCAAGCTCGACGAGCTGCGCAGCAGCGGCAATGTGATCTGGTGGTCGGAAGGCGCTCAGCCGCCGCAGATGCTCGCCGATGGCGAGGCGGCGATTGCGACCGCCTATAACGGCCGCATCTTCAACGCGCAGGTCAACGAAGATCAGCCGTTCCAGATCATGTGGGATGGCCAGATGTTCGAGGTCGATGGCTGGGTGGTCCCGGTCGACAACGACGACAACATCGACCTGATCAAGGACTATCTGTACTTCGCCACCGATACGCAGCGCCTCGCCGACCAGGCGAAGTACATCTCCTATGCCCCGGCTCGGAAGTCGTCGGTCCCGATGGTCTCGACCTTTGAGGGCACCGATATCGACATGAAGCCGCACATGCCGACGTCGCCGGAGAACTTCAAGAACGCGGTCCAGTTCAACACCGACTTCTGGGCCGACTACGGCGACTCGCTTGAAGAGCGGTTCAACGCCTGGCTCGCTCAGTAAGGCGATGTGACACGAAACCGATCCGACGCGGTCTCTACATGAGGCCGCGTCGGGTCTGATCGGCGCACGGCGGGAGCGGGCTTGGGTCCCTTGCGTGGCGTCGATGGCGGCGGATCGGCGAAGGAGCCCAAGGTGAGCGACAGCGACGCGGCAAGTGCCGGGCAGAGCGGTTCAGGCGGCGCAGGCCCCGATACCAGCGGACCGTTGACCACTGCCGACGGAACTCCGCTCAGGATTTCGCTGAGGCGCGCCGAGGCACGGGCACGACGCCGCGCCTTCTATCTCGTGCTGCCGCTGCTTGCCTTTCTGATCATCACTTTCGCCATTCCGATCGGGCAGATGATTTCTCGCTCGGTCCAAAATCCCGAGGTTGCCGAATATCTCCCGAACACGGCCGCCGCCATCCAATCGTGGGATGGCGAAGAGCTGCCGTCGGAAGAGGTGTTCGCCGCAATGGCGGACGACATGGTCGTCGGGCTGGAAAACCGCACTCTTGGTCGTGCGGCCGCCCGTATCAATCGCGAAATTCCGGGTGCGCGCTCCACCGTGCTGGGCACCGCGCGCGACCTCGACGAAATGAGCCCTCCCTATCGGGAGGCCTTCATTGAAAATGACGACGATTGGGAGAGTCTGGAGTTCTGGCGGCTGATCAAGCGCGAGACCCGGACGATTACTCCGGTCTACTATCTGCTCGCATTCGATTTCGAGTATTCGCCCAGGGGTGAGATCGTCGAGCGGCCGGAATCCTACCAGGTCTATCGGATGCTGTTCCTCAGAACGGCCTGGATGAGCCTGCTGATCACGTGCCTGTGCATCGTGCTTGGCTATCCGATTGCTCATCTTCTGGCGACGTTGCCGCTCAAGACCTCGAACTTGTTGATGATCCTGGTGCTGTTGCCGTTCTGGACATCGCTGTTGGTCAGAACGTCGGCCTGGATCGTGCTGTTACAGCAGCAGGGCGTGATCAACGACATGCTGGTCTGGACCGGCATCATCGATGACGACCATCGAATGCGCATGATCTACAACCAGATCGGTACGATCGTGGCGATGACGCACATCCTGTTGCCGTTCATGATCCTTCCGCTCTATTCCGTCATGAAGACGATTCCGCCGTCCTATATGCGCGCCGCGCGCTCGTTGGGAGCGACACAGCTTCGCGCCTTCGTGACCGTCTATATGCCGTTGACGATCCCCGGCCTGGCCGCGGGCGTGTTGCTCGTGTTCATTCTGGCGATCGGCTACTACATCACCCCGGCCCTGGTCGGCGGAGACACCGGCATCTTCATCTCCAACCTGATCGCCCAGAACATGACCGGCTCCACGGCGCAGCTCCGGCTGGCGGCGGCGCTGGCGACGATCCTTCTGGTCGCGGTTCTTGTGCTCTACTGGGCCTTCAACAAGCTCGTCGGCGTCGACCGGCTGAAGTTCGGATAGGAGGGGTCGACCGATGGCGCTTCCGACTTATGCCGGGCCGCTCGAACGTGCGTGGTACTACACGTACCGGGTGATCTGTGCGCTGATCTTTCTGTTCCTGATCTTCCCGATCCTGGTGATCGTGCCGCTCTCCTTTAATGCGGAGCCGTATTTCACCTTCACCAAGGAGATGCTGTCGTTCGATCCGGCCGGCTATTCGCTGCGCTGGTATCATGCGCTGCTCGGCAGCCAGGAGTGGCTGTTCTCGATCCGCAACTCCTTCATCATCTCGATTTCGTCGACGATTATCTCGACCACGTTGGGAACGCTCGCCGCCCTGGGTCTTAGCCGGCGCCATATGCCCTATCGCGCCCCGATCACCGCGCTTTTGATCTCGCCGATGATCGTGCCGCTGATCATCACGGCGGCGGCGTTGTTCTCGTTCTATGCCCGGATCAATCTGGCCAATACCTTCTTCTCCATCATCATGGCCCATGTGGTGCTGGGGACGCCGTTCGTGGTCATCACCGTGACGGCGGCTATGTCGAGCTTCGACGAGCAGTTGATCCGCGCGTCCCAAGGGCTTGGGGCGAACCAGGTCACCACCTTCTTCAAGATCATCATGCCGCTGCTGCTGCCCGGCGTGATCGCCGGTGCGCTGTTCGCCTTCATCACCTCGCTCGACGAAGTGGTGGTCGTGATCTTCCTGGCGGGCCCGGAACAGACGCCGATGACGGTCAGAATGTTCTCGGGCCTGCGTGAGGAAATCAGTCCCACCATCCTGGCGCTGGCGTCGATCCTCGTTGCCTTTTCCATCGTGCTCCTGACGGCGATGGAGCTCTTGCGCCGGCGCGGCGAGAAGTTGCGGGGCATCAAGGAGTAGGCATTGGGGCAGGCCGTCCCGGTCTGCCTGCAACGCATGGCTGCTTTCCGGCCGGGCCCATGGACAGGGTCCGGCCGATTGCTTTCAATCCCAGACGAACAGGGCGCATTCGTTCCGTTTCGCTTTTCCGGACGGCGGACGGGTTTCCGCTTCGCCTGGAACCGCGAGACAGGATGCCAATAAGCAAGTGCCGCGGCGTGATCGCAGGCGCAGGCCGCCGGGATCCGGCGGTATGGGATGAGAAACGGGGAGGGGCGCCATGGCGCCAAAGGGAACGCCCGCCAAAAGCGAGCTAGGGCGGGCTCGCGCATGAGCGAGGAGACCGACGCGCTCCGCCGCTGGGGCATCGTGGCCGCGCTTGCGCTTGCACCGGCGGTCAGCAACGGCTTTGCGCGCTTTGCCTATGGCCTGATCCTGCCCGCCATGCGCACCGATCTCGGCTGGAACTACACGCAGGCTGGCTGGATCAACACAGCCAATGCGCTCGGCTACCTGATCGGGGCCTTGGTGGCGCTCAACTTGATCTCGGTGTTCGGCACGCGGGCGCTGTTTGCCGGCGGCATGCTGCTCACTGCGCTGTCGCTCCTGTTTTCCGGCCTTACCGATGATTTTTGGTTCCTGACCCTTTGGCGGGTCCTGGCCGGGGTGGGCGGTGCGCCAGCCTTCGTGGCCGGCGGGGCGATGGCGGCGGCCGTGTTCCGGAACGACCCCTTGAAGAGCGCGCTGGCTCTGGCGCTTTATTTCGGGGGTGGCGGCTTCGGCATGCTGGTGTCCGGCGCCAGCGTGCCGCTCGTGCTCGACGGTCATGCCGCGCGCTGGCCGCAGATCTGGGTCGGGATGGGGATCGCAAGCCTCGTCACCATGTTGCCAGTGCTGTGGGCCACCAGGGTTGTCGCGCCCGCCGGCGCAAGCCCGACGCGGCGTCATCGTGAGCGGCTGCCCTGGCGGCTGATGCTGCCAGAGCTGGCCGGCTACTTCCTGTTCGCGGTTGGCTACATCGTCTATCTGACCTTCATCGTCGCCTGGATGCGCGAGGCGAATGCCTCCACCGTCCTGGTCGCGGCGATGTGGTCGCTGATCGGCATCGCGGTGATGGTTTCGCCGTTCGCCTGGCGCGGCATCCTTGCGCACTATGCCGGCGGCCAGCCGCTCGCACTGGCCAACACCGCGACCGGCGTGGGCACCTTGTTGCCGCTGATCGTGCCCGGATCGGTCGGTATTCTGGCCTCGGCGTTGGTGTTCGGCTGCTCCTTCTTCATGTCGCCGACGGCGGTTGCCGCGTTCGGGCGGGCCAACTTGCCGGAGCCGCAATGGGGCGCCTCGATTGCGCTGTTCACCACGGTGTTCGGCGTCGGCCAACTCGTGGGGCCCGTCGCGGCCGGCTATATCGCCGACACCACCTCCGGTATCAGCGTTGGCCTCGCCGTTGCGGCCGTCATCCTGATGGCGGGCGGTGCGCTGGCCCTGGTCCAGAAGCCGCTCTCGCGCTTGCAGGATGCGGCCCCAGGGACGTCCTGAAAATTGTTGATTGCTCGACCGGGATCGTCCGGAAGTCGTTGGACGTTGGTGCGGGTCGGGCTGCTCACGCCCAGAGCGTCGAAGATGCCGTAGCCGTCATCGTCGGCAAGAAAGACGCCCGGGTCGGCAGGAGCAGTCGAGACTGTGGGATCAGACGGCATGTCGGGACGGGCACGTCCTACAGGTTCGCTCTCGGCTTCAGCGCCAGCATCCATTGCGCTCGGCGGTCAATCGCCGCTTCGTCTTGCGACGGGGCGCTTCGCGCTTTTTCTCAGCCCATGGTGGCGATGCTTTTTCGGAACTGGCTGAGCGAAATCACGAACAGCACCGTTCCAATGCCGGCGAGCCACAGGAGCTGGGGCCAGACCACGTCGATCCCGGCGCCACGGAACAGCACCGCCTGCGCCAGAATGACGAAATGGGTGTTGGGTGCCGCCAGCATGATCGTTTGGACGATCTCCGGCATGCTCTCGCGGGGCGTCATGGCGCCGGAGAGCATTTCCATCGGCAGCAGTACGAGGATCAACAGAAGCCCGAACTGGGGCATCGAGCGGGCGATCGTGCCCAGCATGATTCCGAGCGCCGTGGAGGCGAAAATCTCAAGGGCGGCGCCGGCCAGAAAGAGCGGCACGGAGCCCTGAATGGGCACGGCCAGCAGCCCCTGGACGACAAAGACCAGCGCGAAGGCCGTAGCGACCAGAACGATCGAGCCCATCGCCCAGATCTTGCTGGTCATGATCTCCATCGGTGTCACCGGCATGACCAGGAGATGCTCGATGGTGCCGTGCTCGCGCTCGCGGATCAGGGCGGCGCCGGTCAGCACGATCGACAACAGGGTGACGTTGTTGATGATCTCCATGATAGAGCCGAACCAGGACTTGTTCAGCTCCGGATTGAACCGGGCTCGGGCGACCAGGCTGACGGGCAGATCGCCGTTGTCGCGATAGCGCTGGACGAACGTCGTCACCTCGTCGTTGACGATCTCCTGAATGTAGCCGGCCCCGGTAAAGGCCTGGGTCATGCGGGTCGCATCGACGTTGAGCTGGATCGCCGGCTGGCGTCCCGCCAGAACATCGGCCTGGAAATCCGGCGGGATGTCGATGGCGAAGGTGTCGAGGCCGGCGTCCATCCGCCGGTCCATTTCGTTCGCGTTGATGAGCTTTGGCGGCACGAAGTAGGGGGGATAGAAGGCGTCGGTAATACGCTCCGACAGTGGCGAGTGATCCTCGTCCACGATCGCGACGGCGGCGCGGCTGAGCGTATCGGGCATCGAACTGGCGGCCACGTAAATGGCGATCGAGAACGCGTAGATGATCAGGATCACCATGGCGTGGTCGCGGGCGAGCGAGCGGAGTTCCTTAATGCCGAGATTGAAGACGTTGGCGGCGTTCACAGCCTATTTCTCCTGCTTCTTCAGCAATATGGCTGTGAGAGCGAGCATCACCGGCGTGGCCAACAAGAGCGGATAGAAGGCGGCGTGCAGGTCGGAGAAAGTGAGAGACTTGGAGAAGGTTCCTCGCGCGATCGTCAGAAAATAGGTGGTCGGATAGATTTCGCCGATGATGCGGCCGAAGCCCTGCAGCGACGATACCGGATCGGTCAAGCCGGAGAAGCTGACGGCGGGAAGGATCGACAGGATCGCGGTGCCGAAGATCGCCGCGATCTGGCTGCGCGTGAAGGTCGAAATGAACAGGCCGATCGAGGTGGAGGCGAAGCAGTAGAGGACGGCGCCGAGGAGCAAGGTCAGGAAGCTGCCTTTCAGCGGAACGTCGAAGACGGTGATGGCGGCGGCCACCAGGGTGAGGAAGCTCAACAGGGACACCGCGACGTAAGGCAGTTGTTTGCCCACGAGGAATTCGAGCCGGGTGGTCGGGGTCACGTAGAAATTGACAATCGAGCCGAGTTCTTTCTCACGCACGATGCTGAGCGCGGTGAGCATCGCGGGGATCAGCATCAAGAGGACCGGGATCACCGCCGGCACCATGGCGATCAGGCTCTTGATGTTCGGATTGTAGCGATAGCGGATCTCGATCGTTGCGGGTGCCGCGACAAGATCGGCGCGCCCGGCAAGTGTCGCCTGCTCCGATAGCCAATGGGCGTGCATGCCCTGGACGTAGCCGCGGATGGTCTCCGCCCGGGTCGGCATCGCGCCGTCGAACCAGGCACCGATTTCGACAGGGCGGCCGCGGGAGAGATCGCGCGCGAAGCCGGGCGGAATTTCCACCACGACCGAGAGCTCGCCGTTGCGCATCCGGCGGTCGAGCTCGGCATAGCCGGAGACCGGCGGGTGTCCGACGAAATAGCGCGATCCGGTCAGGTTCTGCGCATAGTCTCGGCTGAGCGTGGTGTCGTCCCGGTCGAGGACGGCGACCGTCAAATCCTCCACGTCCAGGCTGATGCCGTATCCCATCACGAACATCAGGATCAGGCTGCCGACCAGGGCCATCGTCAGCCGGATCGGATCGCGGCGCAGCTCCAGCGCCTCGCGGCGCGAATAGCTAAGCATCCGCCGGAGATCCAACAAATGGTTCCAGCCGCGCGAGTGCGGATAGGGTTTGGTCGCCGTTTCGATCTCGATTTCCGGCTCTGCGTCGGCTTCCTCCACCGCGCCTTCCGCTACGGCCTCTTCCAGATAGGAGATGAAGGCGTCTTCCAGGTTGTCCGCACCTCGGTGGGCGACGATCTCTGAAGGGCGATCGCTCACCAGCACTCGGCCGGCGTGCATCAGCGAGATGCGGTCACACCGTTCCGCCTCGTTCATGAAGTGGGTGGAGATGAAGATTGTGACCTTGTCGTTGCGCGACAGGTCGGCCAAGAGTTGCCAGAAAGCGTCGCGGGCGATCGGGTCGACGCCGGAGGTCGGCTCGTCGAGAATCAACATTTCCGGCTTGTGGATCATCGCGACGGCAAGCGAAAGACGCTGGCGATGGCCGAGGGGAAGCGCGTTGGGCAAGGCGTCGGCGACGTCATCCAGATCGAAGCGGGCGCTCATCTCCGCAACCCGCTCGGCAAGCTGATCGGCCGGAACGTGGAACAGGCGGGCATGCAGCTCGAGATTCTGTCGCACCGTCAGCTCGGTATAGAGCGAGAAGGCCTGCGACATGTAGCCGACCCGCCAGCGGGTCGCGAGATCATTCGGATCCACCACCTGGCCGAAGAGCTGCGCCCAGCCGGATGTCGGCGGCAACAGCCCGGTCAGCATCTTCATCGTGGTGGTCTTTCCGCAGCCGTTGGAGCCCAGGAAGCCGAAGATTTCGCCCCGGTGAATGGCCAGGTCGACGTCGGAGACGGCCGTAAAGTCGCCGAAGCGCTTGGTGAGGCCCTTCGCCTCGATGGCGTAGCCGTCGCCGTCAGTGTGCGGCGGGATGATCACCGGCTTGTGCGCCGCCTGGATCTCCTCCGGCAGGAGGGCGATGAAGGCTTCCTCAAGGCTGGCTTTGCCGGTGCGCTCAAGCAGCGCCTTCGCCGTACCCGTAGCGAGGACGTGCCCTGCATCCATCGCGACCAGCCAGTCGAAGCTTGCCGCCTCCTCCATGTAGGCAGTGGCGATCAGCACGCTCATACCGGGTCGGCCGGTGCGCAAGTGACGGATCAGGTCCCAGAACTGGCGCCGCGATAGGGGATCCACGCCGGTGGTTGGCTCGTCGAGGATAAGAAGATCCGGATCGTGGATGAGCGCGCAGCACAGGCCGAGCTTCTGCTTCATGCCGCCGGACAGCTTGCCGGCAGGGCGATCGAGGAACGATTTCAGCCCCGTGGCGGCGGTCAGCTCGTCGATTCTGCGATTGCGCTCCGCACGATCCTGGCCGAACAGGCGAGCGAAGAATTCCAAATTCTCCTTCACCGACAGGGTCGGATAGAGATTCTTGCCGAGGCCCTGGGGCATGTAGGCGATGCGGGGCATCACCTTGTCGCGCTCGCTGGTGCGGCGAAGGTCGGCCCCAAGCGCGATGACGGAGCCGGTCTGGATCGCCCGCGCGCCGGCGACGAGAGACAGCAAGGTGGACTTGCCGACCCCGTCCGGTCCGATGAAGCCGATCATCCGACCCGGCGGAATGTCGAGGTCGACGGCATCGAGGGCGAGCGTCTTGCCGTAGCGCTGGCTGACGCCACGGATCTCGACAACGGCGGCCTCGCCAGCGGTGCCGTCCGCCGAAGGGGCCTCGTCAGCGCTCATTCCGGCAGCTTCACCTGGAGATCGTCCGGCCATTCGGCGGTGGAAAGCACTTTCACGTAGACCACCCCGGGAACGCCCGTCTTGACGAGATTCATATATTTCTCAAGCAGCTCCGGATCGATCCTGGCCTTTACCCGGAACATCAGCTTCAGCCGTTCCTCTTCGGTCTCCACCGTCTTGGGCGTGAACTGCGCCACATCGGCCACGTAGCTGATGGTGGCCGGCACCACATATTCCGGAGCGGCGTCGAACACGATACGGGCTTCGGAGCCGACCCGGAGCCGCCCGGCCTCGGTGGTGGGCAGGAAGAAGTTCATATAGACGTCGGCCAGGTCGACCATGTTCAAGACAGTGCCGCCTGCCGCGACGACCTCGCCGGGCTGGGCCACCAGATACTGCACGCGGCCGGCACGCGGAGAGCGCAACGTGGAGTCCTCGATCTCCGATTCGATGCGTTCGATCCGGGCTTGAGTCGCCTCCACCGCGGCTTCGGCGGACACGATCTGGGATTCCGCTTGGGAAATCGCCGCTTCCGAGGCAGCGACCTGGGCTTGCGCCGCACTCAAAGCGGCCCGCGCACCTTCGAAGGCGGCCTGATCGTCATCGAGGGCCTGCTGAGAAGTGGTGCCGCGATCGGTCAGTCGCTGGGTGCGGTCGAGCCGCTTCTTGGCGGCGTTGAGCTCCGCCTGGCGCTGGGCGACCAGCGCTTCGGACGCCTCCTTCTCGGAGTGGCGCTGTTTGGCAAGCTCCTTGGCGGTGTTGATGGCGATTTGGGCGCGCTTCAGCTCGGCCACCGCCTCCCGCTTCTGGGCGTTGAGGGTGTCGGTGTCCATCTGCGCGAGGACGTCGTCCTTGGCGATGGTATCGCCTTCGTCGACTTCGATGGTCTCGATGCGGCCCGCCACCTTGGAGGCGATGTCGATGGACGTGGCCTCGATCCGACCGTTACTCTTGGCGAAGCCCTCCGGCAGCTCGTCGGTCTGCACCTTGGTCCAGACATAAGCACCGATGGCGACGAGGCAGGCGACCACGACGGCGCGCAGGACCCAGGTGCGGCTCGAATGCTGCATGTCGGACGGTTGCCTCATGATCGGCGCGCAAGGGAGGTTCTGCGCCGCTTTCGCCGGGAGGAATGGCGCAAAACGAATGCCGTCTCATTGAGACCAATCAATGAGGACCAATTCAAGGCCACAAATTAAGCAGGTGCCGCTCAGGCGGCGGGGCTGAGATCCAGCTCCCAGGCGTGATAGGCGTAGACCCAATCGGCGTTGGTCTTGTCCTTCAGCCATTCGTTGGCGAGCGACGAACGCTGGATTTCCGCCGTGCGCGGCTTGCGAAGCGCTTCGTAGCCGGCAAGCGCGCCGGCGATCGACGATGGATCCGCGTTCGTGAGGCAGCGGGCCAGTACGATGGCATCCTCGATCGCCATGCAGGCGCCTTGCGCCATGAACGGCACCATCGGATGGGCGGCATCGCCGAGAATCGTGATGCGGCCGGACGACCACTGGACAAGCGGCTCGCGGACGTGGAGGGCGGAGCTCGTCACCTCCTCAAGCGCGTCCAGAAGGCCGCGGGCTTCGGGGTGGAAGTTCCTGTAGGCCGCCTTGAGGGCTTCGAGATCGCCGGGGATGGTCCAGCCTTCCTCGGTCCAGTCCGTGCGCGGCGTGGTCGCGAACACGAAGATTTCATCGCCACCGGTCAGCGGGAAGGTAACGATCTGATAGTCCGCCGATGGGCCCCACCACTTGGTGAACGCATCCAGGTTCGGCAGATTGCCGGCGCGCTCGCGGGGAAATACGCCGCGATGGGAGACGATGCCGGTGAAGTGCGGATCGTCGGCTCCGAACAGGGCGTAGCGCACCAGCGAATGGATGCCGTCGGCGCCGATTACCACGTGGAAATCGCGGGTCGAGCCGTCGGCGAAGTGGATCGTCGCGGCGTCCTCGCGTTGGGAGACCGTTTCCACCTTGGTACCAAAGCGGATGTGATCGGCGCCGAGCGCCCCCGTCAGGATCGACAACAGGTCGGCCCGGTGCAGCGTGAGCTGCGGCGCGCCGTAGCGCTCTTCGGCGGCGGAGGAGAGTGGCAGGCGGGAGGTCTCTTCGCCGCTGTCCCAGGTGCGGCTGATGCGATGGCTCGGATAGGCCGCGGTCGCGCGCATGGCCTCGCCGATGCCGAGCCCCTCCAACGCATGCACGGCGTTCGGCGTCAGGTTCACATCCGCGCCGACCCGCCCGAAACGCGAGGCCTGTTCGAATACCGCGACCTCATGGCCGGCCCGCGTCAAGGCAAGCGCAACGCACAGACCGCCGACACCGGCGCCACAGATTCCAACGCGCAATCCGCTCATATCAACCCTCCAAAAGATCATATTTGAACATTTTGTTCTATTTTGTCATGCAGTCTAGGGTTGGTCAATTGCGGGAATGACCTACGGTGGAGGTTTTGGCGGGACGAACGGGGTCCGCATGCCAGCCGAGCAGCTTGGAGACGCGCTCCGCGGTGCGGACGATTTCGTCGGCCAGCGTGCCGTCGAGCTCGGCGACGTTGTCGTCGTTGGCGGCCGCCGAGAGATTGATGGCTGCCGTCACCTCGCCGCTCATGTCGCGCACCGGTGCGGCGATCGACGCGATCCCGGCTTCGAAATCGCCGACATGAGAAATATGCGGGCGGCCTTGGTCCCTGCGCCATTGGGCGAGGAGGGCGGTCGGGCCCTCGCTTGAGGCCGGCCCCTTGGTGCGCGCCTCGTGACGATAGAGCGACAGCAACGTCTCCTCGTCGAGATTGGCGAGGAGCACCCGGCCCATGGTCGTGCTGCGGGCCGGCAGTCGGCTGCCGACCTGAACGATACCGGTGAGCCGGTGCGGGGTCGGGACCCTAAGCACGTAGAGCACCGAGGTTCCGTCCAGGACGCCCATATGGGCGGACCAGCCGGTGCGATCGCGCAACCGCTCCAGCTCGGGGTAGGCGACCTCGACCAGCTCCCGCGTCGCGATATATCCGTACCCAAGTCGCAGCACGGCGGGACCGAGGGCATAGGTTTGGCTGCGCTTGTCGTGCAGCAGGCACCCCATATGAACGAGGGTGTAGACCGTTCGGAAAGCCGCCGACCGGCTGGTGCCCAAAATCTCGGCGATCTCGCCGAGGCTGAGGTTCGCGCGCTCCGGAGTGAACGCTTTTAGCGCTTCCAGCCCGCGCACCAGTCCGGGAACCAGGTAGCGATCCTGGCCGTCGCGTGCGTTCTGATTGGTGTCTTCGGTCTCTTTGGCCATAGGATCTCTGCTTTGTATATAAAACATCGTATCGCATACAAAACGAGGACGCGCTAGAGGTGGCGCGTCATTCAGCCAGGGCGGTCGGCGATGACCGATCGAGAGAGCGCCCACGGCCAGAGGAGGAATTTGGGAATGAACGTTCACACGTCCGCTGCGACATCGGAATTGAAGGAGCGCCTGCTGGCCCATGTCGGCCGGTTCGTCGACAAGGAATTCGACTGGGAGGCGTTCCCGAGCAACATTGGCTATCCGGATCTTTCCCGCGCCCAGATGCGCTATATCGGCGCCGGCGGCTCGCCGAAGGTGGGCGACACCTCGACGCTCAAGGCCGACCATTTCACCGTCAGCCTGATCTACAAGGAGCCGGGCAAGTACGCCGCCTGCCACTCCCACGAGATCGAGGAGTCGTTCCTGATCATCCAGGGCGCGCTGATCGTCGGCTGGGAGAAGGATGGCGAGGTCGTTGAAGTCCGGCTTGGCCCGAAGGATATGATCCTGAACGCACGCGAGATCGGCCACGGCTTCCGCAATGACGGGGTCGAGCCGGTGCTGATGTCGATCTCCGTCGATGTCGGCAAGCCGCTGCCGCCGGTCTACCACTACCACCCGAAGGAGCATCCGCCGGAGCTCGCCCGTTCGTTCGGCGCGGCCCCCGGCAAGACCATGCCGTTCGACCGCAACGGCGCGCATCCGATCCAGAAGCTGATGGCGGACTATGTGGTGCGCCATAACGAGCTTGAGACCCATTGGGATCCGGCGGGCTTCACCCGCAAGATCTATGTCGGGGCCGGCGGTATCGGCAACGATACTTGCCGCAAGGAGATGCTCGGCGTTCCGTCCGGCGTTGGCGTCAAGCCGTTCGTCCGGGAGGTCGAGGACGCGTTCCTCGTCTTGGAAGGCACCCTGACGGTCGGTTGGGAAGAAAATGGGGAGGCCGTGGAGGTCGAGCTCGGCCCGCGCGATCTTTTGAAGACCCCGGCCGGCCAGCCGCACTGGTTCCGCAACAACAGCGCCGGCCACGCCACGGTCTGGTACATCGTCGGCGATGCCGAGCCGGAGACGGTCGTGTTCGAGAAGGCGTGAGCCGTCGTCCGGCGAGTTGATGTGATGTGTCGGCCGCCCCGAAAGGGCGGCCGATGTCGTTTCAGCCCGGACTGTTATGCGGTTGCGGGGGCCACCAGCTTTTTGAATTCCTCGACCGTCATGACATGCGCGGTGGAGAAGGCGAGGATGCGCAAGGTCGCCTGGTGGACGTCTTCGGCCGCCATCGCGCCGTATCCCGTATCGGGGTAGTCGAACGTGCCCGTCGCGTCGGACAGAAACGCGACCTTGTAGTTGCGGAACATGGCGTCACGGGCGGTCGCGTGGCAGCAGTTCTCCGTCGTGGTCCCTGAGATGATCACCGTCTCGATCCCCCATTCGCGCAGGATGAGATCGAGGTCGGTCGCGAAGAAACCACTGTAGCGGTGCTTCTTGATGACGTGCTCGCCCGGCTTGGGGGCGAGCTGCGGGAAAATCTCGGTGCCTTCGGTTTCGTCGATGAGGGATGCCCTCTCGGCAACTGGCGAATAGAGGTCGTCATAGAGTCCCATGTCGCACCCGTCGCGACGGTGGACATGGGCCGTGTAGAGGACGCGGATTCCCTTCTCCCGACAGAAGTCCAGGGTATCTGCAAGCTTCGGAACCATGGCGGCCGCCTGCGTGGATTGCAGCAAGGCGCCTTCGGCGACGAAGTCGTTCTGCATGTCGACCACGATCATCGCAGTCTTGGTGGGTTCGATCGTTTCGCACACATACGGCATGGTCACGCTCCCGCAATTGATGACGGATCCACGGTAGCTGACGGGAGCCATGCTGCTTGGGCGAGGCCGCCAATGTTTGGTCTGTGCTTGCCAATTCTGTTCGCCGCGGCACACAATTCCGTTTGGCGCGGCAATGGGTGCGGTCCGATGACGACGGAAACGGGCATAGTCGCGATCAGGCCCGGCGACACTTTCGAGCATTGGCATCAGGTGACATGCCGCGATTTCTCGCGGACCGGATGCTCGCGCGCGCCCAAAGGACGGTTTTCCGCCCATATTGCGATCCGCGATTTCGGGCCTCTCGCAATCAACAGTATTGCGTCGGACACCTCCGACGAGGATGACATCCACGTCGTGCGCGAGGAATCCGACATCGGCCGCGATCCGCGCGACTATTTCATGCTGTGGCTATCGCTGGGCGGGAATACCGCCTTCTCCCAGAATGGACGCGAGGTTCTCCTCGAACCCGGCGATCTGGTGCTTCACGATCAGGCCCAAACCTTTGCCATCAGATTCCGCGGCCGATCCCAATCCCTGATGGTCTCCATTCCCAGGAGCCTCTTGTCGGATCGGCTTCCAGACGCTGCCGCGCGGACAGCCGTTCGCCTGCCGCAGTCGACGCGGCTCGGTTCGCTGGCCGGGTCGATCATGCGTCAGATTGCCGAGCCAGGCGATCCGATCGACAGCGAGGTGAGCTCCCGGATCTCCGCGTCCATCCTTGATGTCTTCGGCACGGCGATCCAGTCGGTTACCTCCAGCGGCGTGTCGGCCCGGCGCGACGAGCAGCGGCTAGAGGCCGTAAAACGCTACATGGCGGCGCGCGCAGACGACCCCGGTCTGTCGCTGGCCTCCATTTCGGCTGCCAACAACATGAGTGAGCGCACGCTTTGCCGACTGTTCGCGGAGGACGGAACGACGGTGATGCGATGGCTTTGGGACCAGCGACTGCAACACGCTCACCGGATGCTTGCGGCTGGACGATGCCGAAGCGTGACGGAAGCCGCGTTTGCGGCGGGCTTCAGCGATCTCTCGCACTTCAGCAAGGCGTTTCGGGCGAAATACGGATGCACCCCCAAAAGCCATAGGGACCGGTGCTCCTGACACGCGTCCGACCGGGAAACCGGTTTCCACTTGGCCTGGAAATGCTTCAGCGCCCCGAATAGCCGAGCCGTTCGGAAATCTCTTGGGCGGTGGATTTCAGCGCCGCACCGATGGCCTCGATCTCCGGGCCTTCGCCGCGAAACGCCCGGTCCGGTCCGGAGACGTTGATGGCTGCGATCGCCTCGCCGCGATGATCGAACACGGCGCATGCGCACGAGCCGATACCCTGCTCGAAATTCTCCGAGCTCCAGGCGATGCCGGTGGCGCGATCCGTGGCGATTTGCGCCTTGAGCTCGTCGTAGTTGGTCGCCGTCTTTTCCGAAAAGCCCTTTAGCGGTTCGCCTTGATAGAGCGCCTTGAGCTCGTCTTCGCTCATGTGGGCCAGCAGAATACGTCCCATGGTGGTGGCGTGGGCCGGCAGCCGGGTGCCCTCGCGCACGTTGGAGACGAGCTGAGCGTTCGGGGATTCCCGTACCAGATAGATCACGTCGTGGCCGTCGAGCACGCCGAGGTGCGCCGACAGGCCGGTGCGTTCGGCAAGCGCGGCGAGCTGCGGCCGGCCGACGCGGATCACGTCGCGGCCGTTGAGAGAATCCGTCGCCAGGCCGATCAGGCCGAGGCCGAGCCGATAGCCGGCGCCGGGCTCGCGCTCCTCGATCATACGTTCGTCGTTCAAGGTGTGCAGAAGGCGGATCAACGTGGTCCGGTTGATCCCGAGATCCTTCGCCGCCTTGGAGATGTTCGCGCAGGTGTTGCCGGCGCCGATATATTTCAGGACCGAAATGGCGCGGCGGACCGGTGGCACTTCATAGGCCGGCTTTTTCTGGACAGTCATCTCAAGCATCGGTGTCTTCAACCAGCCGTGTTTCCGCCTCGGCGATGCACGCATCGGCCCAATCGATCGCGAGATCCTCGGGGAGGTCGGAGCCGGAGGCATCGTGGGTGATCCGCTCGCCGATCTTGCGCGCGCCATGCGCTATCAAAAGCTCTTCCATCCGCTTGGAGCCGTGGTTGAACGTCTCGTCATATTCGGAATCGCCCATGCCGAAGATCGCGAAATGGATGTCGGAGAGATCCGGTTTCGCTTTAGCCACGGCCTTTGCGAAAGGCTGGGCGGACGCCGGCAGGTTGCCGTCGTCATAGGTGGAGCAGACTACGATGTAGAACCGTCCGGGGTCGAATGTGGTCGGGTCGAAATCGCAGAGGTTGGAGAGTTCCACCTCGTGATCGCCTTCGAGATGGGACTGCAGGTCCTCCGCCAGCATTTCGGCGTTTCCCGTCTCGGTGCCGTAGAGAAGAGTGATGTTCATCAGCGTGTCTCCGGTCTCTCGCGGGCGACGGCGAGCATGTCTTCTACCGAGGTGAATTTGCGCCGACAGCGGTCCGCGGGCAGATCGCGCGTTTCAGCGGCGTCGATGCGCAGCCAACCCGCGTAGTCGGTGATGTGTGCAAAGCGCGTGCGCAAAGCGTCCGCTCCGGGTTTGTCGCCGGCTGTGGGGGCGGCGGCGAGATCGGCGGCAATGCGCTTGGCGAGCGCCTGAGCGTCGGCCCGGTTGTCCGGGATTGTGCCGCGCGGGCCGCGCTTGAACCAGCCGGCGAGATAGAGCCCAGGCGCGGCCACGCCGGCTTCGGCGTCCAGGGCGTCGATGAGCAGCCTCTCCCTGTCCATGCTCGCGTCGTCGGCAAAGCCGATGGCGGTGACCACGCTGTCGCAGGCAAGCTCCAAGGTATCCGCTCCGTCGGGACGCTGAAGCCGGATCGCCCGGGCCGCTTGCTCGCCCTCGATCCGTGTCGGCACCCAGCCGAACCGGAACGTAATCGTCCGGGACGCGTCGGCGTTTCCGACCCCCTGCAGCCCGCGCAGGACGGCAAGGCGCTTGTCTTCGTCTTCGGTCTCCGGCGGCAGATCTTCGATCCGAAACCGCACACTGGCTAGCTTGCCGAGCTCACGAACCATGACGGGATCGAATTTCGCCTCGGCCGGGGCTGAGCGTCCGATGATGTCGATCGAGGTGATCGGTCGGTCCGACAGCCGCGCGACATGGGTCTCCGCCAGATCGGAGCCTGCGAATTCCGGCGCCTCCTTGGCCAGAAGGCGCAAAATGTCGATCGCCACATTGCCGTTGCCGACAATGACCACTTTCGGGCCGAGAGCGGGCACGAGCCCGGCTTCGTCTGGATGGTCGTTCCAATGGCGGGTGAGGGGGCCGGAGCGGTAGACCCCGGAGAGATCTTCGCCGGGAATGCCGAGCCGCCGGTCGGCGGAAAGGCCGGTCGCAAGCACGACCACGTCGTAGAGGCTCCGCAACTCCTCCAAGGAGAGGTCGGCGCCGGTGGATGGGTCGCCAATCCTGAGATTTCCGATGAAACCGACGCCTTCGCGCTCGAACAGCCGGGCGAACTGGCGGATCACGGCCTTGGTGCCCTGATGATCGGGGGCGACCCCGTAGCGGACGAGGCCGTAGGGCACCGGCAGCCGGTCGATCAGATCGATCGTGGCATCGTCGCACGCCTTGCCCAGCGCCTGGGCGAGATAGCAGCCCGACGGGCCGGATCCGACGATGGCGATCTTATGCGGCACGACCGTCTCCTCAGTTGAACCAGAAGCCGTTGTTCACCGGCAGCGTCTGGCCGGTGAGCGTGAGCGCGTCGACACTCAGGAGGAAGGAGATCGTGCCGACGACCTCCTCCGGCGCCTGGGCGCCGGGCACCGCGCGGCCACTCTCATAGAGCTTGTGGCGCGCTTGCGGAACATAGTCGGTGGACGCCGTCGTCAGAATGCCGGGCGCCACCGCCGTGACGCCGACCCTGTCGGGGCCGAGTTCTCGCGCGAGCGAGCGCGTCATGGCCATCACGGCGCCTTTGCTGGCGGTGTAGGCGATCAGATTCGGCGCTCCCCAAAGGGCGGTATCGGAAGCCAGGTTGACCACCCGTCCGGTGCCGGAGGCGATCAGCAAGGGAGCGAGCGCGCGGGTGATCAACCAGGTGCCTCGGACGTTCACCCTCATCACCGCGTCGAACGTGTCGATCTCCACATCGCGAAAGCCGATTCCGCCGATACCGGTCGCGATGGCGCCGTTGTTGACGAGCCCGTGCAACTCGTCGCGGGCGCCGGCCAGCGTATCTGCGAAGCGCTCGATGGAGGCCGGATCGCCCAGGTCGATCTTGTGCATCTCGCACGAATAGCCGGCCGCGGCGACGACGTCCGCGGTTTCCGCACAGCGCAGCTCGTCCAGATCGGCCAGGATCAGCGTCGCGCCCTTGCGCGCGCAATCGAGCGCGATTTCCTGGCCGAGTCCGCCGCCGGCTCCCGTCACCACCACCGTGCGCCCTTCCAGGATCATGATTGCTGTGCTCCCAATGGCTTATCGTTGATATTCATCGTTCGCGTGGCCCCTGTCACGGCCATCGGGCCCACGGCAATGGGGCTTCGGAGAGGCCGTGATAAACCGATTTCTGGCGCTGGTAGGCACGCAGGCCCTGGCGGCCCTTTTCCCGGCCCATGCCGCTCGCACCATCGCCGCCGAACGGGGTGGAGATGGAGAACTGTTTGTAGGTGTTGATCCAGACCGTACCGGCCTCGATCGCCCGGGCAAGCCGCCAGGCCTTGGCGAAGTCCTTGCTCCAGATCCCGCAGGCAAGCCCATAGTCGTTGTCGTTGGACTGGGCGACCACGTCGGCCTCGTCCTCGAACGGCAGCACCACCAGGACCGGGCCGAAAATCTCTTCCCGGCAGGTTCGGCTCTGGTTGTCGAGACCGGCGATAATCGTGGGCTTCATATAGGCCCCGGCGTCGAAGGCGTGTCCACTCGGCCGCGTGCCACCGGTCAGGATCGTGCCGCCTTCTTCGCGCGCAAGCGCGATGTAGGCCTCCACAGACTCCCGATGCTCGAATCCGATCAGCGGCGCGACCTGGGTCGCGGGATCGAACGGCGAGCCGACCACCAGCTTTTCCGTCGCCTCCACCAGACGGGTGACGAAGTCGTCGTAGATCGCACGTTCCACGAACAGGCGCGAACCGGCGATGCAGGACTGGCCGGAGGAGGAGAAAATGCCGAACAGGATTCCAGCGATCGCCTGGTCCATGTCGCAGTCGGAGAACACGATGGTCGGCGACTTGCCGCCCAGCTCCAGCGACACCGGCATCAGCTTCTGGCCGGCCTGGGCGCCGATGCGCCGGCCGGTGGCAGTGCCACCGGTGAACGAAACGCGGCCGATCGCGGGATGCTCGACCAGGAGATTGCCGATTTCGCGCCCCGCGCCGGGCAGGACCGAGAACAGGCCCTTCGGCAGGCCGGCCTCTTCCACGATCCGGGCCAGCTCCAGCGAGACCAGCGGCGACCAGCTCGACGGCTTCAGGAGCACGGCGTTGCCGGCGGCAAGTGCTGGCGCGACTTTCTGGGCATCGGACGCGATCGGCGAATTCCACGGCGTGATCGCCGCCACCAGGCCGATCGGCTCGTGGACCGAAAGCGTCAGACAATCGCCACGCTGGGTCGTCAGCTCCTCGTCGGCGGTCTCCAGAACGGCGGCGAAATAGCGAAAGGTGCCGGCGGCGGAGGCGGCAAGGGCCGTCGTCTCACCGCGGGTTTTGCCGGTGTCGCGGGTCTGGATGAAGGAGATGCGGTCGATGTTCGCCTCGATGCCGTCGGCAATTTGGGCGAGATGACGGGCGCGCTGATGGGGCAGGAGGGCGCGCCACGCGGGATCGGCCTGCGCAGCCTTTGCGCGCGCAATTGCGCGCAAACCATCGGCCTCGGACGCACCGGCGAGCCGACGGTTCTCCGAGCCGTCGTGGGAGAAGGTCGAAACGATCTCCGCGCCGGATCCCGTCTCCCATTCGCCGCCGACGAACAGGCGGCCGTCGGGAAGCTCGTAGCTGGTCTCCGTCATCTTCCCCCTCAAATCGCGATCGGCACGATGCGGTTCAGGACCTCGCGCGCGACGGAGTAGACCGTCGACACGGAGGTCTTCGGATTGTCCGGGGAAGCCTTGCCTTCCAGCCGGATGCTGAAATTCACGGACGCGGAGCGGACCTCGTATTCGTGGACATTGGCCCCGATGGTGGGATCCGCCACCAGTCGGACCCGGGTGGCGTCGAAACCCGGACCGGCGAGCGCCAGCGTGGCGGCGACGTTGGCGTTTTTGGGAAAGTCGGAGGCGGCGCGCCTTGCCGTGCCCTCGAAGAAGACGATCGGTTCGGCGACCTGATCGAGATCCAGAGCGTTTTCGGCCGGGGTGCCGCGCCAGGCGGCGGGCGGCTTGCGGCCGGTGTAGACGACCGTCTCGATGCCGGCAAGCTTGGCCGCCGCCAGGGCGTCAACGCCGCCGATCGCGCCGGGCACAAGCACCGCGCGGGTCTGGCCGCTGGCCGCGGCATCCTCGACCGCGTCGGCCACCTCAGGGTCGGCGAACGCGCCGATCGACACGATCACCGTCTCGCATCCGGCCCTCAGCACCGCAGGCACCGTGTCGCGCACGACCGAATGGGTCGCGCACTCCACCGCAAGGCAGGGCCGCTCGGTCAGAAGGCCTTCCAAGGTGTCGTAAAAGGTCACCTCGTCGGCCAGCACCGACGCCTTTCCGGCCAGGCTCTCCCGTGCCCGATCGATGGCCCCGGGACGGGCGAGCACCGAGACCGCCTCGAACCGGGCGCGACCGTCGCGGCCGAGCACGTCGACGAGTGTCGCCGCGATGTTGCCGTGACCGAGGATGGCGAGACGTCGCATGCCGTCAGCTCGCCTTTCCGGCCGCACCCGCCGGCGGGCCGGCGAAGGCATCCGCGAACGGTCCGATTGCGACCATGTCGACTTCCAGCACGATCGGTCCCTCCACCTTGAGGGCGGCATCGAAGGCGTCGGCGAAGGCGTCGATCCGGTCGATTTTCATGTGCGGCATGTCGACGGCTTCGCACAGTTTGGCGAAGTTCGGCGTCTTCAGAGCCGAATAGTGGCGCCGGCCTTCATATTGGGCGTCCTGGATGTTCTGGATCACGCCGTAGGCGGCATCGTTCATCAGGACGTAGACCAGGTTGGCATTCTCTTCGACCGCAGTAATCAGCTCGGCGATCCCGAGCATCGCGCCGCCGTCACCGACCAGCGTCACTGCCTTGGCGCGCGGCGAGGCAAGGGCCGCGCCGATGCCCATGGCAACACCCTGGCCGATGCCGCCGCCGGCCGCATGCACCCCAAGATTGGGGGCGGCGACGGTGACGTAACGGTTGCCGAAGGTGGAGTTGGAGATGGTGATGTCCCGGACCCAGGGATGACGGCCGGCCCGCACACGGGCAAGCAGATGGTCGGCGACCACCTGATAAGGCCCGAGCCGGGCGCGAAGGCCACCTTCCGACCGCGCCCGCGCCGCCGCGATGTCGTGAGGGAAGGAGGGATCGGTGTCGAGTTTCTTCGGCAGCCGCATCAGGAGCCGGCGAAGCGTGTCGGCGGCATCGCCGTGCAGGAACTGCTCGACCGGATAGTTGCGACCGCAGCGCGACGCATCGGCATCGATCTGCACCAGCGGATGGGGCAGGGGCAGCTTGTTGTCCCGGGTCTCGTTGCCGCGCAGCCGCGAGCCGACCACGATCATAAGATCCGCGCTTGCGTAGATCTCTTCGGCTTCCTTCGTCATGTTGAAGGCGCCGAGATTGGCGGCGTTGTCTTCCGCGACCACGCCCCGGCCCATGGTGCTGGTCACCGCACCGAAGCCGCGTGCGACGAGCTCGCTAGCCTCTGCGGAAGCACCGCGCGCGCCGCCACCGAGCCAGAGCATTGGTCGGCGCGCCGCCTTGACCCGTTCGGCAAGCTCCTCCAGCGCCGCGTCGTCGGCAGCGGGGCGCACGATTGCCGGCGGATGCAGGCGGACGTTGGCCAAGGGCCGCATGCGTTGGACGTCGACCGGCACTTCGAGGCTCACCGGGCCGGTGGGGGCGCTCAATGCTGCGGAGGCCGCCGCGCTCAACGTTCCGGCGACAGAGTTGGCGTCCCAGATCCGGAAATAGGCCTTGGACATGCCCTTCAGCATTTCCGGCTGCTTCGGCACGTCGTGGATCGCGGCGCGATCGCGGTCGGCGAAGCCGAGGTCGACCTGAGAGGTGATGTGCAGGATCGGTGTTCCCGCCGTCAGCGCTTCCACCTGGCCGCCGGCGGCGTTGCCGGCCGCGGTTCCGGTCGAGCTCAGCACTACGCCGATCTCGCCGGAGACTCGGGCATAGGCGTCGGCCATATTCATGGCGCCGGCCTCGCCACGGGCGGGTACGAAGCGGATCAGTCCCTGGGCGGCGATGCCATCCAGGATCGGCATGTTGTGGATCGAAATCACGCCGAAAACGGTGGTGATTCCAAGTTCGGCGAGATGACGCGCGATCTGTTCGCCGACGGTATCAAGGGTCGGCACGGGATCGGGCGCGTCAAACGAAACGTGAGAGGCCGCCAGAGATCTCAAGATGGGCTCCTGTGATGTAGGAGGCTGCCGGTGAGGCGAGGAAGACCAGCGCGCGCGCGGCCTCCTCGGGCTCGCCGAGGCGGCCGAGAGGGATGTTCTTCTTTGATGCGAGGTCGGCATACCAAGCCTCGCGGCTTTGGTTTTGATCGGCGCGGGCGGCGAACCGGCGCTGCCATTGGCCGGAATCCACCAGCCCGACCAGGATCGAGTTGACCCGAACCTCGGGCGCGAACTCGACCGAAAGCGACTTCAACAGGTTCTGTACGCCGGCGCGGGCCGACGACGTGCAGACCATGTGCGGCTCCGGCTGGTAGGCGAGCAGCGAGTTGACCGCCATGATCGCGCCCTGGCCGCTGTCCTTCAGAGCTTCGCTGAAGGCGCGGATCGGCACGATCTGACTGAAATATTTCAGCTCGAGCTCTTCCCGCCAGGCATCGTCCGTGGTTTCGGCGAAGGTCGAAACCCGGCCTTGGCCGGCATTGTTGACGAGGGCGTCGACGCCGCCGAAGCGATCGAGAACATGGCCGGCGAAGCCGTCGAAAGCGGTTGCGTCGAGGACCGACACCGCTTCCGCTATTACATGCTCGGCGCCGAACTCGGCCGCGAGCGCATCGCGGGCCGCCGTCAGCCGCTCCGCGCCCCGGGCGCAGATGGCCACATTCGCCCCCTCCGCCAGGAACTTGCGTGCGGCCGCAAGCCCGATACCGGAGCTGCCGCCGGTGATGACGGCGGTCTTGCCGTGAAGTCCGAGATCCATGGCGTCAGGCCTGCTTCAGGCCGGGGAAGCCCGGATCGGGGCGCCCCATCATCACGGCGCGCTGGGCCGGGGTTGGCGGGCCGGCCGTCATCCAGCGGTCCATCGAGTCGGGATCGGTACGCGACCAGACTTTCGCCTCATGGGTCGTCTCGTCGATCTGCTGCAACTCGGATGTGAACTCGATCACGAAGCCGGAGGGCGAAACGAAGTAGGCGAACGGGTTGTTGCCGGGTCCGTGCCGGCCGGGGCCCCAGCTCGGCACCTGACCCTTTTGCTTCATGCGGCCGATGCCGCGCATGAAGGAATCGAGATCCGGCATTTCGAATGCCACGTGATTGACGCTGGCGTAAGGCGCGCGCACCAGGGCGATCGAATGGTGGTCGGAGCTGCAGCGCAGGAACACCATCTGGTCGGCGGAATAGTCCGAGACCCGAAAGCCGAGGACTTTGCAGTACCAGTCCTGGGTCGCTTCCATGTCCGGCGTGTTGAGCACCACATGAGAGATCTTGCGCGGCAGCGCGAAGGTATCCTCGGAGGGCTTCATCCGAAGCTCGGTGGTAAAGCGCAGCCGGCGGAAATCCGGATCCAGGATCTCGAAGCCGTAGCCGCCGATCGGATCGTCGAACAGGGAAGGGGCACCCAGCACAGTCGCCCCGCGCTCGACCGACTGATGGTAGAAGGCATCCATCGCCGCCCGGTCGGGCATGCCGAAATGCACGTATTCGATGCCGAAGCTGTCGCTGTCCTTCAGGCCGTAGAGGAACGGCTCCGGGCCGGTACCGGCCATGTAGGCGACGCCGTCGCCTCGGGTGGCGAGCGACAGCCCCCAGGAGTCGACATAGAAGTCGACCGTGGCGGTCATCATGGGTGCGTGCATCATGATGCCGCGTAAGTGTCCGGCGCGCAAAGCTTCCGTCATTGCGTCCTCCTCTTCGTCATCCGCGCATTCCCGGCGTCGGTCGGGTGTCTCCTGCCGTCCGGTTCTCAGCGACGATGTGCTCGGCGAGAACGGTTGCGACGGCGGCCGGCTGCTCCAGGTAGAGGGCGTGGCCGGCGTTGGGAATTTGGTGGTAGCTGGGCTCGGGTCCGCCGGCGCTACGGCGCGCGGCGATCGCTTCCAGGGTCTGGGCTTGCGGGGTCACCACGTCGCCTTCGCCCCAAAGGAAGGTGGTGGGCGCGGTGACCTGGGCGAGGCTTGCCGTTAGCCGACCGGCGGCGAGCATATGCACCGCCTGACCGTAGCCGGGCATGGTCACGGCGGCCATCGCGCGCTCGACAGCGGCGACGGCGTCGGGATGCGCCTCCGGCTGAAACACCAGGCGCGGTGCGCGGGTGCGAGCGAACTCGGGGGCGCCAAGCGCCACCAGCGCATCGATGCGGCCCTGCACCTTTTCCGGAAGAGGGCTGCCCACGGGCACTGCGTAGCCGGCCGCGCAGGCCGCAAGCGCCAGGGTCGCGACCCGATCCGCGCGCTTGGCCGCGAAGCGGGCCGCCATCAGCGTCCCCAGCGAATGGCCGACGAGATGCACGCGGTCGAAGCCGAGGGCGTCGAGGAGCGCGGCCAGCGCGTCGGCATAGGCCTCTTCCGTCGGCCAGTCCACCTCAAGCGGTGCGGAGGCGCCATAGCCGGGGGCGTTCCAGAACACGAGATCGAGCGCGGCGGGAAGATGCGGCACCAGCGGCGCGAATGAGGCCGCCTGCGAGCCGATGCCATGCAGGAAAACCACCGGCGTGCCGGCCCCGGAGCGGCGCAGGTACGCCACGCCGGCCGCACTCGCTTCGACAAGCGCGCTCTCGGTCTCGCTATGCGGGGCGTCGACTGCGGTCACGGTTCGGAGCTCCTGATTAGTGAATTGTTCGTTTTTGAACATTATGTTCAAAATTATTTTTAGGCTTGCCATCCGGCCCTGTCAACGGGATCGACGGGGTCGGAAGGCGAGGGTTGGTGCAAAGCCGGCCCGGTCGTGCGGGCTCGCGATGCCCGCGCAGCCGCGAGCATCGCGAGCCGGCGTGAGCGCTTAAATTTCTAAATCGCAAATCCGGACGGAGAACCGGTTCCCACTTTTCCTGGATTTGCTGAGCCAGCGCGCGACGGCGCGCCGGCCCTTTTTGGGCCGCGCCCGCGCAGCCGCGAGCATCGCGAGCTGGCGTGAGCGCTTAAATTTCTAAATCGCAAATCCGGACGGAAAACCGGTTCCCACTTTTCCTGGATTTGCTGAGCCAGCGCGCGACGGCGCGCCGGCCCTTTTTGGGCCGCGCCCGCGCAGCCGCGAGCATCGCGAGCTGGCGTGAGCGCTTAAATTTCTAAATCGCAAATCCGGACGGAAAACCGGTTCCCACTTTTCCTGGATTTGCTGAGCCAGCGCGCGACGGCGCGCCGGCCCTTTTTGGGCCGCGCCCGCGCAGCCGCGAGCATCGCGAGCTGGCGTGAGCGCTTAAATTTCTAAATCGCAAATCCGGACGGAAAACCGGTTCCCACTTTTCCTGGATTTGCTTTAGTGCTCCCGCTCCAGATAGTGCAGGACGCGCTTCTCGATCGCCGCCACGGCGAAATAGAGCACGATGCCGATCACGGTCAGGAGGCCGATGGCATTGAACACCATCGCCGTGTTGGCCTGGCCCTCACCATAGGTGATCAGGAAGCCGAGGCCGGTGTTGCCGCCGACGAGTTCGCCCACCGTCACACCGATCACCGCCAGCGTCGCGCCGATCCGAAGGCCGGCGAACAGAGACGGCATGGAGGAGGGGAACTCGATCTTCCAGAAGATCTTGATCCGCGACATGTTGTAGACGCGGGCCAGGTTGATCAGGTCGCGGTCGACCGTCTTCATCGACTGCAGCACGTTGACCAGGATCGGGAAGAACACGATCAGCACGGTCACCAACAGCTTCGGCAGCAGGTTGTAGCCGAACCACATGATGAACAGCGGGGCAAACGCCACCTTGGGCGCGATCTGCAGCGCCAGGATGTAGGGCGACAGAACCCGCTCCCAGAGCTTGGACAGGCCGAGCAGGTAGCCGAATGCCGCGCCCAGCGCACTGCCGAGCAGGAAGCCGATGATCGACGTCGTCAGCGTCGACATGAAGTGCTTCCCAAGCTCCTCGTAGCGCGCCATGCGGAAGAATTCCGCAACGCACTCGGAAAAGGTCGGGATGATATATTTCGGCACGTCCAGCAGCGGCGGCAGGAACTCCCAGGCCGCGATGACCACGATGCCGACCGCGATCATGATCCCGAGTTCTGGCCCGGCAGACGTCCAGCGGGGAATGGCGAGCCGCATCAGCCGCAGCATCTCGGACCTTCCGTTTCCTGAAGCGCCCCCGAATCCGGGGGCGCCATCGCTGTCGAGGGTGGCGCGGTCGCTCACTTGACGAACTCATTGGTGAAGAGGTCGTCGAGAGGCGGCGCGTTGGAGATGATTCCGGCCTCGAGGTAGAAGTCCTCGACCGCCTTTACCCGCTCCGGATCGAATTTGCCGAGATCGGCCATGTCGGTGCCGGAGTAGACCAGGTCGGTGTAGCGTTTCATGACTTCCGTCAGGAACGCTTCCTTGCCGTGGAACTGGGGCACATTTTCCGCCAGAAGCTTGGCGGAGCCCTCCGGATCTTCCATCACGTCGCGCAGGCCGTGCAGCGTGGCCTGGACGAAGCCGCCGACGATCTCCGGCTTGTTCTCGATCGTGTCGTCGGAGGACAGGATCGCCTGGGCCATCGCCGGGAACATGTCGTTAATCGGCAGGACGGTGAGGTCGACGCCGGCTCCCTCGATGGAGGCGGCCCAATCCGGCGTGCCGGAGATGGCGTCCAGGTCGCCGGAGATCATGAGCTGGACCATGCCGGCGGGGCCGACGGCCTGGATGTCGACGTCGTTCTTGGAGAGGCCGGCGGCCTCCAGCGCGGCGAGCAGGTTGTAGTAGGTGGTGTCCTGGAACGCCATGACGCCGACCTTCTTGCCCTTCAGGCTGGCGACGTCGGAGGCGCCCGTGTCGTCGCGAATGATGATCTGGGTCAGCGCCTTGCCGCCGAGCAGGGCGACGCCCTTCACCGGCAGACCGTTGGCGCGCACGATGATCGGCGTGTCGCCGATGCCGCCGCCGAGATCGGCATTGCCGACGGCAACCTGCTTGGCGACGTCCGCGCCGCCTTTGCCGATGCGGAAATCGATGTCGAGGCCGGCATCCTCATAGTAGCCTTTCGCCTTCGCCACCTGGAACGGCGTGAACGCCGGCAGGAAGTCCGGGGCCGGGAACAGGTAGGTCACCTTTTCCGCGGCAACCGCGCCGGTGGCCATCATCGCCGAGACGGCGGCGACGGCCGCAACCCTGCGGGCGAACCCGCCGAAGCACTGAAACGTCATCCTCGTTCTCCTTCCTCTGGGCCGCTTTGGGTTATGCGGCTTGGTCTTCCAGGTGCAGCGCGTCGAACAGGCGCTTCACGTAAGTCTGCGCGCCAGGCTCCATGGAGCGGGCGACGGGATCGTTGCGATGGGGCAGGTCGATCGCGAATTCGTCGATCACGGTACCGGGTCGGCCCGACAGCACCACCACGCGGTCGGACATGATCACCGCCTCCTGTAAATCGTGGGTGATCAGCAAGCAGGTGACGCCGGTTTCCGCGATGGTCTGCGAGAAGCTCTTCTGCAGAATGACCTTGGTCTGGGCATCGAGCGCGGAGAACGGTTCGTCCAGAAGGACGATCTCCGGATCGATCGCGAGCGTGCGGGCCAGCGCCGCACGCTGGCGCATGCCGCCGGAAAGCTGGTGGGGATAGTGGAAGGCGAACTCCGACAGCCGCACCCGGGCGAGTTCGGCCAGCGCACGTTCCCGGCGCTGCTTACGCGTCATTCGCTTTTCTTCCAGACCGAACTCGACGTTGCCGACGATGTTGCGCCAGGGCAGCAGCAGATCCTTCTGCAGCATGAAGCCCACGTCGGAGCGGGTCGAGCGCACCGGTTCGCCGCTGATCAGCACTTCGCCCTGGCTCGGCCCGTAAAGGCCGGAGACCATGTTGAGGATCGTGCTCTTGCCGCAGCCCGACGGTCCGACGACGGCGACGAGCTCGCCAGGGGCCACGTTGAACGACATGCCGGTCACCGCGGTCACTTCGCGACCGGTCTTCCGGTCCGGGAAGACTTTGGTGATGTCTCTAAGCTCGAGGCTGGAGGTCATGGCGGTCCGTCGGGTTAAGGGGTGAACGGGGGCGTTGCCTGTGCGGTCAGCTCCAGACGTAGCCGTAGGAATGGATCTGGGTCAGGAGGCCGGCGGGGCCCGATGGACGGGTCTGACCGTCGGCCACCGAGGTGCCGCGCACCCAAGTGCGTCCATGCACCTCCATGCCGGCCGCGTTGCAGCGACTTAGGAAACGGGCGCCGTTGCACCAGAAGCCGCCCATGACCTCCGAGCCTTCCAGCGAGGCCGGCCCGGCCACGCTGGTGGCATCCATGGAGAGGTTCGAAAGAACCTGCAGACGATCCAGGAACAGTGCTTTTTCGCAGGTCGCGCGGTCGAGCACGAAAGTGCCCCGCATTTCCGCGCGCGAAAAACTCACGTCCCGCCCAAATTGCGCGTCGTCGAAGCGCGCATCGGACAAGAAGGTTGCGCCCGAGAAGTCGGCTCCGGCGAGAAATCGGCAGCCGCGGAACCAGGCGAGCCCGAGAAAGCGCGTGCCGACCGCCGTGACCGGAGCGTGAAAGACGGTTCCGGAGAAGTCGACGCTGGTGATGTCGAGGCCGGACAGGTCGAGCGCCTCCTCGACGCTTTGGCCTGTCATGTCCTCCGCGCGTCCGGGAACGAACGGTCCGGTCAGGACGTCGCGGAGGCGATCGTCTTCGGCGAGCGGCATGGTGATCGTCACCGGCACGCCGTCAGGCGGACTGCTGTTCGAGCTGCGCGGCTTCGGCCTTCAGATGCTCCTTCGCCTTGCGGACCATCATCTGGCGCAGGCGGGAGACGCCGATGTCGTGCTGATAGAGCATCTCGCGCTTGCGGGCGTCGGCCGGGATGGATTCCAGCATCACGCGGTCCTGCTCCAGGACGTGCCAGTGCCGATCTTCCAGGAAGGCGCGATAGAGAAACCGCCAGGATTCCGCGGCCAGGCCCTGCACCTTCCGGCAGCGCCAGAAGAAGGAGTAGTGGGTGTTTTCGTCGATGGCGACGGCGAAGCCGATGATGCGGAAGGGGCCGCCGGGGCCGGCGCCGTCCGGGTAGGGGATATCCAGGCGGAAGTAGACCATGCCGGGATCGACGACCACATCCGTCCAGTCGAAGTTCACGCCGCGCTGATTAACCCGCTCGATCGTGAAGCCGGTGTCGGTGCGTTCCAGCCGCATCGTGTCCTGCTTCGAGCCGTAGGCGAGGGTGAAGGAATCGGCGTGCAGATAGGAGGCGTGCATCGGGTCGGCGGCATTATCGAGGCTCACCCGGTAGCTGCAGTCCCAGTGCGTCATGCACGCGAACGCCTGCCATTCGTCGCTGACGAACTCCTCAGGCGGCCGGAACTCCGGCGCCTCCGGCTGGTCGGCGCTCGGCAGATAGACGAACACCGCACCGGCGCACTCGGTGGCCTCGAAGCTCTTCAAGGGACGCCGTCCCTCCAAAGCGCACTCCGGCATCGCCGGCACCCGAACGATGGTGCCTTCCCCGTTCACCGTCACGCCATGATAGCGGCAGGCGACGTTGCCGTTCTGAACCTCGCCGAGCGAGAGCTTGGCGCCGCGATGGGGGCAGAAATCCTCCACACAGCGCACTTTTCCGTCCGCATCTCGCCACAGGACGAGGTTCTCTCCGGCAATCTTGGTGCCGAACGGCGCACCCGCCTTCACTTGGACGGACTTGCAGATCGGCGCCCAGACACCGCGCAGACCCTGGTTCAGATAGCTTTCGACGGCATCGCGCCCGGTTTGATTGGCAGTCATGGCAGATGGTCCCCGAATCGTCAGCGCTTAGATTAGGCGCCGATCCCGTTTTCCTCGTAGGCGGCGTCGTGGGAGGCGTTGATCGCCTTCAGCTCGGCCTCGAACACATCCAGCGTCCAAGCGCCGGTGTCACCGGACGGCCGACGCGTGCCTTTCTTGTTCAGCTCGTCCACGACCACGGCGAAGTCGTGAATGCCGCGCTCGTAGATGCTCTCCAAATCCGCGGCGAGCGTGGCCTCAGCTTCGGTCAGCGGGCGGCCGCGCGACTGGTTCTTAAGGGCGGGATCCTGCATCGGAAGTCTCCGGAAAATGTTCATTATTGAACGATACGTTCGTTATTTGCTATAGTGGCTCAAGATTGGTATCCAAGCAACATCTTTTCTAAGGACGCCGGATCGGCGAATGCGGGTGCCCATGACAGATCACATCATGCTCACGGTCTTTCTGAGACACGATCAGTCCCAAAACCTTGAGGAGATTCAGGAACATCTCTCCGATCAAGAGTGGTGGACGGGCTTCCCGCCCGAGGGTGCGGAAATATTGTCGTGGAATGTGGTGATGGGCATCGGGCAGGTGGTTACCCTCAAGATGCCGCCGGAAATCCTGCCGAAGGTGAACGTCGAGCTGGAGCGCCGGGCCTGGGGCGTGTTCTCCACCGAGTTCTTCCCGACCTACGATTTTCTTCCCGTGCGCGAGCGGCTGACGCGGGAATGGAAAGAAAAGACGGGGCGGGACTGATTCATGGCGTCCGAGATCAGAGCCGTCTCCGCACCGGATGTGCCGTCACCGCCGCCGGGCGTGTTTTCCAATGCCGTGGTGGTCGACAACATCGTCTACGTTTCGGGCATGCATGCCGGCGGGCCGGACGGCATCGTGGGCGGGAACTCGATGCTGGAGCAGACCCGCGAGGCGCTTCGTCGCACTGTCGCACTGATCGAAGCCGCCGGAGGTGCCCGGGAGCGGATCGTCAAGCTGACGATCTATGTCACCGACATGACCCAGCGCGCGGAGGTCAGCGCCGCCCGCAAAGAGGTCTTCATCGCGGAGCCGCTGCCGGCATCGACCTTTCTGGAGGTCTCGGGCTTTATCCAGGAAGGGTTGCTGGTCGAGGTTGACGCGATCGCGCACCTCTAAAGATTCGCGCAGCCGGTCCTCAAAGGGCGTGGGTCGGCTGTGCGAGTGTCTCAGCGGCATCTGTCGTCTGGAGCTCACGGCGAGCATGCCGGATGATGTGCCAGCCGCCCGTCACGCCCAGCGTCGCCATGATTGCGGCGACGATCAAGTCGGGCCAGGCGGTTCCGGTGCCGAACACCCCGGCAGCGGCGGCCAGGACGGCCAGGTTTCCGATTACGTCATTGCGCGAGCAGATCCAGACCGACCGCATGTTTGCGTCGCCGGTGCGAAAGCGGAACAGGAGCAGGGCGACGCCTGCGTTGGCCAGAAGCGCCAGGACACCGACGATCCCCATTGTCTCTGCTTGCGGCAGAGTGCCCGCCACGGCGTGCCAGGCTGTAGTTGCTAAAACGAGTAGGCCGAGTCCTGCGAGTGAGCCGCCCTTTACGAGCGCCGCGCGGGCCCGCCATTGCAGCGCGAGCCCGGCTACGCCGAGGCTGATCGCGTAGTTGGCGGTGTCCCCGAGGAAATCGATTGCGTCCGCTTGAAGCGAGGCCGATCCGGCCGCGACGCCGGCGATGATCTCCGCCAGGAACATCGCGCCGTTGATCGCAAGGGCGATCCAGAGAACCCGGCGCCAGCCGGCGGCTGGCCGCTCGCCGTTTTCTGATCCGCAATCTGTATCGTGGCAACAACCGGCCATTGCCTCACCTGTTCGAACGTAAGCCGGTCACCCATATGGACCCTGTAGTCACTACAGGGTCAAGCCATGGCACATATCTCTATCGGCGACCTCGCCCAGCGGACCGGTACCAAGGTCGAGACGATCCGCTACTATGAGCGGATCGGCCTGCTTCAGGCGCCGGCACGGACGGCGGGCAATTACCGCAGCTATGACGAAGCCCATCTCGGGCGCTTGAGCTTTGTCCGCCGGGCACGGGATCTCGGCTTTTCGCTCGATCAGATCCGCGAACTGTTGAGCTTGTCCGATGAGCGCGACCGCTCCTGCGAGGCCGTCGACGTGATTGCGCGTCAGAACCTAGCGGCGATCGAGCGCAAGATCAGAAATCTCACCGCGCTTCGCGACGAGTTGACGGATCTGCTCGATCAGTGCCGCCGGGGAACCGTTGCCGACTGCCGTATTCTCGATGCGCTGGCGCCTTGATCGTCAGGCCGGCTGGCCGTTGGAGGCGGTGAGTCCCCCGTCGACGGGGATGTTGGCGCCGGTTACGAAGCTCGCATCGTCGCTGGCGAGGAAGGCGATCACGGTGGCCACTTCTTCCGGTTCGCAGGGACGGCGGAGCGCGATCCGCTCGCGAAACTTCGCCATTTCTTCCTCGTCCTGCATCATGTCTTCCGTCAGGCGCGTACGCGTCGCGGTCGGACAGACCGCGTTGACGCGAATGCCGCGCTCGCCCAGGTCGAGAGCGAGCGCGCGGGTCAGGTTGACCACGCCACCCTTGGCGGCATTGTAGGGCAGCATGCCCCAGTCGCCGCCGACGCCTGAGACCGATGCCGTGTTGACGATCGAGCCCTTGGTCTTTTCCAACTCGGGGATCGCGGCGCGGCAGCCATAGAAGACACCGTCGAGATCCGTCGCCACGACAGACGTCCACTGCTGATCGCTGAACGCCTCTGGCGGGCCTGTTTCCACCACGCCGGCATTGTTCACGATCACGTCGAGCTGTCCGAACCGGTCGCGCGTCTCCGATATCATCGCGTCGCCGGACCCGGGCTTGGAGACGTCCACTTCCATCGCCAATGTCCGTTCCTTCGGCAGTTCGGAGGCGACCTCGGCGGCCGTCTGGGACCGGCTGACGAGAACCACGTTCGCGCCTTCGCTGGAAAATCGGCGGGCGGTGGCCGCACCGATTCCCGATCCGGCTCCGGTGACGATCACGACCTTGTCCTTGAAGCGTTGCATCGGTGGCTCCTGTTTGCTCCGAACGAGCCCCCCGCGCGGACAGAACGCACCGCCCGCACAATCGATCCAAGCCTGCGTCGTCGGATCGCGGTTGCGGTGGGTCAGCTCTTGCGGAACACCACCGTTAGATTGTTCGCGGGCATCTCTTCCACGCGCTCCAGCTCGAAGCCCGCCTTGTTCGCTTCTGCCTCCACGTCTTCCAGACGCCGCAGGCCCCAGGACGGATTGCGCGCCTTCAGATCGGCATCGAAGGCGAGATTGGAGGGCGCTGTCTCGTGGCCATCGCGCAGATAGGGTCCGTAGAGAACCAACACCCCGCCTGGGCGCAGGATCCGGGCGGCCCCTTGCATCAAGGCCGGGGTCGCCGCCCAGGGCGCGATGTGGATCATGTTGGCGGACAGGACGGCGTCTACGCGGATCTCCGGCCAGGGTCCTGCGATGACGTCGAGGGCGATTGGCGCGCGGACATTGGTCGCGCTGACCTGGGTTGCCCAGGCATGGATCGAGGTGTGTTGGCCGACGTCCGGTTCACTTGGCTGGAACGAGAGCGCTGGCAGGTTCTCGGCGAAATGCGCAATGTGCTGGCCGGTGCCGCTGGCAATCTCCAGCACTTCGCCAGAGGGCGGCAGCACCTTGCGCAGGACGGCAAGGATCGCCTCCTTGTTGCGGTCGGCAGCGGGTGCGTGGTTACGCAGATCGTCGGACATTCGGCCTCCGCTCGATGGGTCGGTCAGGACGAGGCTGATCGATTGATGGTCTCTTGCGTGGCTTTCTTCGGAAACCGCGTCGCGGTCAAGGCGTAGCCTAGGAGGGCGATGGTGGAGCCGTTGTGAAGGGCCGCGGCCGCGACCGGCGACAGCCGCCCAAGCGAGGCGAGCGCGAACAGGGCGGTGTTGATCCCGATCGCGAGATTGAAATTTACTCGGATCACCCGCATCGCCTGGGCTGCCGCTTCGCGCACATCGGCGACGGCGGCCAGCCGATCCTCCATCAGCAGCACGTCGGCGGTCGCGCGGGCGATGTCGGCGCCCTGGGGCATGGAGATGCCCACGTTCGCGGTCACCAGCGCCGGAGCATCGTTGACGCCGTCGCCCACGAAGACGACGCCGCGGCCACGGGCCTTGAGATCCGCCACGATTTCCGCCTTCTGCTTCGGCTCCAGCTCCGCGATCACGCGGTCCATGCCGAGCGCGTGGCCGAGCGCATCCGCACGCGCTTCGCGGTCGCCGGACAACAAGACCAGGTCACCCGCGCCGGCCGTCCTCAGCCGCTGCATCGTCTCGATCGCGTCGGGCCGGAGTTCGTCGCGAAGCCCGATGATGCCGATCGGCCGGTGGTCGGCGGCCGCGAACAACAACAGCTTCCCCTCTGCGGAGAGCCGGTCCACGACGGCATCGAAGGTGGAAAAGCCGATGCCGTGATGGTCCTCCAGAAAGTGCCGGCTGCCGATCAAAACCTCTTTCGTGTCCACCGTCGTCTTCAGGCCGTGGGCGAGCTCCACGTCGATGTCGCCATGGCTGATGTGGCCCACGTGGCGGCGATGGGCTTCCTCCACGATCGCCCTGGCGATCGGATGGCGGGTGTGCTCCTCGACCGAGGCGGCGAGCGTGAACAGCCGCTCTTCCGGCCAGTCGTCGGGGCTCAGCGGCACCATGTCGGTAACGGTGAGGGTGCCGCGCGTGAGCGTGCCGGTCTTGTCGAACACGAAGGTGTCGGCCTTCGAAAGCTGTTCGATGCTGGGACCGCCCTTGATCAGGACGCCGCGCTTGGCGCCCTGGGCCATCGTGGAGCGGATCGCCACCGGTGCGCTCAGCTTGATGGCGCAGGCGTAATCGATCAGGAACACCGACACGAGACGGTTGATATCGCGGGTCAGGAGAAAGGTGATCACACCGAGCCCGACGGTGAAGGCGACGCGCTTGTCGGCATATTTCTCCGCGACGCGCTCCGTTTCCGTCGAGGCGGTGAGGGAGTCGCGGATGAAGGAGGCGATGCGAGCCGTGGTCGTCGCATCGCCGACCTGCTCGGCTTTGAGCCGTAGCCGTCCGCTCTCCAGCACGCTGCCGGCAATCACCTGTGCGCCGGCTTCCTTGCGGACGGGGACGCTTTCGCCGGTGACGGAAGCCTGATTGACCAGCGCGGTGCCGTCGAGGACCGTTCCGTCGACCGCGACCAGTTCACCCGCTGTGACCAGCACGACGTCGCCCTCCGCCACCGTTTCGAACGGCACCTCGCAGGCGCTTCCGTCCCGTTCGACCCAGACGGCATGTGGATGCGGGGTAAGCAGATCCTCCAGGATCTCTTCGGAGTGGCGCTCCGTGGTCGCCTCGAGATATTCGCCGCCGCCCATCAAAGTGTCGGTCATCACCGCCGTGACGGCCTGTCCGCGGGCGGCGCCGAGGCCGACGGCAAGCGCGTCCAGAACCTCCACGGTCAGGCCCCTGGTCACCAACGCGTGCGCGCCGCGCAGGACCCGTGGGCCGACCGTCACCCAGGTGAGTGCGAGGCGCAGCGGTGGCGGCAGTACCACCAGCGCTGCCAGGATCGCTGGTCGCATTGCCAGGGCGACCAGGCCTTTCGGCCCGGCGCGGGTGGATTGGCGCGCGGGCAGCGTGGCGTCGTCGAACCGGCTAAGGCGATCCAGGATTGTCTGCCGTGTTGCCGCCCGGCCGTCGTGCTCGATCGCAACGCTGGCCGCCTTTGCGTTGATACGAACGGAGCGCACGCCGTCGATCGCCGACAGGGCGCGCTCGAGCGGTGTTGTGTCCACGGCGTGCCGACGGAGAGCTGGAAGCTTGACGCGGAGGCGGCGCGGCAACTCGTGCGCGACAGTGACGGGAGACGGGGCAGGATCAGGACTCATCAGCGTCTATTGTCGCGGTCTTTAGCGGACTTGGCTACTCCGATATCGGCGGGGCGCGATGGCGATTAAGCTTTTGAATCGCTACAGTCGCGCGCCCGGTGACCCGAAGCTCCAACCTCGGTCGCCGGCCAATCAGAACGCACCAATGATAAAGGCAGAGGCTTATGAAGCTCGTTTCGTACAGCTGGAAGGGAAGATCCGGCTACGGCATCGTGAAGGAGGATGCGATCATTGACCTTGCCAGTCGCGTCGACGATGCGCCGACCCTGAAGGCGCTGCTGGCGACCGACGGCCTGGATCCGATCACCACGGTTGCCGAATACGCCTCGCCCGACGTGCGGCTCTCCGACGTCAGCTTCGAGCCGGTGATCACCGATCCGGGCAAGATCATCTGCGTCGGTCTTAACTATCACGACCACGTGGCGGAGACCGGCCGTAGCGTGACCGCCCATCCCACGCTGTTCACGCGCTATCCGGAAAGCCAGATCGGCCACGGCGAGCCGTTGGTGAAGCCACGGGAATCCGACAAGTTCGACTATGAGGGCGAACTCGCCGTTATCATCGGCAAGGCCGGCCGCCGGATCGCGGAGGCCGATGCGCTAAGCCATGTCGCCGGCTATTCCTGCTACAATGACGGCAGCATCCGCGATTGGCAGGGCCACACCAGCCAGTTCTTCCCGGGCAAGAATTTCGTCGCGACCGGCGGCTTCGGGCCGTGGATGGTGACGGCCGACGAGATCCCCGATCCCGCCGCGCTCACGCTCACGACCCGGCTCAACGGGACCGTCATGCAGCAGGCGACGACGGACCTTCTGATCACTCCGATTCCGGCGCTGATCTCCTATATCTCCACCGTGCTGCCGCTGGAGCCCGGCGACGTCATCGTGACCGGTACGCCGGGCGGCGTCGGCTTCAAGCGCCAACCGCCGGTCTATATGAAGGACGGCGACGTCGTGGAGGTCGAGATCTCCGGCGTCGGAACGCTGCGCAATCCGGTGGTTGCCGAAGCGTAGAGGCATCTTGGAGAGGACTGGGACAAAAAGCCGATTCCCATTCGTCTGGCGGAGCTGCACGGGGTGCGAGCGGGCGTGAGCGCGAAATCCTTCCCGTGAACCCGCTCACAGCGCCCGGTAGCCACGGTCCAGATAGAGCAGGGCAGGAGTCTCGCCGCCGAAATGCAGCGCGATGACCTGCCCGAAGAACACGCGGTGGGTGCCGGAATCGATCCGGTCGACGACTTTGCAATCGAGGGTCACGCGGGAACCGTGCAAGACCGGCGCGCCGGTTCCCTCGATGTGATCGCACCACTCGCCCTGGGCGAAGCGCTCCTCGATGGCGTAGCCATGCCGCCCCGCAAAGGCGTTCGACAGCGTTTCGCTGCCGGCGCCCAGCACGTTGACGGCGAACACGCTATTCCGGGTCAGGATCTCGCAGGTCCGGGCGTTTTGGTTGATGCAGGTCAGCACGATCGGCGGATGGTCGGAGACCGATGTCACCGACGAGACCGTGAGGCCGCAGCGCCCCGCCGGCCCGTCGGTCGTCACGATCGAGACAGCCGCGCCGAGCCGGCTCATCGCCTCGTGATAAGTCTCGGTCGTCACCGTCTCGTGGTAAGGCTGCCGCAGGATCGGCTCGCGTTCAGTGCCCATCGATACCCCCTTGCCCCGGCCGCCGTGTGATGCCGCGCGCTTTAGGCCGCTCATCTTGCCTTCACATTCCGCCCCGCGTTCCGTCACGACAGCCATTTTTCAGTGTTGGTGCGTCCGCATGCGGCCGAACCCTCGCGATGTTTTATAGATTCTAATTTAGAATAAGTATAAAATAAGATCACGAATTTCTAATAAACGCGCATCTCTAAGCGACGTCGCTAGAGATTCTCTCTTTCATCGGCAACCCGAGAAATTTTGGGATTGTTTTACTGGAATGTGCGGGTCTATCAACCTTGGCAGGGGTGACGGTGCCGAATTGGCGCCGACAGATGTCAGGCAAGTGACGAGGCGTGGGCGGCAGCATCCTTGAGGGATGCCCGCCGCACGTGTGTTTGCGTCTGCTTGTCCCGGCGAAAAGGGGTGATCCGATGGTGTTTTCCTGGAAGGCCGTGCCGATCGTCTGCGTTGCGGTGGTCGCGAGCGGGCCGGTGCTCGCTCAAGAGGCGGCGAGCGTGAAGGTGACGGATGCGACGTGGGATACGGCGGCGGGAATGTTCGCCTATACCGAGTTCGAGCTGTCCGGCGAGCCGCTTGCCGAAGGGCTCGGTCTCAATCTCGACGTGCTCGATCCCGACCAGGCCAATAAGCCCGATCCGTTCGACTTTGCCGCCGGTATCGACTCCTACGAGCTTTCCGAGGAGGCGATGTATGCGGTGAACTACCAGTCGGGAATGGGGCCGCACATCGCCAACGGGCCGGTGAACAAGGCGCGCGCCGGCTCCGGCAACGTGATGGAAGCTCTCGGCAAGCGGGTAGTCGGGCTTGCGACTGCCGCCGGGCAGACGCCGGACGACCTGCCGCAGAATTTCTATCCGATCTCGTTTCCCCTTGCGGGCGGCAAGCCGGAATTTGCCGCGCCGGTCGATATCGCGACCCAGGCCACGACGCCGATGGAGATTCTCACCGACACCGGCGAGCAGAAGTCGATCCAGGCGGTGCTGCCGGCCTACTTTCGCGACTACGCCTCTCTGCGCTGGCCCAGCGACGGGTTCCAGAACGCCTTTACGCCTCAGGCCGCGGGCATGGAGCTTCTGAAAGACGTTCTGTGGGCACAGGATTATCTGCGCCAGATGCACAAGGTCGACGGCGACGAGCCGGTCGATGCGACCAGCGTGGACATGGACAAGGGATCCGACATCGGCCTTGGGGATGTCGGAGCCGACGGCTTCAATGGGCTGATGCTGACGGAGATCTCATGGGACAAGCTGACCATGATCCGCGACCAGTTTGCCTATGACGGCAAGACGCTCGGCGCGAAGATCCCGGACGACTACGACGCTTCCAAGACCCCGATTTGGCTGCCGAACAGGGTGTCCGTCACGCTCGATCAGCAAAATGGGGTGACCGCGCTTGCCGATCCCAAGGTCGATGACGGGGGCTCCAGTCTGCGCACCCAGTGGGTGATGCTGTGGCCGCTTGCCGAGTTTTACGGCTTTTCCGACCAGCGGCCGGCCAACACGAACCAGAAGGCCGATTTTCTGGCCGTGTTCGACGGCGATCCGTTCCCGTCCGCGCCGAAGGCGAACCTCGAAGGTGATCCGCTCGGCAGCGTGGCGGCCGACGATCCGTTCTCCCTGGTTCAGCTTCTGACGCGGCTGACGACGCAGAATCTGATGGTGCTGCATTTCGACAAGGATGCCGGAACCCTGGTCGATACCTGGTCAGACGGCAAGGCGGGCGACACCGTCACCACGCTGGATGCCGCCTATACCTTGGCTGCGCTGCAGATCTATCAGCGCGCCATCGATGCGCTGCCGGTCGGTTACGCCTCCGCCACCAGCGGCAAGCCGCTCGGCACCGACGAGGGCAAGGCGGCTCTGTCCCTGATCAAGACCCAGGCCGACTTCCTGATCGACAAGGTCAAGGGGGCGGACGGGCTCTATGCCGACAGCTATACGATCGGAACGGGGGCGGGTGCGAGCCATTCGGTTGCGACGCAGTTCGCGGTGATCCGCGGCTTCGATGCGGCCTTCCTGGCGACCGGCGACAGCAAGTACCGCGACGCGGCTCGCGACGCCTTCCTCGCCGCGGAAGCACACCTGTTCGATTCCGCGCTCGGCATCTACAACGACGAGCCCGGCAAGCCGTTCGAGGTGACGCCTTGGGAGGCGGGGACCGTGTCCGGCGGCATCCGGGTGATGATGCTGGATCTGGTCTCGCGCACTGGCGAGAGCAATCAGGCCCTGACGCTGGCCCATCTCGCCGAGCGCTACACCGCCTGGTTCCGCACCGTTGGGCGCGGCATGCAGCTTGCCGAATGGCTCAACGACACCGGCGAGCACATGGTCGCAACGGACTATGACGGTGACATTAACCAGAACGGCATCAAGTCGATCACCCATGCCGGCGGCGCGCATGGCCGGGCTGCCGTGATGGCGTCCAAGGCCGTCGTCTCCGCGGCCAAGTGAGGCCGGACGTCGCGCGCCGTCCATGAGTGAGATCGAGCAACCCGACGGCCAATCCGAGCGCCCGGCAGCCGCCGGGCGTCCGGAAGGCGGTCGTGAGCGCCCGGCGCGCACGCGCAGCGCGTCGGGACGCGACGGCAAAGGGCGGGATGGGAAGGGGCGCGAACGGCGGAAATTGACGCCGTTTCAGAAGAAGGTGCGCCAGTTTCGCACCCGCTACGCTCGCAAGCTGATGACGCCGGTGGAGCTCTGCCTCTACCTGCTGCTTGCCACCGGACTGATGATTACCGAGTACACCCAGGTGCCCTGGTCGGTGAAACGATGGGCGCTTGAGGTGCACATCGTCGCGGCGGTGATCCTGTTTCCGCTCGTCATCATGCTGTTCTGGGGGCTGCACCGGGGCAATCTGGAGTGGAGTCGGCGATCCTTCAACCGACGGACCGGCCGCCTGATCGAGATTTGTCTGACGGTCATGTTCCTGTGTGGGCTGTGGCTGTTGGTGATCGGTGAGGATCGCACCCAGGTGGGAGAGGTCGCTCATCTGGTGCATCTGGCGACCGCGATCCCGCTGGTGGCGGCTATGCTGTGGCACGCCTGGCGCCAAAGCTTGGTGCGGCGTCTGATCGGGGTCGCGTTCGCCGTCGGCGGGATCGCGCTGATCGGGGCCTTCGCATTCGCGCCGGCGCCTGGTGCTTCCGCCGCCAACCAACCGAAACCGGCCGCAGTAACCAGTGGATCGCTGATCCTCTCCAACGACAAAAGCGCGCTCTACAGCGCAAATTTCGAGGGCGGATCGGTTTCGCGGATCGACCGCAAGACCGGTGAGCGCACCGACGAGGTGATGCTCGGCACGGAGATCCGCACGCTCGCCCTCAACGGTGACGAGACGCTGCTGGCCGCCACCGACCATGCCGGCGACGCGCTCTATCTGGTCGATACCAAGACCTTCAAGGTGACAGCGAAGCGGCCGCTGGCCGGCCGGCCTTACGGCGTCGTCTATGACGCCCGCAATCGGCTGTTCTGGGTCACCATGAGCGAGGCCGGCCTCCTTTACGGCATCGGCGAAGACGGCTCGGTCCGCATCCGCCAGGAGGTGGCGGCGACGCCGCGCGGCCTGGCGCTGATGCCCGACGGCCGCCTGCTGGTCACGCATGCCCTGATCGGAACCGTGTCGATCTACGACACCACCTCGCTGCCGGCGAAGCTGGTCAAGACGATCAAGCTCGCCGAGAGCCAGGACCCGGACGAAACCGTCTCGCAAGGCCTTCCCCGCGTGCTCGACCGGATCGTGATCTCTCCCGATCTGAAGCAGGCCTGGCTGCCGCATCATCTGTGGAATTTCGACCACCCGTTCCAGTTCCAGTCGATCGTTTTTCCCGTGGTCTCGGTGCTGTGGCTGGGCGAGGGCGACGAGCACGAGGTGGTCAACCGGCGCAAGCAGCTTTTCAAACAGATCAACATCGTGGAGAGCGGCAACGTCCAGCGCATCGTTTCCAATCCGTACGATGCCGCTTTCTCCGACGATGGCAGCAAGGTCTACGTGACCATGGCCGGCAGCGAGGACCTGGTGGTCTTCGATCTGTCGCGGGCGCCGCCGGTCACGGGCGACGAGGGCGCGGGCGGCACCAGCGGCGCGAACGCTTCGCAGATCCTGGCGTTGCCGGGCGAGAACCCGCGCGGGATCGCGATGACGGGCGAGGACATCTACGTCCAGAACGCCATGAGCCTGGATGTGACCTCGCTCTCCACCGGGGGCGGCGGGCCGTTCGCTCAGCTCGGCGTTGCGAAGCCGAGCTTTGCCAAGCTGGTGGCCTCCGACCCGCTTGCGCCGAAGATGCGGCGCGGATTGCGGCTCTTCCATCTGGCCAGGACGGCGGCGTTTCCGAAGGCGCCGATGGCGGGCGACAACTGGATGAGCTGCGCCAGCTGCCATCTGGACGGCTTCAACTACACCAACGGCTTCCTGTTCCGGGACACCAAGCTCGACGTCGAAAAGGATGCCGTGCCCGGCCATTTCAGCCTGAAGACCTTCGTCACGGGCGACTTCGTGGCCGAATATATCCGGATGATCCGCCAAACCCAGGGCGGCATGGGCTTCGACACCCGCTTCCCGACGCCGAACACGGACCCGGAGAAGCCGACGCCCGAGGTCTCGGCGATGATGCACGACCTGCACGCCTACGTGACGTCGCCGGGCAATCTGCCGCTTCTGTCCACCTGGCTGCGCGCCGATGGTGGCAAGGGCGAGGTCGACCATTCCCAGTGGGTCAATTCCGCGCTCTGCGGCAACTGCCACACCCAGATTTTCGAGGAATGGTCGGGCTCGATGCATCGGCTGATGGGGGAATCCAACCCCTATTACCAGACGCTGGAGGACATGGCGGCGGCGGCCGTGGGCGAGGATTTCCGTGCCTGGTGCATGGGCTGCCACATGCCCCAGTCGCTTTTGGCCGGACAGCGCAAGACAGAGGGCGTATCCCACCTCCACGACCAGAACGGCCAGTCGCTTTATGACGAGCTCAAGGAGCGGACCTGGGCGCTGGACGAGGGCACAGGATGCCTGTTCTGCCACCGCGTCGACAAGGTCGAGGCGGTCGGCGAGCAGGGTGGCGGCAACTCCAGTTCGACCCTGAACCTTGCCGATCGCGCCCGCTATCCCGGCGAGGAGTCCGATTGGCCGCTGGTGCGCTGGGTCGCGCACCGCGCGATCCGGGCCGAACCGGAGGTGCACTATGAGGAGTTCTCTCCGGCAGCCCTGAAGGACCCGATTTTCTGTTCCACCTGCCACAACGAGTTCACGCCCGGCGTCGGCGCGATGACCACCAACACCTACACCGAGTGGCTGAACTCGCCCTACGCCAACCCGAAGAACCCGGCCGATCGGCGCACCTGCTTCGACTGCCATATGCATGCCGACGTCGCTAAGATCGGGACGCCGATTGCCGGCCGGGTGACGGATAACGGCCCGGTGCAGCCGAACTATTTCGCCCACAATTTCCCCGGCGGGCAGTATTTCCTTCCCGGCCTGCGCGATCCCAAGCGCCGGCAGATGTCGATTGCGCTCCTTAAGCGCGCCGCCACCGTGGATGCCTCCGTCCAGGCCGGTGATAAGGGCGGCAACGATCTGGTGGTGCGCGTGACCAATGTCGGCGCCGGCCACAAGCTGCCGACCGGCGTCGCCGACTTCCGCGAGCTCTGGCTCGACGTCACCGTCACGGACGCGGACGGCAAGACGGTGCTTGCTTCCGGCAAGCTCGACAAGGACGGCCATCTCGACCCGGACGCCCGCATGTTTGGAGACAAATTCGGCGACGGCACCGGCCACGTCGTCGGGGTCGACTTCTGGAACTACCGCCGGATGGAGGCCGACACGCGGATCCCGCCGAAAGGCCACCGCGACGAGCGTTTCGCGCTGCCGGCCGGCGCGAAGGGGCCATTTCAGGTCGACGTCAAGCTGATGTTCCGCGTCTTCCCCCAGGCGGTCACCGACCTCGTTCAGAAGAATTATCCGGATCTGCCCGATCCGGAGGCCGTCGAACTGACCCACATCACCCGCACGATCGGGAGTTCCTGACCATGTTCGTCACCTTTCTCATCGCCTTTCGCGAAAGCCTGGAAGCCTTCCTGCTCGTCGGGATCCTGCTCGCCTATCTGCGCGAGCTGGAAGCCATGCGCTATGCCGTCTGGATCTTCGTCGGCGTGGTCGCAGGCCTTTTGGCGGCGGTCGCGGCCGCCTTCGTGCTGCAGTTCGTGGTCGACCAGTTCCACTCCGACGCCTACCGGCTGATCCTGACGGCGACGATCATGGTGCTTGCCGCTGCCGTCCTCTCCTACATGGCGATCTGGATGCAGAAGCAGGCCAAGGAGGCGACCGGGGCGGCGAAACAGCAGCTCAAGATGCACGTCTCCACTGGCAACATCTTCGGCATTGCTTTCCTCGCGTTCATCTCGGTCTGGCGAGAAGCGATGGAAACGATCCTCTTCTTCTCCGCACTGGTCTATGGCGGCAGCGTGATTTCGCCGATCGGCGGCCTTCTCGGCTTTGCGCTGGCAATCGTGTTCGTCTGGCTTCTCCTGCGTGGCACCCGCGGCGTGCCGATCCGCGAATTCTTCAAATGGTCCAGCCTGCTTCTGATCGTGATCGCCGCCGGGCTCCTGGCGTCGGCCACGAACATTCTGCAGGGGCTCAGCTATCTGCCGGGGCCGACGGCGGCGCTGTTCAACCTGACGCCGGTCCTGCCGGACACCGGCGGCGTCGGCGAGTTCCTGCGCGGGTTGTTCGGCTATTCGGCAACTCCCACGCCATTGCAATTCGGCGTCTGGCTCGCCTTCCTGCTGATTGCCGGCTCGCTTTGGTACCGGGCCTATGCCCCTGCGCCGAAGCCGAAGCAGGCGTGAGGCGATCATGACCTACGCCGCCGAGCCGAAGCGCTTCCGGTCTTCGCGCCGTCCGCGCCACGTGGTGGTGATCGGGGCGGGGCCGGCCGGGCTCGTGGCGGCGCACGAGCTGGTGCGTGACGGTGTTGCCGTCACCATCTTGGAGCGGCGATCGGCGCTCGGCGGGCTTGGCGGAACCACCGCGTTCGAAGGGCGGGCCGGGACCTATCTGTTCGATTTCGGCGGTCACCGCTTCATCACCCACAATGCCGAGCTTCTGGCGCTGGTGGAGGGGCTCGTCGGCGACGATCTCCTGACCGCGGAACGCCGCTCGGTGATCCGACTGGCGGGACGCACCTACGAATACCCGCTGGCGATCGGCAATCTTTTGGCGAACGCACCGCCCTCGCTGCTCGCAAGCGCCGCTCGGGACCTTGCGTGGACCGCGATCCGTCGACCGTCCGTCGACCCGGAGGCGGATTTCGCGACCTGGACCCGTGCCCGGTTCGGCCCGACGCTCTATCGCACCTTCTTCGAGGGCTACACGCGCAAGCTCTGGGGGATCGAGCCGAGCGCACTTTCCGGCGATTGGGCGGAGCAGCGCATCAGCCTGGTCGACCTCAAGGATGTCGCCCGCCGCCTGCTGCCGGGACGCCACAGCGGGGTCCGGACCTATGCCCGCGCCTACCGTTATCCGCGCCTTGGCTTCGGCATGATCTTCGACCGCCTCGCGGAGCGCGTGATGGCGGAGGGGGCGCAGTTGCGCACCGGCGTCACGGTGACCGGGCTTCGGGTTTCGGGCAGCGCGATCTCGCGGGTGGAAACCGACGCCGGCGCTTTCCCCTGCGATGCCGTAGTCTCCACCATGCCGTTGCCAGACATGGTACGGCTGACCGGCGGCACGTGTTCGCTCCGATTCCGGGGCTTGCGCTTCTTCAACGTGACGATGGACGTGGCCGACGTCTCGCCCTTCACCTGGCAATATCTTTCAGATCCCGGGATCATGGCGACGCGGCTGCAGGAGCCGAAGCGGCGCTCGCCGGAGATGGCGCCGGCCGGGCGCTCGTCGCTGATGCTGGAGATCCCGTGCGATCCGGGCGACCCGCTCTGGGGGGCGGAGGACGAGGTACTGCTTCCCCGTATCCGTCATGATCTTTCGCGCTTGGGCATCGACCCCGCCGCCATGACAGGCGAGTTCTTTTCCACCCGCGCCGCCACCGCCTATCCGCTGATGGTCAAGGGATATGAGCGCGCGCGGGAGGCGGCGTTCCGGCGCCTGGAGGCGATCGACAATCTGGTCCAGTGCGGGCGGCAGGGCAGCTTTCGTTACGTCTTCACCGACACGGCGATGGAGATGGGCCAGCTTGCCGCGCGCAGTCTGTTGGAGGGCGCCGACCGGCGCCGTGCGATCCGCGATCATCGCAACGAACGGGTCGTCATCGAAACCGAGAGCATTGCTTGAGCAAGCATAGGAGGGGCGTCTGATGCGCAACAAAGGGATCGTCGCCGCGCTGATCGCAGTGGCCGTTGTCGCGGGGGCAGGCGAGGGGCAAGCCTACACCTACGCCTCGCCGCAATCCGATCCGCTGATTAAGGGGCGTGAAGCCTATCTCGCCGCCGTAAACAAGGGCGATTGGGCCGCTGTCGAAACCGCCTATAAGGGCTTTACCTCCGACATTACCCAACTCTCGCAGAAGGATGTCGGCTATGCCGGCGATCCCGATCTCGACAAGGCCTTTACCGACGCGATTGCCAACAAGGATGCCGATGCGGCCAAAGCGGCGTTGCGACGGGCGACCGTGGACCAGATCGACCGACGGCTGAGCGGTGCCCAAGCGAACGTCAAGACCTATCAGACCTGCTCGACCTTGGTGGTAACCGCCGAAGCCTTCTCCTCGGCGATGGCGGGCGATCTGTCTTCCGACGATCAGAAGACGGTGTCGGGGGCCATGCAGTCTGCACTCGATGCTTGCGGAAAGCCCGGCGTGTTCGGCTACGGCGCCAAACCGGCTGACCCGGACGCCTTGAAGAACAGTACGCAGACCATCATGACGATGCTGAAAGGCTCCGATGCCGGCGCGACGGCGGCTCCTTCAGCCGCTCCCACAAACGGGGACGGTGCGGGGCAGTAGCAGCAAGGCCTCTGCCTTTGCGCGGGTTGAGCATCTCGCCGTTCACGCCCGCGAAAAGGGCGTGGAATCGCACGAAAAAGAGCTCAGACCGGGCTGCCGGTATCGTTGATCCGCATATATTCCTCCTGAAGCCGAAGGCGCAGCGCGTCGCGGTGGCGCTGGATCATGCCCGGAATCAGGAAGGCGTCGACGACCCACCAGACCACGCCGACCACGATGAAATAGCTTAGGATCTGGAGAATGGCCGTCCCCGGCTTGCCCAGATAGAAGCGGTGGGCGGAGAAGGCGCCGAGCACGAACCAGAGAACGTACGCGAGCACGACGTTCTTCTGTTCGTTTGCAATCCGCGACTCGATGAGAATCTGCTGGTCAGTGCTGAGCGGCATCGCCCCCTCCCGAATGTGGCGTGACCCTATCGGCTGGATGCGGCACCGGCAAGCTTCGGCGGCTGTGATGACGCTGGTTGCGACCACCGTTTTGGGGCGCTTTTGTGAAGCGCGGTGGACAGAGGCCCGGTCGCAGCTATAAATCGCGGAAAACGATCATCCGGCGAAGACCGCCGGCACCAACAGGCGAGTTTATGAGCGGCGTCAACGACATCCGGTCCCAATTCCTGGACTATTTTGCGCGCGAGGGGCACGAAATCGTGCCGTCCAGCCCGCTCGTGCCGCGCAACGACCCGACGTTGATGTTCACCAACGCGGGCATGGTTCAGTTCAAGAACGTCTTCACCGGGCTTGAGCATCGTGATCCGCCACGCGCGGTCACCTCGCAGAAGTGCGTCCGGGCGGGCGGAAAGCATAACGATCTCGACAATGTGGGCTATACGGCCCGCCACCACACCTTCTTCGAGATGCTGGGCAACTTCTCCTTCGGCGACTACTTCAAGGATCGCGCGATCGAGTTGGCCTGGAACTTGGTGACCAAGGAGTTCGGGCTGCCGGCGCACCGGCTGGTGGCGACGGTCTATGCCGAGGACGACGAGGCCTTCGACCTCTGGAAGAAGATCGCGGGCCTGCCGGAAGACCGCATCATCCGGATCGGGACCTCAGACAATTTCTGGCAGATGGGCGATACCGGCCCGTGCGGTCCGTGCTCGGAAATCTTTTTCGATCACGGCCCGGAAATCCCCGGCGGCCCGCCCGGTTCGCCCGACGAAGATGGCGACCGCTTCATCGAGATCTGGAATCTCGTGTTCATGCAGTTCGAGCAGCAGCCGGGCGGCGAGCGCATCCCGCTGCCCAGGCCGTCGATCGACACCGGCATGGGGTTGGAGCGGATCGCGGCGGTGCTGCAGGGCGTCCACGACAACTACGAGATCGACCTGTTCGGGGCATTGATCGCCGCCTCCGAGGAGGTGACCGGCGTTGCGGCCGAAGGTGGCCAGCGCGTTAGCCACAAGGTCATCGCCGACCATCTGCGCGCCTCCAGCTTTCTGATTGCCGATGGCGTGATGCCATCGAACGAGGGCCGCGGCTATGTCCTGCGCCGGATCATGCGCCGGGCCATGCGCCACGCCCACATGCTGGGCGCGCGCGACCCGGTGATGTGCCGTCTGGTGCCGGCGCTGGTGCGCGAGATGGGCCGGGCCTATCCGGAACTGGTGCGGGCCGAAGATCTGATCGCCGAGACGCTGGAGCTGGAAGAGGACCGCTTCCGCCGCACCCTCGATCGCGGTCTGACGCTGCTCGACGAGGCGACCACCTCGCTGACCCAGGGCGCGACGCTCGACGGCGAGACCGCTTTCAAGCTTTACGATACCTACGGCTTTCCGCTCGACCTCACCCAGGACGCCTTGCGTAGCCGGGGGCTGACGGTCGACGTGGAGGGCTTCAACGCTGCCATGGAGCGCCAGCGCGAAGAGGCGCGCAAGGCGTGGTCCGGGTCCGGCGAGGCCGCTGTCGAGGCCGTCTGGTACGCCGTGAAGGACAAGGTCGGCGCGACCGACTTCCTGGGCTACGAAACCGACACGGCGGAGGCGATCGTGACCGCTCTGGTCGCGGAGGGGGCCGAAGTGGACCGCCTGGAAGCCGGCCAGACCGGCGCGGTGGTTTTGAACCAGACGCCGTTTTACGGCGAATCCGGTGGCCAGGTCGGCGACACGGGCGTGATCTCCGCGCCCGGCATGCGCTTCGTCGTGGCCGACACCCAGAAGAAGGCGGAGGGCGTGTTCGTTCATCTGGGGACGGTGGAGGAGGGCGTGCTTTCGCACGACATGGCGGTCGATCTGGCGATCGATTCCGCGCGTCGCACCGCCATTCGCGCCAACCATTCGGCGACCCATCTGGTCCACGAGGCACTGCGCCAGGTGCTCGGCACCCATGTCGCTCAGAAGGGCTCTCTGGTGGCGCCGGAGCGGCTGCGGTTCGACTTCTCCCACAACAAGCCGATGACGGCCGACGAGATCGCCGCCGTTGAGGATATCGCCAACCGGATCGTGCTGCAGAACGATCGCGTGACCACGCGCTTGATGGGGCGCGAGGAGGCGGTCGAAGCCGGGGCCATGGCGCTCTTCGGCGAGAAATATGCCGACGAGGTCAGGGTCGTTTCCATGGGCTTCGAGCGCGAGGGCAACGCCCGCGAGCGCATTTTCTCCATGGAATTGTGCGGCGGCACCCATGTCGCCCGCACCGGCGATATCGGGCTGGTGACGGTGCTGTCGGAAAGCGCCGTCTCCGCCGGCGTGCGCCGCATCGAAGCGCTGACGGCCGACACCGCCCGCCATTATCTGCAGGGCCAGGACCGGCGGCTGCGCGAGGTTGCCGGTGTGCTCAAGGTCGCGGCCAGCGATGTGGTCGATCGCGTGGCGGCGCTTGCCGAAGATCGCCGCAAGCTGGAGCGGGAGCTGACCGAGGCGCGCCGCAAGTTGGCGCTGGCGGGTCCCTCCGGCGCCGGCGCGGGTGCCGGCGACGTGAAAGAGGTCGGCTCGGTGAAGTTCCTCGGCCGTGCCGTCGATGGCATTGGCGGCAAGGATCTAAAGGGCCTCGTGGACGACGCCAAGAAGAAGCTCGGCAGCGGGGTCGCCGTCATCGTCGGCCGGTCGGACGACGGCAAGGCTGGCATCGTGGTTGGCGTGACCGGCGATCTGACGGGAACCTTCAACGCTGTCGATCTGGTCCGGACTGGAGCCGAGGCGCTCGGCGGCAAGGGCGGTGGCGGACGGCCGGACCTCGCCCAGGCCGGTGGACCGAACGGCGTCGACGCCGACAAAGCGATTGCGGCGATCGAGACGATGATTGCGGCCTCGGCCTAAGATGGCGGTTGCCTCGGCTGGTGCGCCGGCCGGGGCGGTCTTGCCGTTTGCGGTCCGGTGCCGGCTACGGGAAGGGCGCAGGCGGTGACCGAAGGAGCGCACCAGGCCAAGGGACCCGGCCGACAGGTGCCGGCAGCGCATCCTCATCCGAGGACGCCGTGGGAGCGGCTTCGCCGCCGCACCTATCTGCTGCTTGAAAGCGACGGCTCGCCGGACCCCTGGGCGATCGCGATTCGCTACTCGCTGATGGCGCTCGTCCTCGTCAACGTGGCCTTCTCGCTGGCGGCGACGGAGCCCGCGCTTCGGGCCGACTATGGCGGGTTGCTTGTCACCGTCGAAGTGGCGACGCTGGTGATCTTCGCCATCGAATATTGGGCGCGGGTGTGGTCTTGCGTGGAGCATCCCCGCTACCGTCTGCTGTCGCAATGGAAAGCACGGCTTCGCTACATGCTCACGCCGGCCGCGCTGATCGATGCGCTGGTGATCCTGCCGCTTGCGGCGGCACCGTTCGTGACGCTCGACTTGTCCTCGTTTGTATTCCTCCGGATCGTTCGGTTGTTGAAGCTGTTTCGCTATTCCGGCGGCATGGAAGCGCTGGCGGAGGCGATTTTTGCGGAACGGCGTGCGCTGACCGCCTGCGCGGTGATCCTGGCGACGATCGTGCTCATTTCGGCAACCAGCATCACCCATGCGGAAGGGGCCGCCCAGCCGCACGATTTCGGCAGCGTGCTCCACTCGCTCTGGTGGGCGATCGTGACCATCACGACGGTCGGCTACGGCGATGCGGTTCCTATTACCCCGCTCGGCCGGATGATCGCGGTCGTCACCATGGTGGTGGGCTTCGCCTTCATCGCGTTGCCGACAGCGATCCTGTCCTCCGCCTTTGCCGAAGTGATCCGTCGGCGCGACTTCACCGTGACGTGGGGCATGATCGGTCGGGTGCCGGCCTTCGCCCGGCTCGATGCGGCAACCGTCGTGCGGATTATGCCGCGGCTGGTGGCCCGCTCCTTTCAGCCGGGCGATATCGTGGTGCACTCCCACGAGGAGCCGGCCGACCTCTTCATCGTCGTGTTCGGCACCTTGGAGGGCCCGGGGCGTCCTCTGCCTCCGCCTTCGGACGATCCGCAGGCGACCGTGGAGGAGGGAGAGGGAGTGGGTGGGGGTGCCTCCGCCCCGCAACCGGATCCCGATCCGGTCCTGTTGGGGGAGGGCGACATGTTCGGAGGGCCACTGTCGGTCGCCGATCTTGGGACCGAAGGCCCGCTGGTTGCGACCACGACCACCCGCATTCTGATCCTGCCCGAGGACGATCTGAAGGTGATCGCGCGGCGCCGACCGGACCTTTACGCAGCCTTGGTGCGCAGTGCGCGCAGCGCGCAGTAATGCGCAATGGCGCTGCTTGCGCCGATTCCTCTTTCACGTGTCGGCTGACCAACGCTCGGGCCAACCCGTTTCTGCCACGAAACGGCATTTGCGCAGTGCGGGCTGCGCAGGACGTTGCGTCGCGGTGCGCAGTCCGATCGGCTATTTCGATCCCGACGGCCAAAGGGCGTGGAAGTGGTGGACCGGTCCACGGCCTTTCCCGATCGTCAGCGTGTCGGCGGCCGCGAGGGCTTCGGTCAGATAGGTCTTGGCGGCGGCCACCGCGTCGGCAAGCGGCAGGCCCTTGGCGAGGCCGGCGGCGATCGCCGACGACAGCGTGCAGCCGGTGCCGTGGGTGTTCTTGGTGGCGATCCGGTCGGCGACGAACCAGCGGGGCGCTCCACCATCGCGGCTGACGAGCAGATCGGCGGACTGGGCGCCGCTGCCGTGCCCGCCCTTCAGGAGGACGGCGGCCGGCCCGAGCGCGAGCAGCCGTTCCGCCTGAGCCTCCATGGCCTCCGGCGTCTCGGCGGTTTCCGTGTCCAGCAACGTGGCCGCCTCGGGCAGGTTCGGCGTGATCAGATGGGCGCGGGGCAGCAGCACGTCGCGCACGTGTCCGATGGCGTCCTCGTCGAGCAACGGATCGCCGGAAGCGGCGATCATCACCGGGTCGAGCACGATCTGGCCGGCGCCGTGGGCATCCAGCGCGTCGGCGACCGTTTGGATCACGGCGGGTTTCGACAGCATCCCGATCTTCACCGCGTCGACGATGAGGTCGTCGAACACGGAATCGATCTCGGCGCGGATGAAGTCGACCGGCACGTCATGGATCGCACGCACGCCCTGGGTGTTTTGGGCCACCAGCGCCGTGATGACAGAGGCCCCATAGACGCCGAGAGCGGCGAACGTCTTCAGGTCCGCCTGGATGCCGGCGCCGCCGGAGGGGTCGGTTCCGGCGATGGTCAGCGCGATCGGGGTGGTCATGGTTTCCGTATCTCCTGACGGCAAAATCACGCCTCAACCCCGGCTGATCAGGGCGTGGCGCTCGAGCGTGGGGGTGTCCATCGCGCCGATCTCGTCGATCACGCGGACGGCGAAGCTGCCCGGTCCGGCGACACCGATGGCGGCCCGCTCCGCGGCCACGCCCCAGGCGACCGTCGCGGCGGCAGCGGCCAGCAGCGAATCGCTTTCGACGGCCCGGCAGGCGGCGATCAGCCCGGAAAGCGCGCAGCCGGTCGCCACCATCCGGGCCAGCATCGGGTGGCCGTTGTCGACAAGAACCGTGCGGGTACCGTCCGAGAGGCTGTCGCGGGCGCCGGTGACGGCGAAGGCGGTGCCGGTTGCCGCCGCGATCGCCGGGAAGAGGGCGGTCATCTCGCCGGAGTTTCCACGCACGATCGCGGGCGCTTGCTTGATCAGCGTGAGCGCGAACGCTCGGCGCAAAGGGACCCGGTCGACCTTGACCGGGTCGAGGACCCATGCCTTGCCGTTGGCGCGAGCCGCCTGGACGGCGGCCTCGATCCCGGCGCGCCGTTCCGGATCGAGGGTACCGAGATTGATCAGTACGCCGTCGGCGCTCTCCACCAGCGAAGCGACCTCGTCGGCATGGACCGTCATCGAAGGCACCGCGCCAATCGCGGCGAGCACGTTGGCGGTGAAATTCTGGGCGACGGTGTTGGTGATGCAATGGACGCGCGGCGCCCAATCGCGCACCCGCGCTATGACGCGGGCAACGGCGAAGGCATCGATGCGATTAGGAGCGGACGTGATATCCGTCATCTCAATCCCTCCGCCGGCACGATCCGGATCAGGTTTCTAAGGGTTAGCGTCTAGCGCCTCTCAGCCCGCTCGGGCACCCCTTTGAGACAGTTCACTCGACTTAGTCGGCTTGCAAACCCGACGCAAGGGATGGCGCCCAACGCTGCGGCGTTGCCCACCGGTTCTGACAGAAACGAACGGCCAGACATGAAAAAGGCCGCCCCGAGGGGCGGCCCGAAATTCGTTGGAAGGCGCGACAATCAGCGCGAATAGAACTCGACCACCAGGTTCGGTTCCATGTGCACCGGGTAGGGCACGTCGGTGAGACCCGGCACGCGCGAGAAGGTTGCGCTCATCTTGGAGTGGTCGGCCTCGACATAGTCCGGCACGTCGCGCTCGGCGAGACCGACGGCCTCCAGCACCAGCACCATCTCCTTGGAGCGCTGGCGCACCTCGATCACGTCGCCGACCTTGCAACGATAGCTCGGGATGTTGACTTTGCGGCCGTTCACCATGACGTGGCCATGGTTCACGAACTGGCGGGCGGCGAACACGGTCGGCACGAACTTGGCGCGGTAGACCAGGGTGTCGAGACGGCTCTCCAGCAGGCCGATCAGGCGCTCGGAGGTGTCGCCCTTCAGGCGGACGGCCTCGTCGTAGATCCGGCGGAACTGCTTCTCGGAGATGTTGCCGTAGTAGCCCTTCAGCTTCTGCTTGGCGCGCAGCTGCACGCCATAGTCGGAAAGCTTGCCGCGGCGGCGCTGGCCGTGCTGGCCGGGGCCGTACTCGCGCTTGTTAACCGGGCTCTTCGGGCGACCCCAGATGTTTTCGCCCATCCGGCGGTCAATTTTATACTTCTGCGAATGGCGCTTCGACATGAAAGCGGTGTCCTTCGTGTGATGACTGTTCTTGAGAACGGAGGTTCTTTTCGAACGATGGACACGCCCCCTCCTTTGCTCCGAAAGGCCGCAACGACCAAAGAGCCGACAGGGACGAAACGAGGCGCCCGCTCGTCCCACGGGTGCGTGAAAAAATCGCCGGCGTTGCCACCAGCGAAGGCGCGTGACATAGGCGATCGCGCTCGCTAAGTCAAATGGCGTCGGGGTGAGCCGATCGGCGGCCGGGCTTGTCTGCCTCGACGCCGAGCGCTTTGATGCCATCATGTTCACTTCTACACCAAACGACGATGTCCGGCGCCGGCTTCTTCAGGCCCTGCAGCCTTGGGCCGCGACCGACACCCGACATCTGATCGACGGCCATGACCACTCGGTGTTGACCGCGTTCGTGACCCGCACCCGCGAGGCGGTGGGCGAACTCACGATGCCATCGGCCGCACTGGTCGTGGTGGTGGAGGGGACGAAGGAGGTCATTGCGGGCGCCGAACGGCGAGCCTATTGCGCCGGAGAGGCGATCGCGCTGCCGGCCGGGGCCCATGTCGACGTGGTCAACGTGCCCGACGCGGTAAGCGGCGTCTATCGGGCGCTGTGCATCACGTTCGCCCGCAAGCTGGTGATCGAGGCGGCCCGGCTCTGGCCAAGCCTCACGGCTTCCAGGCCGCCGCTCGGGACGACTGTGTTTCTCGACGATGCGCTGTGCTCCGCGATCGTGCATGCCGGCGAGGCGCTTGCGGGGACCGCGGATGTTTCCCGCCGTCTGGTGGATCATCGCATTCTGGAGATCCTGCTTGTGCTGGCCGAACGCGGCGTGTTGCCGATCGCGCCGAAATATGTGGATCGCTCGGTGGCCGAGGCCGTCCAGCTTTTGATCCGTCACCGGCTCGACCACGCTTGGACGCCGGCCGCCGTGGCCGAGCGGCTTTCCATGTCGGAGGCGACGCTGCGCCGGCGGCTGAAAGGGGAGGGCGCGACGCTGCGCGATATCCTGCTTTCGGAACGCATGCAGGCGGCGCGCCTGATTCTGGCGGAGCGCGATGCGGATGTCGCCGAGGCGATCGCGGCCACCGGCTATACCTCGCGCTCGCACTTTTCCCGCCACTTCCAGCAGGCCTTCGGCGTGCCGCCATCGGCGATGCGTGCCCGTCGATCCTCCGGGGTTTGATCGTAGCCGGCGCATTCCTGATCGCAACCGGCACCTTCGCCGATCGTCGCACTCCTATCGTCGTGCCCAGTTGGCGCGATGAAAAGGAGACGGACGATGACACATGCCAAATCGATGCACGGGCCGGCCCTGGCGGTGGCCATGCTTCTGCTGGCGAACGCAGGAGCGCTCGCCGACGGCCTCGACGTGACGATCGAAGGTCTGACGCAGGCCAGCCGCTTTCCCGATAGCGCCGCCTTTTGCCCGCCGCCGGAGGCTCAGGAGGCGAATGTCAGCCCCGCCGTCCACTGGTCCGAAGGGCCGGACGGGACCCGCTCCTATGCCGTCCTGATGACCGATCCGGACGTGCCAAAGGACATGTCACTGATCAACAAGCCCGGAACCGTCATTGCCGAGCACGCGCCGCGGATCACCATCCATCATTGGGTACTGGTCGACGTGCCGGCGGAGACGACGGCACTTGCACGTGGCGCGGAAAGCGAGGGCGTGGTTGCCGGCGGTAAGCCGATCGGTGCCACCGACCACGGCGTGCGCGGGGCGAACGTCTTCACCTCCTTCCTCGCCGGCAACCCAGACATGGCCGGCACATACGGCGGCTATGACGGGCCTTGCCCGCCAATGAACGATGAACGGGTGCACGACTACCAGGTCGAGATCTTCGCCCTCGATGTGCCGTCGCTGGGCCTCTCCGGTCCCTTCACCGGGGCGGATGCGGAAGCGGCAATGAAGGGCCACGTTCTCGCCTCGGGTTCGGCGCATGCCAGCTACACTTTGAATCCCGATCTGAGGGCCAATTGAGCTAAGAGAGTGCGCGTTCGGCCCGTCGATCGATCGGCTCCTGCCGGAGCGCAGAAATCGGCAACGGCGCAGCCCTATTCGAAGTTCATAACTGCCTCTGTGTTTCGATGGAGTGTCCGATGACCGTGACCGCACCCCACACCGTGTTCAGCCGCACCGCCGACGACTATGACGGCATGCGCCGGGGCCTCGTTCCCAGCTTCGATGCGTTCTACGGCAATGCCCTGGACGTCATCGACATTTGGCGGCGCGAGCGTGGCGAGGGGGTGGACGGTGGGTCGCCTTTGCGCCTGGTCGATCTCGGGATTGGGACGGGTCTCTTCTCCGCCATGGTGCTGGAGCGCAACCCGGATGCCAGGATTGCCGGTCTCGACTTCTCCGAAGGCATGCTGGCGGAGGCGGCGAAACGGTTCGACGGCGACGACCGGGTGACGCTTGCCAAGGCGGACCTGGCGACCGACGATATCGGCGGCCCGTGGGACCTCGCGCTCTCGGCGCTCGCGATCCATCATCTGGAGCACGAGGCGCAACGGTCGCTCTATGCCCGCGTCCGCAAGGCGCTCGCCCCCGGCGGTCTGTTCATCAACGCGGAAATGGTGCTCGGCCCGAGCGCGGAGGCGGAAGCGCGCTACGATCGGATCTGGCTCGACGACGTGACTGGGGCCGGCGTACCGGCCGAAGCGCTGGCCAAGGCGCGCCAGCGCATGGCGTTCGACCGCTGCGCCCATATCGAAGATCAGTTCGCCTGGCTACGCGCGGCAGGCTTTTCGGAGATCGATGTCACCTTCAAACGTTGGCGTTTCGCGGTGCTGACCGCGCGGGTCTAAAGCAATTTCAGGAAAAGTGGGAACCGGTTTTCCGTCCGAAATTGCGTCTTAACAATGGTTGGGCGCTGTCTGGCGAAGACGTGAATGACCGGACAGCGCCCATCAACCATCTGACGAGGTCAGCAGCCCGTCCGGATCGATGCCGAGCGTCACCTCGTCGCCGGGGGCGTAGGGCCGCGCCCCCGGTGCGTAGGCGACGAGGCGTTCGCCGGCCGGCCCCTCAAGGTCCAGGCGTTGGCGAACGCCTTCGAACAGGCTTGTGGCCACCTGGAATCGCAACCCGCCGCCGCCCACGATCGCCGCCTCCGGCCTGAAGGCGAGGGTGGTTGCCCCGTCCGGCTGGCCCGGAACGGGCGTGGTGCCGGTTGCCGTCGCAAAGATCCCGTCTTCGATCGTCCCGGAAAGCCGGTTCACCGGTCCGAAGAAGCCGGCGATATAGTCGCTCGCCGGGCGGTAGTAGACCTCGCGGGGGGTACCGATCTGGGCGATCGTGCCCCGGTTCATCACCACCAGCCGGTCGGCGAGGGTCAGGGCCTCGGCCTGATCGTGGGTGACGTAGACGGCGGTGGCGCCCTGGTCGCGGATCATGGCGGCGATCTCGGCGCGCAGGCCTTCCCGCAAGCCGGCATCGAGCGCCGTCAGCGGCTCGTCCAGAAGGATCATGCCGGAGCGTGGCGCGAGGGCGCGGGCGAGCGCGACGCGCTGGCGCTGACCGCCGGAGAGCTGGTCGACCCGTCGTCCGGCAAGTTCGGTCAGGCGCGCGGTGGCGAGAAGCTCGTCCACCCGTGCCTTTCGCTTCGCCCGAGACCAGCCCTGGACGCGGAGCCCATAGCCGATGTTGCCGGCGACCGACATGTGCGGAAACAGGGCGTAGGACTGGAACACCATGCCGACGCCGCGCTTTTCGATCGGGTGGGCGGTGACGTCGAGGCCGTCGAGGACGACCCGGCCGCCGGCGTCCGGCCGGTCGAGCCCGGCCACCAGCCGCAACAGCGTGGTCTTGCCGCACCCGGAGGGGCCGAGCAGCACGACCACCTCGCCGGCGGCGATGGTGAGGTCCACCGGCTCCAGCGCGCGGGTGCCGTCCGGATAGGTTTTGCTGCACCGGGTCAGTTGAAGCGTCTTGCCGGTCATGCCGCCGCCCTTACGCGCGGGCGAACCAGCTCGGCGATCGCCATTACCGTGCAGGCAAGTGCGATCAGCACCAGCGACATGGCGGCGGCGGAGGGCAGGTCGGCGCCACTATCGGAAATCTTGGAATAAAGCACCATGGGAAGAATCGGGATCTGGGTACCGGAAAGCGCCAGCGCGGTGCCGTAGGCGCCGAGCGCAACGGCGGCGCACAGCGCAAACGCGACCAGGCAGGCGGGCGCGACCTGGGGCAACAGGATGTCGATGAAGGCGCGAGCGGGCGAGGCACCCAGCGCCCGGGCGGCGTGGAGCTGCTCGGTCTCGAAATTCGCCACCACGGGGAAGATCACCAGCACGGCGCGCGGGATCAGATAGTAGCAGTAGGCGATGGCGAGGCCGGCTGGGGTGTAGATCAGCCCGCCGACGACGGCCGGGTCGGCGCCGAGATCGGCCAGCAGCATGGTGACGAAGCCGGATCGGCCGAACACCAGGATGAAGCCGTAGGCGACCACCAGCCCGGAGAAGGACAGCGGCACCGCGATCACGGTGAGCAGCGCGGTCCGCTTGGCGGGGGGGAGCGTGGCCAGATGCAGCGAGACGGCAAGCCCCACCACGGTGGAGGCGAACGGCGCCAGCGTGCCGAGCACGGCGGATCCGACGAGCCCGCGCCAGAACACCGGATCGTCGGCCATGGCGGCGAAGGCGCGGCCGCCGCCGCTCACCGCTTCGCCGACCACGCCGGCGAGCGGCCAGGCCAGAAAGAGGACGAGAAAGGCGCCGGCGGGGACCGCCAGCGCCCATTTCAGGATGGATGCGCGCATGAAGCCTCCGGCGCGCTGTCTCGGTCGGGCGACCTCATTGGCCGAGGACGGCCTTCTGCCAGGCGCTGTCGATTTTCGACTTCATGGCCTTCGCCTTGGCGACGTCCAGCGGCTGAAGCTGCGGTGCGGCCGGCATCATCTCGGCGACTTCGGCGGGAAGCTCCACGCCCGGCACGGAGGGGCGCACATAGCCGTCGGCGAAGCGGGCCTGGCCTTCGTCGGACATGATGAAGTTGAGCCAGAGCTTGCCGGCGGCCGGGTTCGGGCCGTCCTTCACCAGGCTGATGGCGTAGGGGGCGGCGGCGGAGGCTTCCTCCGGGATCACCACCTCGACGGCGTCGCCCATGCCGTCCTTGTACTTCGCCTTCAGGCCGTCATTCTCGTAGCCGACATAGATCGGGATCTCACCCTTGAGGAACTGCGCGTAAGGCGTGGTGCCGACGGTGCGCAGCACGTTGCCGGAGTCGTGCAGCTTCTTCAGATAGTCGATGCCGGGCTGCACGTTGTCCATCGTGCCGCCATTGCCCAGCGCTGCGGCGAACACGACCACCTGGCCCTGGCCCGTGGAGCGTGGATCCAGATAGACGATCGAGTTCTTGTACTTGGGATCGGCGAGATCGGCCCAGCTCTGGGGCACGTCGTCGACCAGGTTCTTGTTCACCAGGAAGGCGACGTTGAGGGTGTGAATGGTGAACCACTTGCCGTCGGCGGCCTTGAACGGCTCCGGCAGCTTTTCGAAATTCACCGGTTCGAACGGCGCGACCACGTCCTTGTCGGCGGCATCCAGCGCGGAGCCGGCGAAATAGTAGGCGGTGTCGGCCTGGGGGCGGTTCTTGGATTTCTCCAGCGCGACCACGGTCGCGGCCGAGCCGAGGTCGTTGTAGACCATCTCGACTTCCGGATAGCGCTCTTTGAACGCCTTGAACTGGGCGGCCCAGTTGGCCCATGTCGGGCCGGTGTCGAACGACACGACCATGCCCTGTTCGGCGGCCTGATCGTAGAGCGACTGCTCGCCGTCGTAGAGTTCCGGCCCGTCGAACGCGTGCGCGGTTGTCGCGAACGCGACGGCGGCCACCGCGGTGGCTACGAACATTTTCATGAAGCGGACTCCCTTTTGGTGGCCGCCGACAGCGTCGCCGCGGCCGTTCCGGTGAGAAGCGAAAGCACGAGCAGGATCACGGTCGCCGCACACGCGAACCCGGTGGCGCCGTAAAAGGCCTGCAGAAGGACGATCGGGTAGGTTCGATCGAGAAAGCCGGCGATCAGATTGGAGAGCTGGAACTCGCCGATGGAAATCGCCGCAACGGTGACGAGACCGGTCAGAAGGCTCGTCGCCGAAACCGGGACCACGATGTCGATCAGCCGCCGCCAGAAACCCGCCCCGAGCGACCCCGCGGCGGCCTCCAGTTCGCCGAGCTTCAGCGCCGCCATGTCGTTCATCAAGGTGGCGACCAGGTAAGGCAGCGTCAGCAGGACGTGACCGGCGACCAGCAGGAAGAACGAACCGAGCCAAGGCGTCGTCGCCGTGGAGAAGGCGATGATGAAGCCGAAGCCGAGGGTGATTTCCGGCGCGGCGACCGGCACCAGCATGACGAGACGAACCAGGCGCGAGGCACTGCGGCGCCCCGAGGTGACGGCGGCATAGGCGAGCGGAAGCCCGATCAGGGCGGCGACGATGCAGGTCGCACCGGTCACCCGAAGGCTGGTCCAGAACGCCCTGACGAAGCTCGGGTCGTCGAGGACGGCCCGGTACCATTCGCCGGTGAGGCCCGATGGCAACAGCGTATTGGTCCAGCTCTCGCCGAGCGAGCCGATGCCGAGCAGAGCGATCGGCAACGCCAGATAGACGAGATAGGCCCAGGTCACGAGCGCCATCGATCCCCCCTTCGTGATCGAGATTTTACATATCTTGTCGGAATGTAAGTTTTATGACGTCACGGTGAGGGCGGCGTCGCTGCCCGGATTGTCGAGGCTCGGCCGCTCTTCGAGGCGGAGCAGGTGGCCGGCGAGCCGGTCGATGGCGGCGTCGGCATCGCTGCAGGTGACCGCGCCGGGCACTTCCGGGGCGCCCTCGAGGGTCAGCACCAGCCGGTCCCAATGCAGGCCGAAGGCCATCTCTGACAGCGTGCCGTAGCCGCCGCCGACAGCGATCAGGGCGGTGCAGGCACGGGCGAGGATGGCGTTGCGGGCGGTGCCGATGCCGGTCGCGATCGGGATCGCGACATAAGGGTTGGCGCCGGTCCATTCCTCGTCCGGCAGAAAGCCCATCGGGGCGCCGCCGGCCTCCAGGTGGCCCTGACAGGCGGCTTCCATGACGCCGCCCTTGCCGCCGCAGGCCATCTGGAGGCCGAGGGTGGCGAGCGTGTAGCCGACCTCGTAGGCGATTGCCTCCTGGCGCGGCTTGGGTTCGCGCGGGCCGATCACGCCGACGGGCACGCGCCGCACGCGCTTGCCGCTCATTGCCAGCCTTAGCGCCTCGCGAGCCCCGACGCGGGTGAGGCTTGACGGCGCGGCGTCTTCGACCCAGTCGAGAAGCCAGGGATCGAATCGCATCTCTCCCCGCCAGATCGTGCCGTCGGCGCTACGCTTGAGAACTGGCATGCATGATCTCTCTTGTGATAGGCCGAAGCCGGATGAACGAAATCTTACATGATCCTGGAGCCATGGGCGAGCGGCGTGAGCGGATTCTTTCAGTCGTCCATGATGTCGGCTTCGTAACGATCGACCGGCTCGCCCAGGAGTTCGGCTGCTCGGCGCAGACGGTGCGGCGCGACCTGATCGCGATGGAAAGTGCCGGACTTCTGAAGCGGTTTCATGGCGGCGCTGGGCTGCCGGGATCGGTCGCCCGGCCGACCTATTCGGCCAAGCAGGTCACCAACACCGACGCCAAGGATCTGATCGGCGCAGCCGCCGCGCGCATCGTCGCCTCTGGCGATACCGTCTTCTTCGATGTCGGCACCACGGTCGAGGCGGCGGCACTGGGCCTGTGCGCGGTTCTGGGCGAAGGCCGTGTCGGCGACGTGCGCGCGGTCTGCGCGGGGCTTGCCACGGCTTCGCTGCTGGCCGGTGCCTCAGGGCTGACGGTCGAAGTGCTGCCCGGCGAGGTGCGCACCCCGGACGGCGCGATCACCGGGGCGAACACGGTCGCCGCTCTTGCCGACCTCCGGCTGGATCATGCCTTTCTCGGCGTTTCCGCCTTCGATGCCGACGGCAGCGCCTGGGATTTCGATCCGGCGAAGATCGCGGTGAAGCGCGCCGCCCTCGACGCCGCCAAGGACGGATGGGTGTTGGCCGACGCCACCAAATTCGCCCGCACGGCGGCACGGCGGGTCTGTCTGGCGCGGCATTTGCGGGGGGTGATTACCGACGTCGCGCCGCCGCCCGGCCCGGCGGAAGCGTTCGCGCTCGCCGACTGCGCGATCGTGGTGGGCGACTAAGCGGGAGCTGGTGCCCGCAGGAGCCGGCCGACTACTCCGGCTCGCCGTTGGCGCCGAATGTGGTCTTCGCGCAGACGACCAGGATGCGGGCCGGCTCCGCTCCGGCGGAGGCGTAGAGATGGCCGCGCCGGCTGTCGAAATAGGTGCTGTCGCCGGTCTCCAGCGTCAGCGGCTCGCGGTCCTCGAACGTGACCGTCAGCCGGCCGGCAAGCACCATCACGAATTCTTCGCCGGCGTGGCTGACGAACCGGTCGAAGCTCATCTTCTCGTGCGGCTGCAGGGTGCCCAGCATCGGCACCATCGCCTTGTTCCAGACCTCCGAGAACAGCATCTCGTAGACGTAGTTCTCGGTGACGTGGAGCGCGAACTCGCCCTTGCGCGCCACCGCGACCTGGCCGGGCTGGAAGCGCTCGCCCTCGGCGGAGAACAGCTCCGCCATGTCGACCCCGAGCCCGTCCGCAAGCTGGCCGAACCGGTCGTAGGTCAACGCCATTCGGCCGCGCTCCACCTTGGAGACGGTGGAAACGGCAAGTCCGGAGCGCGCCGCCACCTCCGCAAGCGTGAGCCCTTTGGAATGGCGGATCGCGCGTAGCCGCTCCCCCATCCGGATGCGGCGGTCGTCGGGCGCGGCTTTGGCGTCGAGCATCTTCTCCATCCTCCGGAATCTAAGCGCGTGGAGGAGGGGCGTCCATCGCGATTTTCCAATCGGAAAAATTCCGTTTTCCGATCGGAAAATCTCTGTTAGCGTTTTCGGATGATCTCAGCTTTGTCCCATTTCGATATCGTCATCATTGGAGCCGGTATCGCCGGCGCCTCGGTCGCGGCGGAGCTTGCCGACGGCCGCAGCGTGCTGCTGGTGGAGCGGGAAGCCCAGCCCGGTTACCACACCACCGGTCGCTCCGCGGCGCTGTTCACCGAGACCTATGGTCCGCCGGCGATCCGAGCGCTTTCGCGGGCATCGGCCCCGTTCTTCGTTGCGCCGCCGAGCGGCTTCTGCGCCAATCCGCTGCTGTCGCCGCGTGGCGTGTTGATGGTCGCGCGGGCCGACCAGGTTCCGGCGCTCGAGGCACTGGTGTCGGAGGTGGCGCCCCATGGCGGCGTGCGGATGCTGGATGGGGCCGAGGTGCGTCGGCTGGCGCCGCTTTTGCGCCCGGGCTACGCGGTCGCCGGCATGGCGGAGCCCGGCGGGCGCGACATCGACGTTCATGGTCTGCACCAGGGCTACCTGAAGCGGTTTCGCGCGGCAGGCGGTGAGATCCTGACGGGAGCCGATGTCCAGTCGCTGGTCCGTGCGGGCGATGGCTGGCGGATCGAGGCCGGTAAGACCATGGTCACGGCCGATGTGGTGGTGAATGCGGCCGGCGCCTGGGCCGACGAGATCGCGCGGCTTGCCGGCGCGGCACCGATCGGGCTGGTGCCGAAGCGGCGCACGGCCATGGTGGTGGCGGCGCCGGAGGGTGTCGATCCCGACAAGTGGCCGATGGTCGTCGACATCGACGAGCAATTCTACATGAAGCCGGATGCTGGCCGGCTTCTGATCTCGCCCGCCGACGAGACCCCGTCGCTGCCGTGCGACGCGCAGCCGGACGAATATGATGTCGCGCTTTGCGTCGACCGCATTGAGCGCGCGTTCGATCTCTCCGTCCGGCGCATCGAAAACAAGTGGGCGGGGCTCAGAAGCTTCGTGGCCGACAAAACCCCGGTTGCCGGCTACGATCCGGCCGTGCCCGGCTTCTTCTGGCTCGCCGGGCAGGGCGGTTACGGCATCCAGTCCGCGCCGGCGCTCGCTCGGGCCGCGGCCGCGCTGGTGCTGGGTCGGGCATTGCCGTTCGATATCGCCGGCGAGGGCGTCGCGGAAAGCGATCTCAGCCCCCAGCGTCTGGATCTCGCCGCATGATCGCGCTGGTCCCGATCGCGGCGGTCGTCTTCCTCGCGTCGGGCCTTGCGCTCGCCTACATCATCGGCGGTTCGGCGGTGCTCGCCTTTTTGGCGACCGACAACGGCCGCTATCTGGCGATCCTGCCGCAGCAGATCTTTTCCAAGATCGACGTCTTCGCCCTGATGGCGATGCCTTTGTTCATCCTGGCCGGCGAGGTCATGAATCGCGGCGGCGTCACCCGCGCGCTGATCGACCTTTCCATGTCCCTGGTCGGACGGCTGCGCGGTGGGCTCGGCCACGTCAATATCATGACCAGCGTGTTCTTTGCCGGGATCTCGGGTTCGGCGGTCGCCGATGCGGCCGCGCTGTCGAACACGCTGGTGCCGGCCATGCGCGAGCGCGGCTACTCCGACAATTATGCGTCGGCGGTGACGGCGGCCTCGTCGATCATCGGGCCGATCGTGCCGCCGTCGATCATCCTGATTTTCTATGGCGCGCTGATGCAGACCTCGGTGACGGCGCTGTTCCTTGCCGGCATCCTGCCGGGGCTGCTCCTCGCCGCCGCTCTGTTTGCCGTCAACGCATTCTTCGCCTGGCGCGAGGGCCATCCCCGCATGGAGCGCGGCGAGGCGCCGCCGCTGTTGCCGACGCTCGTTCGCTCCGCGCCGGCGCTGGTCCTGCCGGTCATCATCGTCGGTGGCATCGTGCTCGGCTGGATGACGCCGACGGAGGCGGCGGCCGTTGCCGTGTTCGTCGCGCTGGTGGCTGCGAACTTCTATGACGGACTGAAGCTGGGCGATCTCGCTGCCGGTCTGAAACGCACGGTCACGCTCTCCGGCTCGATCTTCATGATTCTGACGGCGATCGCCGCCCTCGGCCATTTGGGCGCGCTGGAGCGGTTGCCTCAGGCGATCTCGTCCGGGGTGGAAGGGCTCGGCCTCGGCCCGGTCGAGTACATGATCCTGTTGAACGTCCTTTTCCTGTTCGCGGGCATGCTTTTGGACGTACCGGTCGCGCTGGCGCTGCTGGTGCCGCTTCTGGCGCCGGTCGCGCTCGCCCAGGGCGCCGATCCCGTCCATCTCGGTATCGTGCTGTGCTTCAATCTGTGCATCGGCCTGGTGTCCCCGCCGCTCGGCGGCTGCCTGCTGGTGGTCTCGACCGTGACCAAGACGAACTACTGGCGACTCGCGCGCGCCGTGATTCCGTTCGTCGCCGTCGAGATCGTCGTGCTCGGGATTCTGGTTGCGGTGCCGGAGATCAGCCTGGCGATACCGCGCGCGTTCGGAGTGGTTGGCGGCGGATAGGGGACGCAGGTCTTCGGCCGCTGTTGAGACCTCAACAATCCAAAGGGGAAGCGGAGGACTATCGGATGTCTATCAAACACATGGCCGCGGCAGCGGCGCTCGTTTCCGCCGTCGCGCTCGCCGCGCCGGCCTCTGCACAGGTCAAGATCGCGCTCGACAGTCCGCCGAACGTGACGGAGTCCGGCAGCTATGCCTGGGCGCACGCCTTCAGCGAATATCTGAACGCCAACGGCATGGAGGCGGAAGAATATCAGCGTGGCGCGCTTGGCGGCGACGACGAGCTGTTCGATCAGGTCTCGCAAGGGCTTCTGGAGGTGGCGATGGAGCCGCTCGGCATCACGGCCTCGGTGGACAACCTGATCTACGGGCTGCGGCTGCCTTACTTCTTCAGCGGCATGGAGGAGATCGACAAGACGCTCTACGAGGGCGGCATGCTGGAGAAGATCAACGAGAAGCTGACGTCCTCCGGCGTGCGCGTGCTGGCCGTCGACACCGTCGGCCAAGGCATCGGCATCTTCAACACCAAGCATCCGGTCAAGACCATGGCCGACATGTCGGACCTGCGGATGCGCGCCCTCGACGAAAGCCAGATCGAGCTGTTCAAGGCTTGGGGCACCACCGGCACCATCGTGAGCTGGGCGGAGGTTCCGAACGCGCTGCAGACCGGCGTGGCCGACGGCTATCTGAACCCGCCGATCGTGCCGCTGCTGTTCGGCCACACCGACTTCATCAAATACTTCACCAATGCCGATATCGCGCCTTCGCTGCGCATCGCGATCGCCTCGGAGGACTGGTACCAGGGTCTGTCCGACGACGAGCGCAAGACGGTCGACGCCGCGGTCGAGGCGGCCAACAAGGCCAACCGCCAGTGGCTGAAGGAGCAGGGCGGCGTATTCGACCGGCTGAAGGAGGCCGGCGTCGAGATCACCGAGCTTTCGCCGGAGGCGCGCGCCGAATTCGAGAAGGCGTCCCAGACGACCTACACCAGCGGGCTTTTGAGCGCTGAGCAGGTCGAGATGTGGCAAAAGGCGAAGGGCGAGTAGTCCCGTGCGGGCGGTCGCGGCGCTTGGTCGGCTTTCCGATGGCCTCAACCGGCTCGCGCTGGTGGTGGCCATCATCGCGCTGATCGTGATGGCGGGTTCGGCCGGCTATCAGGTGATCGCCCGCTATATCTTCGATTCGCCTCCGATCTGGACCGAGGAGCTCGCTCGCCGCGCCATGGTGTGGGCGGGCATGCTGGGCGCTTCGGTCGCCTTCCACGAACGCTCCGACCCGACGCTGTTTCCGGGGGCGACCCGCACCAGCGGCGGTCTCGGCCGCCTGCTCGCGGCGATCCGGGCGGCCGGCGTCACCATTTTCGCGATTCCGGTCCTCTACTACTCCCTGTTCGGCCCGAACTGGACGCTGGCCCGCGGCTTCCTCGGACGCAGCCTGGGCCGCGAGGCGGAAATGCTGTCCGTTCCGATGATCTGGTTCACCGCCGCCGTCCCGGTCGCCTTCCTGATCATCATGGTCCACGTGGCCGCCTCGCTCGCGCGCTATCTCGCGACCGGCACGCCCCCTCCCGAGCACCATCACGCAGAAGACGAACCAGCATGAAGATTTTCATCGCTAGCATCTCCACGGAGACCAACTCGTTCTCGCCGCTTCCGACCGGCACCTTGACGTTCGAGGAGGGCGGGATCGCCCATGGCGACGCCTCGCAAAAGCCGATCCAGTACTGGTCCGGCCCGCTGAAGATCTGGCGCGAGGCCGGAGAGGCGGATGGAGCCACCGTGGTGGAAAGCCTGACGGCGCATGCCCAGCCGGCCGGCATTACGGTGCGCTCGGTCTATGAAGGCTTCCGCGACGAGATCCTGGTCGATCTCAAGGCCGCGCTGCCGGTGGACGTGGTGCTTCTGTCGCTGCACGGCGCCATGATCGCCGACGGCTACGACGATTGCGAGGGCGACCTGATCGCCCAGTGCCGCGCCGTGGCGGGCCCCGACACGGTGATCGGCGGCCTGCTGGATCCGCACTGCCACCTGACCGAGACCATGCTGGGCGAGGCCGACCTTCTGGTCGCCTACAAGGAATATCCCCACGTCGATATCCCCGACCGGGCACGCGACCTCTACCGTCTGGCGGTCGATGCCGCCTCCGGGCGCACCAAGCCGGTGATGCGCGATTTCGATTGCCGCATGATCGTGGCCATGCATACCCCGTTCGAGCCGATGCGCAGCTTCGTCGACGGGCTGTTGGAGCGCGAGCTGGAGCCGGGGGTGCTGTCGTTGTCGCTCGCTCATGGCTTTCCCTGGGGCGATCATCCCCGTGTCGGCGCGCGCATGCTGGCGATCACCGACGGGGATGCGGACAAGGCGAGCGCGCTTGCGTCCGAGCTGGGCATGAAGCTGTTTTCCCTGCGCAACGAGATCCTGCGGCCCTATCCCGATATTGAGGGCGCGCTCGACCGGGTTCAGGCGGCGACAGCCGGGCCGGTGGTGCTGGCCGACACGGCCGACAATGCCGGCGGCGGCGCGCCGGCCGATGCCACCTTTCTTCTGAAGGCGATCCTCGATCGCGGCATGCGCGATATCGCGACCGGCATCTATTGGGATCCGGTTGCCGTTCGCATCTGCCGCGAGGCGGGGGAGGGCGCCACCTTGAACCTCAGGCTCGGCGGCAAGTGCGGGCCGATGTCCGGCGATCCGCTCGACCTGGTGGTGACGGTGAAGAAGCTCGCCAGCGGGCTGACCCAGCGCTTCGGCACGCTCGATTCCAAGCTGGACGAAATGGTCTGGCTGGAAGCGAACGGCGTCGACATCGTCGTCAACGATCTGCGCACCCAGACCTTCCATCCCGACGCCTTCACCGGCCTCGGGATCGATCTGTCGGCGAAGAAGGCCGTTTGCGTGAAGTCGTCCCAGCACTTTTATGCCGGCTTTTCGCCGATCGCCTCGGAGGTGATCCACGTGGCGACGCCGGGCGCGATCACCCCGGACTACGCCAACATTCCCTACACCAAGCGTGCGCCGACCTACTGGCCGAAAGTGGAGAACCCGTTCGCATGAGCAATCCTCTGATCGCCGATCGCGACGCGTTCGCCGCCGCCCATCCCGAACAGCGCGTCACGCTCAATGGCCGGGAATGGGGCGTGATCGAGGCCGGCGATCAGGGGCCGGTGCTGCTCCTGGTGCCGGGCACGCTTGGGCGGGGCGACATTTTCTGGCAGCAGATCCGGGCGCTGAAGGACCGCGCGCGCATCCTCGCCGTGACCTATCCGGCGTCCGGCGGGGTTTCGGAATGGACGGATGACCTGAAGGCGCTGCTCGACCTGCGCGGCGTGGATCGGGCGACGGTGCTCGGCTCGTCGCTCGGCGGCTATCTGGTCCAGTATTTCGCGGCGCGCTATCCCGACAAGGTCGCGCGCCTGTTGCCGGCAAATACGCTGGTCTCCACCGAGGCCTCGCGGTCGCGTCCGCCCTACACCTCCGATCTCGACGCCGCGCCGATCGAGGAGCTCCGCGCCGGCTTTGCCATGGGGCTCGGCGCTTGGCGCGAGGCGCATCCCGACCAGGCCGACCTGGTGGACCTTTTGTTGGCCGAAGTCGGCGGGCGCATTCCGGAAATTGAGCTGCGGTCGCGGCTGAACGGCATCAAGAAGGCGCCGCCGCTGCCGAAGCTCGATTTTACTAAGGACCGGATTGCGACCATCGAGGGCGACGACGACCCGCTGATCACCAAGGAAATGCGGGAGGAGGCGCGCGCATTGCTTCAGCCGGGCACGGCCTATCGTTTCGCCTGGGGCGGTCATTTTCCCTATGTGGTGCGACCGGAACCCTACGTCTCGTTGCTTGAAACCGAGCTCGGCCTGCCGGTCACCGGCGAGGGCTGGGGCATGGATGCGGTGCGAGTGAAATGATCGTTCTGTCGGAAAAGGACGTCGAGGCGCTGCTTCCTATGGAAACGGCGATCGAGGTGGTTGCGGCCACCATGGCGTCGGTCTCCAAGGGCGGGGCGACGCTGCCGCTGCGCTCCATCATGTCGGTCGGCGGACCCAACATGCTGGGCATGATGCCCGGCGCGATCGAGGCGCCCGGGTGCTACGGCGTCAAGCTGATCAGCCTGTTTCCGGAGAACCCGGCCTTCGGCTACTCCTCCCATCAAGGGGCGATGGTGCTGTTCGAGCCGGTCCATGGCGGCGTTCTCGCGATGATGAATGCCGGCCGGCTGACGGCTGTGCGCACGGCGGCGGCGAGTGCGGTGGCGACGCGAGCGCTGGCGGAGGAAGAGGCGAGCGTGCTGGCGATCATCGGCACCGGCGAGCAGGCGGAGCATCATCTGGATGCGATGCTCGCGGTGCGGCCGATCCGACGCGTGCGTGTGGCCGGACGGCGCGCGGAGCGGGCCGAGGCGTTCGTGGCGCTGGCCCGCGGGCGCTATCCGGATGTGACGTTCGAGGCGGGCACCGACGTGAAGGCCGCGGTGATCGGCGCCGGCATCGTCTGTACCGTCACGGCGGCGGCGGAGCCGGTGCTGTTCGGGGCCTGGATCGCGCCGGGAACGCACGTCAACGCCGTCGGTGCTTCGGTGCCGACCAAGACCGAGATCGATCAGGACCTGGTCGTGCGCTCCGCGCTGTTTGCCGACTATCGCCCCTCCATCTTCGCACAGGCCGGCGAGTTGATCGCCGCACTCGAAGCCGGGCGGGTCGGCGAGGACCACGTCCTGGCGGAGATTGGCGAGGTGGTGGCCGGCGGTCATCCCGGTCGCACCGATCCCTCTCAGATCACGCTCTATCGCTCCCTCGGCATTGCCGCTCAGGATCTCGCCTGCGCCTACCATTGCTGGGAAACGGCCAAGGCCAAAGGGGTCGGCATCGAGGCCTCGATCGAATAGGTTTTGCACGCTTCGGGCCGATCGTTCGAAAGCCCGAGGGCGAGACCTATTCGACGAAAAGGGAGCGGCGATCGGGCCGAGCGTGCCCGAAAAGGTCTGCCGCTCCAACGGAGGACCAAGATGAGCATGAGCGATCGCATTCGCGTGACGCATGTTGGCAGCCTGGTGCGCCCGCCGGAAATCGCTGAGCTGGCGACGGCGATCGAAAACGGCGAGCCCGTCGACCAGACCCGATTCGATCAGGTCGTCGGGTCGGCGATCAAGGACGTGGTGCGCCACCAGAAAGATGTCGGTGTCGACATCGTCTCCGATGGCGAGTTCGGCAAAGTCCGTAGCTGGGCGCACTACGTGGTCGACCGGCTGGACGGGTTCGAAGAGCGCGACGTGGAGACCGCTGCCGGTCTCGGCAAGGATGCGCGGCTATTCCCGGAATTCTACGAGGAATATTTCCCGACCCAGAAGCTGCCGAAGCGCGGCGTCATGGCTGCCGTCGCGCCGATCCGCTATATCGGCTACGACGCTGTGCGCGCCGATATCGCCCGCTTCAAGGCCGCGCTCGAAGGCGTCGACGGAATCGAAGGCTTCCTGCCGGTGGTTGCGCCCACCAGCGCCGTGCCGCGCCATGCCAACGACTACTATGCGAGCGAAGAAGAGTTCCTGTTCGCCGTCGCCGACGCCATGCACGAGGAATATAAGGAGATTGTCGACGCCGGGCTGATCGTTCAGGTCGACGACGCCTTTATTCCGTACATGTATGACATCGCCTTCGCCGACAAGCCGATGTCGGATTATCTCGCCTGGGCGGAGATGCAGGTTGCCGCCGTCAATCGTGCGCTCGAAGGGCTGCCGGAAGACCGGGTCCGCTATCACATCTGCTGGGGCAGCTTTAATACGCCGCACACCACCGACGTCGCCCTTGCCGATATCGTCAACCTGGTCACCCAGGTGAAGGCGGGCGCCTACTGCATCGAGATGGCGAACCCGCGCCATGCCCATGAATGGAAGGTGTGGGAGACGGCGAAACTGCCGGCCGGGCGAAAGCTCGTCCCCGGTTGCGTCTCGCACTCCACGAACGTGGTGGAACATCCCGAGCTGGTCGCCGAACGTCTGGTGCGCCTGGCGAAGCTGGTCGGCCGGGAGAACCTCATGGCCGGCACCGATTGCGGCTTTTCCCAGAGCCCGCGCTCGCGACGGGTGCACGAGTCGATCCAGTGGGCGAAGCTGAAGGCCTTGGCCGACGGCGCTCGCATCGCCTCCGAAGAGCTTTGGGGAAAGAAGGCAGCTTAGAGCATGCCACGTTCAAATTGCCTCAATTTGAACGCCAGACCGGTTCGGCTTTTCGCCGGAAGAGGTGCGACGGGCGGCGAAGGAGATCTCTCCTTCGCCGAATCGGGCCGGATCAGTAGCGCAGGCCGGCGGTCGCCAGGGCGTTGGCCGTCTCCCAATCCACGGCGGAGACCCGGTTGCGGCCGGAATTCTTCGAGATGTAGAGCGCGTTGTCGGCCGCCGTCATGACCGTCTCCAAGGACATGCCCATACCGTGATTTGAGCTGATGCCAAGGCTCACCGTGAACGACAGCGTTTCGTCCCGAGTCTCGATCTTTTCGCTCGCAACCGCGCTCCGAATCCGTTCGGCCAGGTTCACGCCGTCGCCCGCCGAGGTGTTGGTGAGCAGGACGGCGAATTCCTCACCCCCGATTCGGGCCGGCACGTCGGTCTCGCGGCAAGTCCGGCGCAGAACCTCCGCCAGGCGGCGGATGACCTCGTCGCCGGTCGGATGGCCATGGGTGTCGTTGATGGACTTGAAGCGGTCGATGTCCAGAATGATCACGCAATAGGGCTCGTTGAACCGGCGCGATCGCTCGATCTGGCGCTGAAGGGCAGAATAGAAGGCGCGGCGATTGGCAAGCCCGCAGAGCTCATCCGTGCCGGCGAGTTCCGCGATCCGTTGCTCCGCCTGTCGACGGGCGCGCTCGTGTATCAGGATCGTTCCGAGCAGCAGAACCCCGGCCACACGCACGATGCTGGAGGGAATGAACGTGTCCTCCAACACGCGCAGCGCAATGGTCCATGGCAGTAGGAAGGCCGCGAACGTGGTGAAGGGCGACAGCAGCGCTATGATCGTTAGGATTTTGAAATCCACGGCTTTTTCGCCATTTCGGCGCAGGACATAATAGCCGAACAGGCTGATGAGCGCGCTGAGGACGATGACCAAGCTTCCGGGATAGGCGCCGACGCCACCCAAATAGAGACGGTACGCGATCGCGAGTGCCGCACTGATGGCGGCTGCCACCGGACCGCCGAACAGGCCGGCGAGAATCACTAAGGTGGTTCGCGAATCGACAATCAGACCCGGCCGCAAATGGACGGGATCGACCATGGCCAGAACGGCGCCGAGGCCGAACAGGACCCCGAGAATGACGGCTTCGATGGCGTTGTCTTTCAGCCGTTGCGGTACGACCGAATAGGCCACGGCGACGACCGCGATCAGGCCGGCATTGCGAAGAAGCGCGATCGAGAGGTCGAACATGGCCAGCTCCTACACGCTCCCGCCAGGCCCCGGCCACATCGAAGTCGATGACGGGACGACAATGATTTCAGGACCGCGTCGCGTGCGCAATTGGAACGTTGGTGACGGCTCGCGATCGCGTTCCGTCCGAACGTCTATCGCTGACATCCGTGGTCACGAGGATCAATAAATTCGGAGGCGCGTTCGCGGAAAGCCGTGAAACCCGGTTCGCCGTGCGCAAACGCGTCAGAACAACGCATTAAAAGGATCCTCCGGTTCGCTGGAAGACGGACAACTTCTACGACTGTAAACTTGTTTCCGGCTTGCACACATCCCGTTCGCGAAAATGTGCGCGTTTCCGATCGAGCCGGGAATCAGCGGCGAAAAAGCGCGCGTGAAGAAGGCGCCTGCCGGTCGGGTGCAAATCGCGAAAATGGGAGGAAAGTGAGCCTTTGTCGGTGCGCCATCGTGCGGCGCAGTCAGCGGCCCGAAGAACCTGCCGGGAACAGGTTTTGTGGATGGTCGGAGTGGCAGGATTTGAACCTGCGACCCCCTCGTCCCGAACGCGTGTCGCCTATTGTTTGATGGCGGATTTTGGCGGTTTTCCGATGTCGAAGGCGGTCAACGTTCGGTCAATGTTCCGCTCTTTCTGTGCTAATCCTGTGCTAGCGGCCTGAGGCTTCTTTCGCCGCACCAAGCTCTCGCGCGCGCTGGCGGAATGATCCGGGTGGTGGTGCGCATAGTGGTTTTCCAGGGTCTCCATGGACATGCCCAGATAGCCGCATGCCTCCCATTTGTCGGAGCCGCCTTGCATCATCCAAGTCGCGGCCGTGTGGCGCAGCGTGTGCGGCGTGACGTCCGGCATGCCGGACGCATCGGCCGTGCGGGCGAAGGCTTTGGCGATCCGCGTGACCGGCGAGCCATTCCACTCGATCACGAATCGCCGGGAGATCCCGAGCCGGTGCCAGCGGCGAATGTGGACAAGCAGCCGATCGGGAATGCGAATCGGCGGCTTGCGTTTCTTGGTCTCCCGCTCGCCCTCGGGGCGGCGGTAGAACATTCCGCTCTCCAGATCGATCCAGCCGTGACCCGGTGTCGGCGTAAGCGCGGCCTGGCAAATCGCGCCCGCGCGCGAGCCGGTATAAAGGGCCACCAAAATGAAGCGGGCCACATGGCGGCGGCTATAACGCCCGGTCGGCTTGCCCTTCTGGACCTCGCGATAGCGCCAGGCGGTGCGCACGAGGTGGGCGGCCTCCTCGACGGTCAGCCACCGTTCGCGCCTGGGTGCGGCTTCCGGCAGCGTCACGGCGGTCAGCGTTGCGGAATGGCCTTCCTTGTGGTGATAGACAATCGCAGCGCGCAGATCTTCCAGCTCGCGGCGGGCGGCGGACTTGCTGCCGCGATTGGCGGCATAGTCGCGACAAGCCTGGCCGGTCACCTCCGACAGCATGCGCTCGCCCCACCAGTCGAGAAGCCGGTTCGCCCGCGCCGTGGTTTCCCAAGGCCGGGCGTGGGAGGGGGCGATGTCCTGGAGGTAAAGCGCGATCGCGTCGGCGATCGGAATCAGATCGGGATGACGCGGGCCTTGCGCGCGGGCTTCGTCGACGTGCTTTTGCGCGATGTAGTCCGCGAGCGCGCGCTCAGCTCCGTCGCGATCGTCCTCGCCGCAGCCAGTGCGGATTGAGCGGCTTCCGTCCCGGATGATCCAGCCGCCGCTTTCGACGATCCAGCCCTTGGCGTTGCGCTTCGGGGCGCGCCAGGTGAGCCTCGGCCCTTTCGATCGTCGCGGCATCTTGCCCTCCAAGCCTCGATTTCGCGAATGGTGACAAAATCCTTGCGGCCAAGCCGCTCCAGCACCAGTTCGCCACGGCTCGCGGCGGCGCGCAAGGTCGCCGGGGAGATCTGCCCGCGAAACATCAGGCGACAGGCCTCCGACAAAGTCAGCGGATCGTCGTCGCCAATCGCGGAACGGTCGAGGTCTGTGATCATCGGTCAGGCCTCCAGCGCTTCGCGGATTTCGCCGACGGTGGTGTCGGCCTCGATCTCGTCGAGAAAAGCCATCAGCGACCTGCGGGTGAGCGCGATGGCGTTCCTCGAAGGGCCGGCGGCGTCGCTCCTGCGCCCATAGCTGGTGTCACGCGGCGCGGCGGCCCACAGCGCGTCCTGGATCTCGTCAGGGGTGCTGGGCATCGTCGGTGTCCCGCCGGGAAAGGCGCGTGCGCAGGCCGGTCTTTTCGCTCGTGAGGTTGAACTTCGTCGGAACGGCATCGCCCATCAGGTCGATGCCTGCTTGCATGGCGATCAGGTCGGCGCAGATGACGACGTCGGCCAGCTCCTCGGCGAGCTGCGCAATGCTCGCGCGCGATCCGGCAATGCCGAGACGCTCGCGCTCGAGCTTTTTGATGACGTTGCAGGCCTCGCCGACTTCGCCGGCCATTTCGTTGCCCCGATAGGCAAGGCTGATCGCGTTGCCCGGGTCCCATTCGGTCTGACGGGCCATGTTGGCGGCGCGCAGATCGGAGTGGATATCGGCTCCCGGTTCGATCGGATCGGCCGCCTGGCCGGCAAGCCATGTCTCCGCCTGACAAATCTCGCGGTCTGCAATGGCCGGGTTGTGGGGAAACGCGAGAAGGTCAGATTCAGCGTCGCCGGTATGCCGTTCGCAGAAGGTGAAGCTTTCGCCCTCCGAGTCGCTGAAAGTCACACTGCGATCATCGATCCCGATTGTCGTGCCGCAGGTTTCGCAGCGCGGCCAATCGTTCTCGAAATCCTTGTCGAGCATGCCGATCATGCCGAGGATCTGACGGACACGGTCTCTCGCGAGCGCCGGAAGGTGCTCGGGCGGCGCATCGGCCAGATAACGCGCCTGTGTCAAAGCCGCAGCAAGTTCCTGCCGCAGGTACTCCGCCTGATCGGCGGAAATCGTATGCCGAATACGGGGCATTGTGCGTCACTCCTCAGTTCGCGCGCGGCGCGTAGCTGCCGGCCAAGGCCTTCAAGCGGGTGATGTCGCGGTCGAGACGGTGGGACATGGCTTGCATGTCGGCGACGGTCTCGCTCAGCTCGGCGTGGGTGGCGCGGTCGCGGATTTCCCGCCCGATGGACGCGAGGTCGGAAAGTGGGGAGGCCTCGCCGCCGCGCCGGGCGATGAAATCCCGCGCGCGGGCCGCATAGCGGCCGATCTCGTCGTCGGAGAATCCGGCCTGGCGCAGGTCCGTCTCGGTGCATGCGCCGGCGGCGGTCCAGCGCTCCTGCATGATGGCGGCCATCAGCCGGACAAGGGCGGTCTCGCCGTTGGCGCGGGCGGATTTCAGGTCGCGGGCGGGGTCGATGAGCATGGGGCGTCTCCCAGGGTTAAGCGGGGTCGCGGCAGACACATATGTCCTCGCCGCAGTCATGATCGTCGGGCCCGTCTCCGACTGGTGACGGGCGTGCGTCGGTCTCCGGCACCATTTTCAGGAGCACGTCGCGCAACAGCTGGGCATCGCGGCGGGGAAGCCGGATCTTGATCAACGGGTCGCCGCCGTCATCCGGCCAGAAGCCGAGCGATATGGTCCCGTCGGCCAGATGGCCGGCCGACGACAGCCGGACCGGGCGCAGGGAGGGGCGGTCGGTCATGGGCGTGCCTCGGCAGGAACAGGATCGGGCCGCCCGTTGTGATTGGGGGCTGGCGTCCAGGCGATGACGGCGGCGACGACGGCGAGCGTGGCCGCCAGGGAGGCGAGATCGCGGATCATCGTCCGGCCCTCCGCGGCTTGGCGCGCGGCGGTGGTCGGCGTCTGAGATGGCGGATCTCTCCAAGCGCTCATGTCGGGTCTCCCTGTTCGACTTAGAAAATATTTCGAACTCTGTAGGGAGTCAATCGATGTTGGAAAAAAAATCTAATCAAGGTGCGGCGCAATGATTCGGGGGCGGCGCCTCTGCTTGCGGCAATTGGTGGCTGCGATAAAGTGGTCGAAAGCGTGTTGGGGTAGGGCCGTTCGCGGCCTGGGGAGATCGAAAATGGACCTGCTGTCGCCGCCTTATGTGTATTTGATAGCGGTCGGTTTCGGCTTTGCGGCTCGAAACCTGGCGGCCTATTGGGGCTATGGCTGGGGTCGAAGCATGGCGTGGGGGGTGGTCGGTTTTCTGACCGGCCCGATCGGCCTGGCGACGCTTTTCTTGGTCCAACTCGCCTGGCTGATGCGCGGCCGCGCATCGTCCTGACCTATATATTACGGAGGGGGCGATGCAGAATTTTAATCTGTCCAACGCGGATCCGGCGACGGAGCGGCAGCTCGACTATCTCCGGAAATTGGGGGTCGAGGTCAGCGACGAGATCGCAAAGGCCGAGGCCAGCGATCTTATCGACAACGCATTGGAAAAGCGGGAGCCCGGGGGCGAGCGAGACTTTGCTCTGGCCCGCGCATTCGATGTTCCCTATACGCGCTTTTCAAGCAAGAAAAGCGTGTTTACGTCAATTGTTTCCACGCTTTACCGACAAGATCGAACCGAAGATTTAGCGCTCTGGTACGTTTACCGCGTCTACAGGGATATCGTTGATCGAAGGAAAGTTCCGACGCCTCCGGCATTGGAGGCATTCCGACCGATTGCGCAAGACTTGCTTTTGGATGAAAAATTTGTGTCGTCGCTAAAAAAAGCGGCTTCGCGAGACGGGGTCGACTTCCGATGGTTTGGCGAATACACGACGACTGACGGATGGGTGCATACCGGAGAGAGCCGCCGGACACATGCTTATATCGCAGCGTCGGCGCGGCTTCGCGACATGGAGGGGTGCGGCGGGCCGCGTCGAAAGCACGTGGCGGACGCTCGCCAGTCAATCGACAAAACGGATCAGGCAGCGCTCGGCGGCGGGTTCGTTGAATGGATTAAAAAAGCGGCGCTTTATGTTTTTACATTTGTGATGTCGATAATTGTTATTTTCGCACTGATTGTTTTGTCGAAATATTTGTTTTGAATTACCCCGAATAGCGCCGGATGATGTGAGCGATCGGCGCGACCCATGCCAGTGCCACATCTTCGATATCGTCAAATGCGGGGTTGTAGGATCGCAGGCGGAAGCGCCCGGGCGTCGATCCCTTCTGGAGGATCTTCACGTACCGCTCTCCCTCGGCCGTCTCGATGATGCAATCGTGGCGGAGGGCGGATTGCAGGTCTAGGCCGCGGTCGCGGTATCCGATCAGGATGTCGCGATTGCGGTAGACCGGTTCCATGGAGGGGCCGTTGACGGCGATCGCCACCGGGTCGGCGTCATCGATGGCCAGTTCGATCGTTTCGGGGACACCGGCATCCGAGGCCGCTGCAATCCATGTCTCGCCCGCGCCGGCATATCCGATCAGCGGCACCTTGTTGAGCATTTCGTCGCGGCCGTAAAGCAACTCGAGCTCGGTTAGCCCCACCGCAGCGGCGATGTTTTCGAGGGTTTGTCCCCTCGGCTGTTTCACCTTGCCTTCAAGATATTTGTAGACCTTGGGCGCGGGTTCTCCTGATCGGCGGGAGAGCTCCGCGCCGGTCCAGCCAAGCTCGCGCACGCGGCGTCTGAGGCGGGCATCCCATCGCATAGGGACAGGATAGAGACGCGAGAAATTTTCGCGTTCGAATTTGGAGATCTTGTTTTTAGAAATTAATTCGAATATCTCTGGTGCTCGTTGGTGTTCCACGGAAGCGTTTTCATGACCCTCGCATCTGCCACCGATCCCGTCTCTTCCCTTGCTGCCGCGTCCGTCTCCGTTGCCGACCTGATTGAGGCGGCAGGCGGAGCCGGGTCTGTCAGTCAAGAGATCGCGTTGCGGACCGGGCGAGAGCTGGGTGTGTCGGCCGTTCACAAGTGGAAACAGAACGGTATTCCGGATCGGTATTGGTCCGTCGTCATGACGCTCGCCCGATGTTCGACCGACGAGCTGTTCGCGGCCAATGAAGCGGCGAGGGCACGATCATGACCTTTCTCGCCGTCGCCGTCCTGTTTTTCGGTTTTCTCGCGGCCGCGCTTGCCGGCGCGCTCGCGGGTCACCTGCTCCTGGTGGCGGTCGCCGCCCGGAGGCCCTCTCTACCTGGAGGTCCCGGTTCTGCCCTGTCGGGCAGGCCGCGCCTCTTGGTGGGCGTTTCCTCCCTAAACTTCCTTGGAGCGGCCTTGCCGGGCTGGCTCCAGGGTTTTTTCGGGGATCCATCATGAGTTCCTCAGCCCTTGCACTCGACTGTCATGACGATCTTCGCCGTTGCCGCGATGAAGACCGCCAAACCGCTCCAACACAATGGAGTGGGCAATTGCGAAATTCCTCGAAAGCGTCCGGAGAATTTTCCGAGCCGTCCGGAGATTTCTCCAGCGGGAAAGAGACTTCTCTGAAGGGTCATTTTTCGTCCCGGTCGGACCTGCGGTCCTCCACGCCGGAGTCTCTTCCGTCCCGGTCGGCGCAAAGCGCCTCCGCGCCTCTTGATCCCTCCCGGTCGGCGCAAAGCGCCTTTTCGCCTCTTGATCCATCCCGGTCGCTTCGCTCCTCGCCTCTTGGGGGCGAAAATTCTCTCCACCCGGTGGATTACGACGCCATCGCGACCTTTCTGCGCGGCCGCGCGCCGGCCGGCACGGCCGAGGTGGTCGCCGCCGAAACCGGGCTGCCGGAGGGCCGCGTCCAGAAATGGATCGACGGCGCCAACGGCATGCATGCCGACAGCTTCGGCGTGCTTTTCGCCACTTACGGGCTTTCCTTTTTGCGGGCCGCCTTCCCCTGGCTGCCGGATCTGGCGCACGCGCTCGACGCGGAGCGGCAGCAACGCGAGCTGGAGCTCAAGCGCGCCGAAATCGAGCGCGAAATGCGGAGGCTCCGGCCATGGTGATGGTGGCGCAGGTGGCCCGTGGCATGGCGTGGCTCGGCTGGGCGGCGGCGTGGCTCGTGGCGCAGCTTTTCTATTCCGTCGGCGACGGATTCCGCTGGATCGCGCGCCACTGCCGCCGCGGCTCGGAAGCGTGCCGGCGCGTGGCCCAATCAAGAGAAAACCCAAGAGGCGCGGAGCGCGGAACGCGCGACCGGGACCCGAATAACAGGACAAAATCATGAGCAAGCGGGACACGACGCCCCGGCGTTTCGCGCAGGCGGATCGGTGGTCGGCGATGACGCCGGACGAAAAGATCGCGGCCGTGCGGCCGCTGTTTCGCCAGGGCTGGTCGAGCGGCCGGATCGCGGCGGAGCTGTCGGCCACGCTCGACAGCAAAATCTCGCGCGGCGCCGTGGTCGGCCTGATCTCCCGTAACCGGAGCGTTTTCGGTGGGGGCGCGCGAGGGGGAAATCGCCGGAGCGCGGCACCCAAGAAATCCGCCGCCCGTTCAGCTATCTTGAAATCGCGTTCTGTCGCGGCCGATCGTCAGCCCCCCAAGCCCCCGGCCGCGACGGAAGCCCCCACCCCGCACGGCGAGGTCGCGCGGGGTGGGGTATCCGGGCTCCGCACGTCGGGTTCTTCTTCGTCCCGGTCGGATCTGCCGTCCTCCGCGCCGGATTTTTGTTCGTCCCGGTCGGACCTGCGGTCCTCCGCGCCGGATTTTTGTTCGTCCCGGTCGGATCTGCCGTCCTCCGCGCCTCTTGATGGGTCCCGGTCCGGGCTTTGCCCGTCGTCGCCTCTTGGCGGGGTCTCTTTCTTCGATCTCACGCACGCCATGTGCCGGTTTCCGCTGTGGGGCGACGGGCCGACGCCACCGCTGGCCGACATGCGCTTTTGCGGGGCGCCGACTCAGAATTCCAAGCTGTCATGGTGCACGGAGCATCTGGCCGTCGTCGCGGGCAAGGAAAACCCGGCAAGGGCCGACATGCGCAAGCGCAACGGCGCCATCCGACGGGCCTTTGCCCAGGGCGTGTCCGTCGCGTCGCTTGCCGCCCGTCACGATCTGCCGCAGCCCGCGATCAGGGGGATTTTGGAAGCCCGCGCGCCGGCGGCGATCGTCGGCGGGCTGGGCGTGGCCTTCGGGACGCTGAAATGACCGGCGCGTGGGCGACGTGGTCGCCGGCGGAAAAGCGTGCCGCCGTCGCCCGGCTGCGCGGGCAGGGCCTGACCCAAAGCGCGGCGGCGGAGCGGCTGGGCGTGACGCGCCTGACGGTCACGAAATTCGACGTGATGGGGCAGAGCGCGGAGGGCTGCAAGCTGCGCATCGCGCTGACGAACGCCTTGAAAACGAAGCTCGATCGCCTGGCCGACGCGCGCGGGATCCTGCCCGACACGCTCGCCTCGCGGATCGTGACAACGGCGCTGCGGGACGATCTCGTCGACGCCGTGCTGGACGACAACCCGACCCATCAGGAGTGAGGCGATGAGCGAAGACGCATTCGAAGGGTGGGCGCTCGTGGAGCTGATGGGGCATCGCCGCCGGGTTGGCTATGTGCGCCAGGTGGAAAGCTTCGGCGCCAAGCTTCTCCGGATCGACATTCCCGCCGAGGGCGACGACGTGACCGAATTCTACGGCGGCGGCGCGATCTATGCGCTGAGGCCGTGTTCGGAGGAGATCGCCCGCGCCCAGGCGGCGCAAATGGGCGACCCGCGGCCCGTGCGTCCGCTGGAATTTAGGATCGAAGCCCCGCGCGACGCCGACGATGACGACGACTATAGCGACGTTGGGCTGTGAGGGGCGGGCGATGAGCGGTCCCGACATCCCCGTTTGCCTGTCGGCCTGGCAGCCGTGGGCATGGCTGATCGTGCAAGGCTTCAAGCCGATCGAAAATCGGTCTTGGCGCACCTGGCGGCGGGGGCGGGTGCTGATCCATGCCTCGAAAAAGGTCGACCGGGCGGCCATGGCCGCCGTTCAGGCGGACCGGCATCCGGTGACCGGAAAGCCGATGGCGTTCGGCGCGCCGGCGGTGTTCGAGACCGGCGGCATCGTCGGCGAGGCCGCGATCGTCAATTGCGTGAGTGAAAGCGACAGCGACTGGTTCGTCGGGCCCTACGGGTTCGTGTTGCGCAGTCCTCGGCCGCTTCCCTTCACGCCCTGCCGGGGCGCGCTCGGCATTTTCAAGCTGCCGGGAGGGCTGATCCTGTGAGCGATCATTCCCCCATCGAATGGACCGACGCGACCTGGAACATCGTCACCGGGTGCACGCTGGTCTCCGACGGCTGCCGGCACTGCTACGCCGCCCGGCTGGCCGCGTCGCGGCTGAAAAACCATCCCAGCCGCAAGGGGCTGGCCCGCCTCAACGCGAGCGGCGAGGCGAAATTCACCGGCGAGGTGCGGTTCAACGAGCAATGGCTTGACCAGCCCCTCCGGTGGAAGCGGCCGCGCCGGATCTTCGTCTGCGCCCACGGCGACCTGTTTCACGAAGCGGTGCCGGACGCCTGGATCGACCGGGTGTTCGCGGTGATGGCGCTATCGCCCCATCACACGTTCCAGGTGCTGACGAAGCGCGCGGCGCGGATGCGCGATTACTTTACCGGCAACGGGGCTTACCTGCGCGTGCTTGGTGACGGTGTCGTCGACGAGCTCGCAAGAGCCGGCATCTCGTGGAATGGGAATGGCCTCGATCGGCACTCTCAGGCAATTGCCGGCGCGACCAGATGGCCGCTGCCGAACGTCTGGATGGGCGTGTCGGCCGAAGACCAACGCCGGGCCGACGAGCGGGTGCCGGACCTTCTGGCGACGCCGGCGGCGGTGCGTTTCGTCTCCGCCGAGCCGTTGTTCGGCCCGATCGATTTCACCAATGTCGGGTCGGCCACCGACGTTTCCGCGCGGCTGGGCATCAATGCCTTGACGGGCGATGTCGGCCGGCCCGGCTTGACGATGGGCGCCGGGGTTTGGCCGCCGCTCGACTGGATCATCGTCGGCGGCGAGAGCGGTCCTGGCGCCCGTCCGATGCACCCGGATTGGGTGCGCAGGATCCGGGACGACTGCGCCCAAGCGGCGCGGAGTGCCGAAGGCGCGACCGGGGTGGAATATCAAGCGGCGCGGAGTGCCGAAGGCGCGACCGGGGTGGAATATCAAGCGGCGCGGAGTGCCGAAGGCGCGACCGGGGTGGAATATCAAGCGGCGCGGAGTGCCGGAGGCGCGACCGGGGTGGAATATCAAGCGGCGCGGAGTGCCGAAGGCGCGACCGGGGTGGAATATCAAGCGGCGCGGAGTGCCGAAGGCGCGACCGGGGTGGAATATCAAGCGGCGCGGAGTGCCGGAGGCACGACCGGGGCCAAACAAAACGGTGTCGCCTTCCACTTCAAGCAGTGGGGCGCGTGGGCGCCTTTCGAGGCGGACGACGTCGCCGCCGAACAGCTTGAGAGCGACGAGCTCGAAGGCCGGATTGACGGATGGTTTGACCAGGCGATGCGCTGCGTCGGCAAGACCGCCGCCGGTCGCACGCTCGACGGCGTCGAGCACAACGGATTCCCCCACATCGAAACGAGGGCAACGCCATGACCCGCATTCGCGATGCGCAGACGATTATCGGCTCTCTGGAGCGCGGCGAGCTCGCCGCGACGCTCTCCGAAGAGATCTCCGGCACGCTGGCCGAAATGAAAGATCGCTCCGACCAGGCGCCGAAAGAGAAGGTCAAGGGCGAGATCACGCTCAAGCTCAAGCTGTCAATGGAAATGGGCGCCGTCACCATCACGGCGGACGTCGCCTCGAAGCGGCCGAAGGCGCCGCGCGGATCGTCGTTCTTCTGGGTCACCGACAGCGGCGAGCTGACCACCGAGCACCCGCAGCAACACGACATGTTCAAGCTGCGCGACGCGACCGCCGATTAGGCGGCCAAGGGCGCTGACCGGGCCGAACAACGGCCGGCGAGAAGGCGCGCACTCTCGATTTGAACGACACCAACCAAGAGGCGAGGACGGCCGGAGGCCGGACCGGGACCTAAAAAAACGGAGATTGAAGATGTCCGACACCCATGGCGCCTTGCCGGCGCTGATCGACACCCGCCACGTGGCGTCGCTTGCCGTCGACGCGAGCGCGCTCAAGCAATTCTCGATCCTGACCGAAGGGCTGGGCGAGGGGCTGCCGGCGACGGTCCCGCTGCTGTGGGATCCCAAGCACGGCCAGGTCGTGTCCGTCTACACGGAAATCGAGCGCTTCCGGCTTCACCCGCGCCGGCGCAAGGGCACGGCCACCGCGCTGACGCTGGAGTCGTTCTGCGAGCTGGTGAACCGGCACTCGGATCTGCATTCGGCGATTTTCGCCGACACCGACTGGCGGGCGCCGGGCTTCACGGCGGTGATCAACTACCACGAGTCCGTGCCGGACGGTGACGCCGACGACAGCGACGCCCAGGCCCGCCACGGCGACCACCGGATCGCCTATGCCTTCCCGCTGACGGAGGAATGGCAGGCCTGGATCGCCGCCAACGGCGAGCGGATGCCGCAGGACGATTTCGCCGCCTTCCTCGAGGAGCGCATCGCCGAGCTGGCAACGCCCAGCGAGGACGAACGGCGCGAATTCGAGCCGCTGTTCGGCACCAAGTTCGCCACGCCGGCGGAGCTGGTCCAGCTTTCGCGCGGGCTGCAGGTGCACGTCGGCCAGAAGATCAAGAATTCGCGGATCCTGCAGTCGGGCGAGGCAGAGGTGGTGTTTGAGGAAACCCACACCGACGCCAGCGGCGAGCGGCTGGTGGTGCCGGGGCTGTTCATGCTGTCGGTGCCGGTGTTTGTCCGCGGCCAATCGGTGCGCATTCCCGTGCGACTGCGCTACCGGGCGCATGGCGGCGCGATCAGCTGGTTTTTCCAGATGTACCGGCCCGACATCGTCATCACCGGCCGCGTTCTGGAAGACCTCGCCAAGGCGGCGGAGGCGACCGGCCTGCCCGCCTACGAGGGCCAGCCGGAAAGCTGATCGGGATGGCACCTTCCACGCGGGAAAAGCTGCCGAGCCGCCGCGCGCACGAGACGGTCACGTTTGCCGTCGGCAACGTGACCTATCACGCCGCGATCGGGCGTCCGTTCGACGCGGGCACCGGCGCACTCGGCCCGGCGCTGGAGCTTTTCCTCACTGCCGGCAAGCCGGGCTCGCCCGTGGAAGCGACGGCGCGGGACGCCGGCGTCATCGCCTCGCTGGCGCTGCAATACGGCGTGCCGGCGGCGGAGATCGGCCGCGCGCTGACCCGCGACGAAGCCGGCGCACCGGCCGGCCCGTTGGGCGTCGTTTTCGATGAGATCGTTTCAAGAGGCGAGACTGCGGAGCAAGCGCGTGAGCGATAGCCCGTTTCTTCTGCCGGACGGAAACGTCCAGATCAGTTTCAGTGGCGGCCGCACCTCCGCCTACATGCTGCATGAGATCCTGAAGGCAAATGATGGCCTGCCGGATCGCGCGCGTGTCGTGTTCGCCAACACCGGTCGCGAGATGCCTGCGACCCTTGACTTTGTTCGGGATTGCGGCGAGCGGTGGGGCGTGCCGATCACCTGGGTAGAATGGCGGCCGGGTCCGGCGGGCGAGCGCTTCGAGGTCGTGGGGCACAACTCGGCCGCCCGAAACGGCGAGCCGTTTGAGGCGCTTGTGAGAGAGCGCCAGTTTCTGCCGAATCTCGCGGCGCGATTTTGCACAGCCGAACTGAAAGTGCGGGCGGCGCGCGACTATCTCCGTTCGATCGGATGGGAGCATTGGACGGCTGCTGTTGGCATCCGAAAGGATGAGCCGAAGCGCCATGCCGGCAAGGCGGACCTGCGCGAGCGATGGGTTCGATGGCTGCCCTTGGTGGATGCCGGTGTCGGAAGGTTCGACGTCGGCTCTTTCTGGAATTGCCAGTCATTCGATCTGAATTTGAAGACGATCCGCGGGAAGTGCGCCTTAGGAAATTGCGACGGATGCTTCCTTAAATCCGAGGAATTTCTTGCGGCGCTCTCTCGGGACTATCCCGATCGCGCCTTCTGGTGGGAGCGCCTGGAAGCTGAAATATCTGCTCTGTGGGAAGCGCTATCCGACGAGGAACGGCTTGAGCGGATTGAACGACGGTTCCATGAAGAGTTGGAAGATCTCGCGCTTTCCTACGCGGATGGTGTCGTTCCGAATTCGGTGGTCATCTCGCTTGCAAAGAATTTCGCAAGCGGAGCGAAGTTTTCCAAAAGATATACCCGTCGAGAACTTCGAGAGTGGATTGAGAAGCAAGGCGACATTTTGCTCTCGACAGAGGGGGTGCTGTGCCAGGCGGATGAAGGGGAGTGCGTCGAATGACGTCCGAATCCTTCCTCGATGGGCGGGTGACGCTGCATTCGGGCGATTGCCTGGACGTGCTGGCCGCACTCGAGCCGGAGAGCATCGACGCCGTCGTGACCGACCCGCCCTATCACTTCACGTCGATCGTGAAGCGGTTCGGCGGGGAGGGGGCGGCGGCTGCAAAACCGGGGGCCGCCGCGCACCACACCGGCGCCTATGCGCGCGCCTCCCGCGGCTTCATGGGGAAGGAATGGGACGGCGGGGACATCGCCTTTCGGGCGGAGACGTGGGCGGCCCTGGCGCGCGTCATGAAGCCGGGGGCGCATCTGGTCGCGTTCGCGGCGCCGAAGAACGTCCATCACATGGCGGTTGCGATCGAGGCGGGCGGATTGGAGGTTCGCGACCGGTTTCTCCGGCTGTTCGATCAGGACGTCGCCATTCGCGCCTTTGTGGACACGCTGTCGGATGCCCAGGCCGACGCCTTCTGGCGGTGTGTCGAGGAAAGCGGCTTTTCCGGCGAGCTCGCCTGGATTTTCGGAACGGGCTTTCCGAAGTCGCACGCGGTGGCCCTGGATCTGGAGCGCAAGCTCTGCCGGGCGGAAAAGCGCGATGGGCGGACCGTGTGGGTCTATGCGAGCGACGGGGCGGAGATGCGGCGCGAGCCGCCCTTTCGCGCGCCGCTGGCTAACGCGTTTGCGGGCTACGGCACCGCCTTGAAGCCCGCCTATGAGCCGATCGTGATTGCGCGCAAGCCGCTGTCCGGCACGGTCGCCGAGACCGCCGAGTCCCACGGCACCGGGGCGCTGAATATCGACGGCTGCCGGGTGGGCTTTGCCGACGCTGCGGACAAAGCGGAAAGCATGGGCAAGAACAGGCACGCCGATTTCGGCAGCGGGCCCATGAAAAACGCGGTCTATGGCCGCTTTGAAAAGGATCGCGGGAACTACTGCGCTGTCGGTCGCTGGCCGGCGAATTTGGTGCACGATGGCAGCGATGCTGCGACAGCCGGCTTTCCGGACACGGGCAAGAGCTCCGGCGGGCAAGTCTCGCTCGGGGCGTTTCGGGCCGGGGCGATCTATGGGACTGGCCGCGACGAACGCGAGCGACGCGACCCCGGCTTTGGCGATTCCGGCTCCGCCGCCCGGTTTTTCTACGCCGACAAGGCGGACGGCGGCGACCGCTTGGGCTCCCGTCACCCGACCGTCAAGCCGCTCGACCTGATGCAATGGCTGGTGCGGCTGGTGACGCCGCCAACAGGCGAGGACGGCGGAATGCCGGACCGGGAGGCAACAAGAGGCGCGGACGGGCGAAGCCCGGACAGGGAGCGAGCAAAAAGACCAGTCGTGCTCGATCCTTTCGCGGGCACGGGCACCACCGGCGAGGCGGCGTTCCGGGAAGGGATGAGCGCGGTCCTGATCGAGCGGGAGTCGGAATATCAGGCCGATATCCGCCGCCGCATGGCGCTCGCGCTGGCCGGCCCGGAAGAGCGGCGGCGGGCGACCGCCAAGGCCAAGGGCGAGGCGCCAGCGCCGGAGGGGCTGTTTGCTTGGCAGGAGGCGCAGAGCGAAGCAACCGGGACTGATAAGGGCGGTCAGGAGGCGGCGGAATGAGCCGGCGCATGCCTCACTTCTTCAGTCCGAGCGCCTTGCGAAGGGTGGCGTTCGCACGGGTCTGCCAGCCGGGGCCGTCTTCTTTCAGCCGAGCGACCACGTCTGAATCGAGCCGCATGGTGACCCGTGTTTTCGGGTGTTCCGAACGCGGGCGGCCGCCCTTCGCGCGGACGAAGCCCTCCAGGCTCTCCAGCGGCGGATTGTCGGGGTCGGCTTCGGCGGCGGCAGTTAGCGCGGCAGCTTCCTCCTCGCTGATCTCCTCAAGGCTTTCGCGGGCGATCCGCTTGGCCTCGGCCATTTTGGCGTCAAGCCGCGCCTGCTCGCTCGCGTCGGCCGACTGCCGGTGGCTGCGGGACGGGCGGGTCATGAAGCTTAAAGTCCGGGAAGGCACCCTTTCGGCAGCCTTACGGACGCGCTTGGTCATAAAGCTTGATTTCCCTCAGATTGGCTTTGCGCAGCGAAATAGCCCGAACGGTTTCGTCGCGCATTGTGAACACCAGAACATGAAGCCGCCGGCCGATCAGCCCGATCGCGATTTCGCGGCGCTCGCCGTAGTCGTGCCGGTCGTCAACGCGGACATAGGCGGTCTCGAAATCGAACCGCGCGGCCTCCGACAGGGACATGCCGTGACGCTCGCGATTGACGGTGTCCTTGGCGTCGTCGAAGGTGATCGGCTGCGGCGTGGTCATAGGGTTTATGTACATACTAAATTGACCGCTTACAAGCGGTTTTTGTGCATACATTTATCGCGATACTGCGAGGCGACGCCATGAGCGCGCGGCTTCTCGGCGACGCGATGGTGGCCGACACCGTCACACAGACGCGCAAGCTGGTGCTTTTGAAGCTCGTGGACGCGGCCGACCCGGACGGGACGAAGGTTTTCCCGGGCGTGGCCTCGATCGCGGGCGCGGCGCTGTGTAGCGAACGGCAGGTGCAGCGCGTGCTCGGCGAATTCCTGTCGGTCGGCCTCCTGATCAAGGTGCGCGACGGAGTGGGCGGACGCGGCAAGGGGCGGCCGACCGAATATCGCTTCGATCTCGACCGGCTGGCGCTTCTGGCGGGGGAAGGATGGGCGGCCCTGGAGCAAGAGGCGCCAAGTGGCGCGGAGCGACCGGACGGGCGTGACCGGGAAGGCGACGACGCCGCGACCGGGACGGAAAAAAAGGGTGACACCATGTCACCCATTTCCGGCGGCGAAAAGGGTGACATCTGCGCCCATAAAAGGGTGACATATGAGGCCGAAAAGGGTGACACAATGGTGTCACCCTACCCCTTAGACCCCTCCATAGACCCCTCCGAAGAGAGAGAGGGCGCGCAAGCGCGCGAATCCGATTTGGATCGGGAAGGGGACCAAGAGGCGCGGAGCGAAGGCGCAGCCGGAGCGACCGGGACGAAAACCGACCTGGACCACCCATCCGGCGCCGGAGCGAGCGACCGCTTATCGTCGGGGGGCAAGACGGTCTACGACATGATCGCGGCGTATCCGGCCGGTCGGCAGTATCCGATCGCCGAGGTGCGCCGGGCCTGGAACGCACTGACGCCGGAGGAACGTCAGAAGGCGCTCGACGGGCTTCCCGAATGGCTGGAACAGCGCCGGGCAGCGAAGCTGCGCACCCCGATGTTCCTGCAGAGCTACCTCGATCCAGATCAGCTCAACTTGCCGAGGGGGGCGCCTGCGGCGGCCTCCGCGAAGGCGGCCAAGCCGGAAAAGGCGGCGCACGGCGTGACGCTCGTCGGCGAAAACCGGACCTTCAAGCACTGGTCGCCCGCCTGGTTCGAGCACCTGGTGAACCGGGCCAAGCGGGGATTGCCGATCAAGCTGGCCCTGCAGCAGGCGCGGCAAAATCCGTCCGGCACGTGGTCGTGCAAGCGCGAGGATCTGCCGGATCTGACCGTGTTGGAGGATCGCGCCAAGATCGCCAGCGACAGCGAAGAATGGCGGGCCTGGCGACGGTGGTTCGAGACGCGGGATCCGGGCGCGTCGTGGCCGTCGTTCGATCAGAAGCGCTGGTTTTTCCTGCCGAGCGAATGGCCGCCGGGCGCCGCTTTTGCCCACGAGAACCCCGACGAATTACCAGCGGAGGCGCGGATCTGATGTCCCAGCACGAAGGCGGTCAAGTTGGCCCGTATCGGGTTGTCCCACGTGATGACGACGCGACGGGATGGGTGGTGCGTGACGATGCCGGGCACGAAGTCTTTCGGGCCTGGAGCCGGACGGCCTGCATCAATTGGGTGGTCGATAACAACCGTCGTGCTGCCCGGTATCGTGCACGCCTGAACTGGTGTCGCGAAGCGGACAAGCCGGCGCCGGCGGCGGTTCCGGCAAAGAAGCGGCACAAAGCGAAGGGCGGCGAGGGCGCGTCGGGGCCGGGCTATGAGGGCCGGCGGGATCTGGTGACCGAGACGGTGGAAAGCCCCTATGCGGGGGAGCTGTCGCCGGAGCATCCCATGCGCTTCGAGCCGGTGACCCGCAATGCCCGGCACGATCCCATCGAGCAGCTTTTCCATCAGCGCCGAAAGGACGGCGGACGATTGATCGGCCAGGGCGAGCGCGAGGCGGGGCGAGAGGTGCGCCGGCTGGTGGAAGCCCTGGGGCTCGACGCGGTGAAGTCGATCGTGATGGACGGCGGCGGACGCGGCGGGGTGCGCGTGGAAATCGCCGATCATCGGATCGACGCCGGGCGCAAGCTGCAGCGATTGCGGGCGTTCCTCGGCGCGGACATGACGGCGCTTCTGGTGCGGGTGGCGGGCTACGGCGAGACGATTTCGATCTGCGCGAAGGATTTCGAGGAAGAGCTCGTGTTGGGGTCGGGCATTTGCTCCAGTCGGGCGCGGGATCGGACCGGCTTCATGCTGCGCCTGGCCCTGGAGCGGGCGGCGGATTTCTTCGGCTACGGCGCTGCGCGCGGCGGACATGGGCGGGGCGTGGTGTCGTGGATGGGCGAGGGGGCGCGGCCGGCGGTCGCCGAATCATATCGCGAAGGTGGGGAAAAGCAGCGCGCGGCGAAGTCCAGGGAAACTGCGGTGACTTGACACCCCATGTCATGGGGTCGCATATATTGAGCCCATAAGCGAATAGTGCGCCCGCCCGGGGAGATTCCCCGCGGCGGGCGCCGTCGTTTCAGCGTCTCTCGGGCGCGGGAGTGGGGACATGTGATGCGACAGATACGCGGCGGCCACGCTGTCTTTGATGTCGACGTCAGTCAGATCGTCGCCTTGGGCGAGGTCTACGAGCGCGCGGGCAAAGATGGGCCGAAGATTGTGGCCGCTGCCATGAACCAGCGCGGAAACGTGGCCTTTACGCAAGTCGCGCGCGCCACCGCAAAAGAGACGGGGCTGCCGGTCGGCCAGACCAAGCAGCACATGCGCAAGGTGAAAGCGCAACCAAGAGACCTCGTCTTCACAATCCGGGCGTGGGGTAAGAACTTGTCGCTCAAAAATTTCGGCGCGCGGCAGGTCCGAAAGGGCGTGTCGCATAAGGGCTGGGGCCGGCGGCAGGTCGCGAAGGGCGCCTTCATCATCGAAAAATACGATGGGGAGGTGTATCGCCGGATTTCTAAGAAGCGCCGTCCGATCACCAAGCTCTATGGCCCCTCTATTCCGGACGAAATGGTCAAAGGCGAAAGCTATCCGGCGATGCTTCGGGCATTCGACGGCCTTGCCGACCGCCTGATGCATGAGCTTGGGCGCCGGCTCGGCCGGAAGTGAACCAAACGGGTCCTTCCCGGAGAGGGTGGCGCGACGGCTGGGCGCTGCCCCGAGAATTCGTCAGAAATTCTGCGGAAAAATAAGGTTGACCGGGTTTACTCGGTTGACGGTTTCGAGGTGCCGGAGTTGACCGAATGGCGCTGATGACGCAAGCGGACTACGCGCGGCATCGCAACGTCACCAGGGCGGCCGTCGGGAAGATGGTCAAGGCGAAGAGGATCCCGTTCACGTTAGAGGGCGGCAAGATCCTGATTGATCCGGCCGAAGCCGATTTCGCTCTCGGCCAGACGATCCAGCGGGTGAACGAGCCGGCGCGGGAAACGCCGAAGACACCCGCGGCCAGCGACGACAGCGGCAGCGCCCGCCTGACCAAAGCGCGGGCCGACGATGCCGAATACTCCGCGAAGATGCGGCGGCTCGAATACGAGCGGCAGGTCGGCCTTGTGCGACCGATCGCCGAGGTCGAGCGCGCAATGCAAATCTGCGCCGAACGTCTGGTCCGGGACATTGATCAATTGCCCGCCCACGCCGACGACCTCGCCGCGGCCCTCTCCCGTGATGGCGTTGCGGGGTTGCGGCGCGAGCTCAAGAAGATCGCGCGGGGGATGCGCGAGACGCTTTCAAATTCGATGACGGCAACGATCGACGAGGAAGAGCAGGAGGATGCCGCGTGACCGGATATAAATCCGCACTCGCGATCGTCGCCGGCGCGCTGGCGGCCGTGCTTGCGCCGCCGGCGGCGATGGTGCCGTCGGCGTGGGCGGCCGAGCATCTGATCGTGCCGGACGGGCCGCGTTCGGGCTCGAAATGGGATCGTTCCCTCACTCCGTACGTGCCGGAGATTATCGACGCTTTCGGCCCGGACTCCGAAACGACCTTCGGCGTGGTGCGGAAGTCGCAGCAGACCGGTGTCAGTGTCGCCGGCATCGGTCTGCTTGGCTACTACATCGATGCCGCGCCGGCACGGCTTTCCTATGCCGCTCCGACGATCGATCAGTTGCAGGAATTCAACCGGGAAAAGCTGTCGCCGGTTCTGGAGCAGACCGACGTCCTCAGGGCCAAGGTCAAGGGGCAGACGTCGCGGAGCGCGACAGGATCGACCACCACCTCGAAGCGCTTTCCCGGCGGTTCGCTGGTCCTGATCAATGCCAACTCGACCAAGGATCTCCGGTCAAAGACGCTCAAGGTCGGCGTCGCCGACGAAATTGACGAGTGGGCCGACGATCTCGACAAGCAGGGCGACCCGCTCGACCTTTACCTCGGCCGCTTCACGGCGTTCCACGCGACCGGCGACTGGCGTCTTCTCGCGCTCTCGACACCGACGCTCACCGGCTCCTCGCGGGTGGATAGGCTCTATCTCGCCGGAGACCAGCGCCTGTGGAAGGTGCGGTGTCCGCACTGCGGCGAGGAATTCCACTTCGAGTTCAAGGGGCTCAAGTTCAACCGAAAGGCCCCGTACGAGGCGCACTATGTCGCGCCGTGCTGCGGCACGATTATCGAGCATCACGAGAAAGCGACACTGGTCCGGGCCGGGCGCTTCGTGCCGACCAATTCCGATGGTCTCTATCCGTCCTGGCATATCGATGCGCTGATTTCCCAGCTGACGACCTGGGACCACATCGCCGAGGCTTGGTGGAACGCGCAGGGAAACGACACCAATCTCAAGGCTTTCTATAATCTCTGGCTCGGCCTTTCGTTCGAGATGCGCGGTGACGCGCCCGACCATGAAAAGCTCTATGCCCGCCGCGATCAGGACCTGGAAGAAAACCGGATCCCGCCGCGCGGCTTGCTTCTGACGGCGGGAGCCGATGTCCAGCATTCGGGCATATGGGTGGAAGTCGTCGCCTGGGCACCCGATCGGCAGAGCTGGACGGTCTCGGCGCGCTGGCTTGATGGCGACACCGACGTGCCTAATGCCGGCGCATGGCTCAAGCTTGCGAGCGTCTACGACGAGCGGTTTCCGGATGCCTTTGGCCGGATGCGCGAGATCGACGCGATGGCCGTGGACGCGGGCGACGGCGGCCGCTCCAATCAGGTCTATACCTTCGCGCGCGGTCGAGCGCGCGCGTTCGCGATCTACGGTATTGATGGATGGACCCGTCCCGCGATCGGAACGCCGACCCAGGTCGACATCACCCTTGCCGGCAAGCGGATCCGTCGCGGCGCGACGCTCTGGCCGGTAGGGACCTGGCCGCTCAAGGGCGACTTCTATTCGTATTTGCGCAAGCCCGGGCGAGCGGATGGCGCGGATGCGGATCCTCCTGGCTACTGCCACTTCGGCAGGTTTCTCGATCTCAACTACTTCAAGCAGATCACCGCCGAATACCTTGGCGAAGAGAAATTCAAGGGCCGCACGCGGCGCCGTTGGATGCCGTCGCGCGAGGACAATCATTTGCTCGACTGTCGCGTCTACGCGACGGCAATGGCTGAATATCTTGGCCTCTCGCGGATGACCGCAGAACAGTGGGCGCAAGTGGCCAGCTTGCGAGGCGTTCCTGTCGAGCTCGCCGAGCCTGATCTCCTGGCGCCGGATCCGGTCAAGATCGCGGCTGCGCCCGCCCACATGCCACCGTCGGAGCCGACGGAGAACACGGACAATGCGCCGGCGCCTCAGTCCCAGCCGCAACATTCGGACGATGGCTATTTCGACGAGCGGGTTGAGGATTTCTGGTGATGGCATCGCTGCAAGAACAACTTGCTGCGCTCGACGAGGCGATCGCATCCGGCGCGCGCACCGTGAGCTACGACGGCCGATCAGTGACCTATCGCGAACTCGACGAGATGATGACCGCCAGGTCGCGCTTGGCCCGGCAGGTGTCGGGCGGAACACAGGTCAGCACCAGCTACGCCGAATTCTCGCGCGACTGATATGAATTTTCTCGATCGAGCGATCGGGGCGATCAGCCCCAAAGCGGCTGCTGAACGGCTGTACTGGCGTACAGTCATAGACGAGGCGCGCGGGTTCGACGCGGCGCGCCTCGATCGGCGCACTCGCGGATGGCAAGCGACCGGCACATCGGCAAACGCCGAAGCGGCGTCCGGCCTGGATCGACTCCGCTTTCGCTGCCGCGAACTGGAACGCAACAACGCATATGCAGCGGCGATCTTCCGGCGGTTGCCGTCCCACATGGTCGGCGGAGGGATTACGCCGCGCATCAGCGGCAAGAGGATCTCGAAACGCGTGCGCGACAACTGGTGGAAATTCGTTTCCACCAGCGACCGGCACACACGCACGAGCTTCAATGCCCAGCTTTGGCTGGCCTGCCGCGCAATCGTGCGCGACGGCGAGGTCCTGCTTGTCTGGCGGGATACGCCGGATGTCGATGCGCCGATCGCCGTCGATGTGCTCGAGGCGGACCACCTCGACACGGGGAAAACGGAAGCGCGGGGCGACGCCACGATCATCCAGGGGGTGGAATTCAACGCCGATGGCGAGCGGGTCGCCTATTGGCTGTTCGACCATCATCCTGGTGAGGTGGTGTCTAGATCGGCGACGCGTTGGCAGAGCCGTCGTGTAGACGCCACGCGTGTCGATCACGTGTTTGATGTGCTGCGACCGGGGCAGGCGCGGGGCATTCCGTGGCTTGCTCCGGTCGCGCTCAAGATGCGCGATATCGCCGAATACGAAGATGCGGAGCTGATCCGAAAGAAGATCGAAGCGTGCTTCACCGCCTTCGTCAAAAAGATCGATGAGGGGGCGGGAACGATCGCCCAATCGTCGAAGGAAAAAGAGACCGGCCGGCGGATCGAACGGATCTCGCCCGGTCTGATCCACTACCTTGGTGTCAATGAGGATGTGCAGTTCGGGTCGCCGCAGTCGTCTGCGGGGATTGGCGAATATCTGCGCGTGCAAAGCCAGTCGGCTGCCGCCGGCGCGGGCGTAACCTATTCGATGATGACCGGCGATCTGTCGCAGGCAAATTATTCATCGATGCGCGCCGGAAAACTCGATTTCTGGCTCGATCTGGACCACTGGCAATGGGACATGATCGTGCCGATGATCCTGGCGCCCGCCTGGCGGCGGGTTCACCAGGCATTCGCCCGCGTCGGCAAGGGGCCGCGCGATGTACCGCCCTGCGATTGGTCGATGCCACCGCGGCCGATGGTCGATCCGGACAAAGACGGCAAAGCGATCGAACGGGACTTGCGGCTCGGCCGAAAGACGTGGCCGCAGATGGTCGCCGAGACCGGCGAGGATCCGGAAGAGCAGGCGGAAGAAGTCGAGAAGTGGTCGCCGCGGCTCAAAGCCGCCGGGGTGGATTTCGGTGCGAAGTCCGCCGGGGATGCCACTGCGCCGGTCGATGACAATGGGGATGCCAATGACACAGCGCAGGATTGACCTGCCCCTCGAGACCCGGGCGGCGGAAACCCGCGTGGCGAGCGCGAACGACGAAGCCCGCACGATCGACGTAGTGTGGACGACGGGCGCCCGTGGCCTGCGCCGTCCGTTCTTTTCTGACCCGTTCGAGGAAGAACTCGTCGTCAGCGACAACGCGGTGCGCATGGATCGCCTTAACGCCGGTGCTCCGGTCCTGAATTCGCACAATGCCTATGACCTCGACGGGCAGATCGGGGTTGTCGAGCGGGCCTGGATTGAGGGCGGAAAGGGGATCGCGACGCTTCGCTTTTCGTCCCGTGATGAGGTCGCCCCGATCTGGACGGACGTGATGGCCGGCATCATTAGGTCCGTGTCTGTGGGGTACGCGATCTATCGCCGCGAGATCATCGAGCAAACCGACGGGCCGGACCTTCACCGCATCGTCGACTGGGAGCCGATGGAAATTTCCATGGTCTCGGTGCCGTTCGACGCGGGCGCGCAGACTCGTGCCGCCGAGCGCACGTTTCCCTGTTCTGTGATTTCGCCCGGGGCCGGCTCGATCGGTGTGCGCATGCGCATGCGATCGCGCGCGCTCGGCCTTCCGGCCTGATCCGCCAGCTTCGCGTTACGCGGACTTTGCCGCCTGCGCTCCGCCGGGGCCGCAGGACGACGGCGCTTGCCCCGGCACCAGCATGAGGAATGGACCCATGAAGTTGTCCAAGGTCATGATGGCGGCCATCGGTGTGACCGCCGTCTTTTTCGTCGTCGCTTTTGTGGTCGGCGGTGCGCTGGCGCCCGACCTGCTTTCGAGCTGGTCGATGCACCACCTCGGGATGGATCTGATCGCCGCCAACACGCCGTTGGTGGCGCTGCGCTCCCGGCGCCAGGAGCTTGAAACGCGCGCCACCGAGTTGCTCGGCCAACTGACCGACGATCTTCCCGAAGAGGACGCGCGCCAGATCGAAGCCGAGCATCAGGGAGTGCTTGCCGATCTGGAAGACGTGCGCTCGCAGATCTCCGAACGGGAGCGGGAAGAGCGCAATACCGGGCGCCGGTCCGACACTGTCGAGGCGGTACGGGCCGAACGTCGCCGGATCGCCGATATCCGAACTGCGGTTCGCGATTTCGGGTTCGAGGAAAGCGATGCCGATGGCTTCATCGACGCCGGCACCGACATCAACGAGGTGCGGGCCGACCTGCAGCGCCGACTTGCCGAACTCAATCGGAACGCTGCGCCGCGCGCCCGGGGCCACCGTGTCGAGCCGGGCGGCCAGGATGAGCGGGAGACCCGCATCGCGCTGATGTCGAATGCCTTCGAGCACCGCCTCGATCCGTCGGTCGAGCTGCAGGAGGGTGCCCGCCAGTACCGCGGTATGCGGCTGATCGAAATGGCGCGCGACTGCCTGGAACAGGAAGGCGTTCACGTTCGCGGCCTGTCGGCCGACGAGGTGGCCAAGCTGGCTCTCGGGATGGGAGACAGTCAGCTCGCTCGCCGCGCCGGGCTCCACTCGACGAGCGACTTTCCGATCGTTCTGAGCAATCAGATCAATATCTCGCTGCGCCGTGCCTACGAGCATGCCCCGCGGACCTATCGCCGGATCGCGCGCCGGACCACGGCATCGGATTTCCGCCCGATCCTTCGCGCCCAGATCGGGGACAACCCGCGTCTCCTTAAGGTCAACGAAGATGGCGAATACCAGCGCGGAACGATCGGCGAGGGCAAGGAACAATATCAGCTCGATACGTTCGGCCGCATCATCGGGGTGACCCGGCAGGTGCTGATCAACGATCAGCTGGATGTGTTCACCCGGGTGCCTCGGGCGTGGGGTGTTGCCGCCGCTGCTCTAGAGAACGAAATCGTCTGGTCGATCGTGACCGGCAATGCCGAGATGGCCGACGGCGAAAACCTGTTCTCGTCGGAGCATGGCAATCTCGCCGACACCGGTGGCGCGATCGGCGTCGATACCGTCGGCGCGGCTCGGCACGCCATGCGGCAGCAGCGCTCGGTCGACCCGGGCGGCAAGCGCGGCGAAAAGGGCTATCGCCTGTCGATCAACGCCAACCTGATCGCGGTTCCGTCCGCCCTCGAAACGGTGGTGCTGCAGTTCCTGTCCAACGAAACGGTGCCGGCATCGGCTAGTGACGCCAACCCGTTCCGTCGCTCGCTCGAGCCGCTGGTCGAGCCGTTGCTCGACGACGACAGCACCAAGGCCTGGTATCTGTTTTCCACGCCCGACCAGGGCATGATCGACACGATCGAATATGCCTATCTCGACGGCCAGGAAGGGGTCTACACCGACACCCGCATGGGCTTCGATGTCGACGGCGTGGAGTGGAAAGCCCGGCTCGACTTTGGTGCGGGCGCGATCGACTGGCGGGCGATGTACAAGAACCCCGGTCCCGGCGGCAGCTAGACGCCATTCGACATCTGACACCTGACAAAGGGCGACCCAAGCGGTCGCCCTTTGTCGTTCCAGACGCTCACAACGGAGTGAAGCCATGAAGGATTATGTGAAGCCGGGCAAAGTGATCACCATCACGGCGCCGGCCGGCGGTGTCTCGTCGGGGGACGGTGTGCTGATCGGGTCGCTTTTCGGCGTTGCCGCCTACGGTACCGCAGAAGGCGATCCGGTCGAGATCATGACCGAAGATGTGCACATGCTCGACAAGACGAGCGCGCAAGCATGGTCGGTTGGCGACCTGATCTATTGGGACGCCACCGCCGGGAAGGCGACGAAAGTTGCCGCCGGTAACTCCCTGATTGGTGCGGCCGTCGCCGACGCCGCGAACCCGACCGACTATGGAATGGTGCGCTTGAATGGAACGACGGCCGATCCGTCGGGGGCGATCACGCAAGCGGCCGCTGTCGCCGATCTGACGGAGGACGGCGGCGCGATCGGTGGCACCAACGACGGCGATCTGCCGGACGTGTCCGGGACGGCGTCCGGGACGGATGCCGCCATCGTCACCGCGCTGCAGGCGACAGTCCGCGAGCTGGCTGCAAAGCAGAACGAGCTCCAGGGCGCTTTGCGGACGGCGGGTCAGCTCGCCAGCTCTTAAGCCATGGCGATCGACTTTTCCGCCTTGGTGCTGCGGCCGGCGATGACGGCGTTCCGGCACGATGCCACCGTCACGCCGACCAAATCGCAGCCCGGTCAGCCCGCCTATCCGGCCCGGGGCGTGTTTTCAAACAGCACGATCGAGGTCGCGACGGAACAGGGTTACGTCACGTCGCGCGAGCCGGTGTTGGGAATTCGGCTTGACGAGTTCGCGGTGCCCCCGGTCCAGGACGATCGGGTGGCGCTGGCGGGCGTTTCCTACCTTGTCCATGACGTCCATCCGGACGGGCAGGGTGGAGCCGACTTGATCCTGAAAAGGGCGTGACGATGGGCGAGACGGCGAATTGGACCACGCTGCGGACCATGACGGCGCAGCGTCTGGCGGCGGCGGGCCTTGCCGAGGGTCGGGTCGAGACCTCGCGCTTCGCGCCGATCCCGGCGGACGCGTTGACCCGGGCGCGGCTTTATCTGCGCTCCGGCAGCTATCAGGTCGACGGCCATGCAGGGACCGGCGAGCCGACGTTTGGCCGCACGCGGCGCCTGGTGATCTCCATCACCCGGGCGGCCGGGGCGGCGGAAGAGCTCGACGACGACCTGGACGGCGATATCGACCTTTGCCTGTCGGCGCTGCTGACCGATGCGGATTGGGTCAAGCAGGTCGGCGGGACCGGATCGGTCGAGGTCGACTATGACGCCAAGGACACCGGCGAATTTCGCTCGATTGAAGCGGTGATCTCGATCGAGGTGATCGACTGGATCGCCTATCCGCCGGTGATCACGGACGATTTCGAGACGCTGGCCGTGCGCGCGCACGACCCGGTCGACGGCGACCCGTTCAATCCGGGCGCCGACATTCATCCGCCGCAGGATTAGGAGGTCCCGATGTGGATCAAACCCGTTCCGGGTCGCCTGGTGCGTGACCCGGTCACCGGCGAATCCGTGCCCGCAAAGGGGCGCGAGGTGCCGGACCATCACCCCTATTGGCGGCGCCGGCTCAACGACGGGGATGTTGCGCTCGGCACCAAGCCGGCCAAGGGCGCGAAGCCGGCGGCGCCCACGCCGCCGCCCGCCAAGCCCGCCGCCGCCGATCCGATCCCCGATCCGACCAAGGAGGCCTGAGATGCCGATTTCCTTCAACAGCATTCCCGCCGGCTGGCGGGTGCCGCTGTTTTACGCCGAGATCGATCCCAGCCAGGCCGGCCGGGGCACGATCGACCAGCCGGCGCTGCTTTTCGGCGTGATGCTGTCGGCCGGCACGGCGACGGCCGACGTGCCGATTCCGATCTCCTCGACCGCTGCGGCCAAGGCGGCCTTCGGCGCGGGCTCCATGCTTACGCGCATGGTCAAAACGTTCCTGGCGAACAATGTCTCGTCGGAGCTCATTTGCCTGCCGCAGACCGAGCCGTCCGGCGGCCAGAAAGCGTCGGGCACGCTGGAATTTTCCGGTCCCGCCTCGGCGGCCGGCACGCTCTCGCTCTACATCGCCGGCCAGCGGCTGCAGATCGCGGTCGCCGACGAAGATACGGCGACGGAAGTTGGCGACGCGGTCGAGGCTGCGGTGACGGCGGCGGCCGACCTGCCGGTGGCTGCGTCCAACACCGATGGCACGGTCACGCTGACGGCCAAGTGGAAGGGCGAGACGGGCAACGACATCCATGTCGGCGTCAATCTCGGCGGCGACCTTGCCGGCGAGGCGCTGCCGGCGGGCATCGGCGTGACCATCACGGCCATGACGGGCGGCACCTCGGCGCCGGATCTGGCCAATTCGATCGCCGCGCTCGGCGACGAGCCTTACGAGCACGTCGCCTTTCCCTACACCGATACCACGTCGCTCAACGCGATCGATGCGGAATTCGGCTTTGGCGATGCCGGACGCTGGGGCTGGCTGCGCCAGCTCTACGGTCACGTCTGGTCGGCCAAGCGCGGCACACAGGGCGAGCTCACCACCTTCGGCAATGCCCGCAACGATGCGGCAATTTCGGTACTCGGCTATCCCGCCGCGCGGCCGTCGCCGCCGTGGGAGATCGCCGCCGCCTATGCCGCCCAGGCGGCCAAGGGCTACGGCAACGATCCGGCGCGCCCGCTCCAGACGCTGCCACTTCTGGGCATCATGGCGGAGCCGCGGGAAAACCGCTTCAGTGGGACGGAACGCAACACGCTACTTTATGACGGGATCGCCACCAGCAAGGTGATGTCGGACGGGACGGTCCAGATCGAGCGGGCGATTTCGACCTACCAGAAAAACGCCTACGACCAGGCCGACACCGCCTATCTGGACACCACGACGCTGGCGACGCTTGCCTATGTGCTGCGCGACCTGCGCTCGGCGGTCACCAGCAAATACCCGCGCCACAAGCTCGCCGACGACGGCACCAAGTTCGGCGCCGGCCAGAAGATCGTGACGCCGTCGGTCGCCGCCGGCGAGATCGTGGCCCGCTATGCCGAGCTGGAGCTGCAAGGGCAGGTGGAAAACATGCGGTCCTTCAAGGCGAACCTGGTGGTCGAGCGCAGCGTGACCGAGCCGAACCGGCTCGACGCGCTCTATCCGCCGGATCTGGTCAATCAGCTCCGTCTTTTCGCCACGCTGGCGCAGTTCCGCCTGCAGTACGCGAACGACGTCGGGGCCTGATCGGCCGGGCCTTCCTACTCGCTTCCTTGTGCGCCTGCCGGGCCGCGCCTGATCGCGGCCACGGCGACGCTCGCTCTGGAGAACCGACATGAGCAACCTTCTTTCCGGCACCTTGTACATCAAGGTGGACGGGACCCAATATCTCGCGAAAGGGTCCTTTACGGTCAACGTCACGCCGACACAGCGCGAGGGCGTTGCTGGTCTCGACGGGACGCACGGCTTCAAGGAAACGCCGAAAGTCCCCTACATCGAAGGCACCTTCACGACGCAGCCGGGATTTTCGATCGACACGCTGCACGACCATGACGACGTGACCGTCACCGTCGAGCTCGCCAACAACACCGCCTACATGCTGCGCTCGGCGTGGTTCGCCGGCGACGGCGAGATCAACGCGGACGATGCGGAGATCACCGGCCGATTCGAGGGGATGAGCGGGGAGCAGATCAAATGAGCGCGGCGAAGGCATCCGAAGCGGCGCTGACCGCATCCGACGCGAGCGATGACGACGGACTCACGCTTCCGCTCTCCAAGCCGATCCAAGCTCATGGCGAGGAGGTGAAGCGGCTCACGCTCCGCGAGCTGGAGCCGACCGATATCCTGGCCTGCGGCAATCCCATCGTCGTGCTAGCGGAAGAGGGCGCGTTCCGCTTCGATCAGAAGGTTATGCACAGGCTGATGGCCCGGGTGTGCGGCGTCCCGCCGTCGTCGCTCGAGCGAATGGCGCTGTCCGATTACATGGCGCTGCAGAACCTGGTGAACGGTTTTTTCGGGACGGGCGAGACGTAGTCGATCCGCAAGACTTGATCGATCTCGCCTTTGACCTCGCTGATTTCTGGGACCGGAACACGGATCGCTATCTGGCGATGCCGGTGTCCCGGCTCGTGATCGAGCTGCAGCAAGCCCACCGCATCGCCAAGAGGCGCAATCGTGGCTGACACCACCCGCGAAGCAAAGATCGTCGTCAGAGCCGACGATCGCGCGACCCGCACGTTCCGGTCGATCGGTCGGAACATGCAGGCCATGGCCCGGAACACGGGCCTTTCGCGCATGGCGCGCGAGATGCGCGGGGTCGGCCGTGCCGCGCGTCCGCTGATGGGTGCGAGCGCGGGCCTGGTGCGGTCGCTCGGCGCCCTGTCGGGCATCGCCGCCGCTCTGTCATTTGCAGGTGCTGCGGCGTCCATGCGGTCATTCGCCAACGAAATGGACGGGCTCGCCAAGCTCGGCCGCCAGGTCGGCTTCACGGTGCAACAGCTCCGCGATCTGCATTACACCGGTGAGCTGATCGGGGTGTCCGGCGAGACGATCGACGCCTCGGTCCAGGCAATGACGAAGCGGATCGGCGAACTGAAGGCCGGAACGGGGTCGCTCAACACCTATCTCAAGAAGACCAACCCGGCACTTCTGGAGCAGTTGAAGAATACGACGAGCGGGGCGGAGGCCTTCGAGCTTCTGATTTCCGCAATGCGGGACCTTCCGGCGGCGGAGCGCAATGCGTTTGCGGCTGCCGCCTTTTCGCGCTCAGGGCAGAACCTGGTGCGGTTTGCCCAGGAGTCGGGCGAGGCGATCCGGAACTATATCAAGGAGGGCCGCAATCTCGGGGGCGTGGTCAGCGACGAAGACGCGGCCGCGGCCGAAGCCTTCAACGACGAGCTTTTTCGGACGAGCTACGCCCTCAAGGGGCTCAAGGTCACCATCGGCAAGGAGCTTCTGCCGCAGATCACGCCCATGATCACCTCGCTGAAAGAATGGGTGGCGACCAACAAGGAAGTCGTTTCGGGTCGCTTGCTCGGTGGTCTCGATACCATGGTCGACCTGTTCGACCGAGTGAATTGGTCCCGCGTCGGCCGCACGTTCACCGCCGTCGCCCGGGCGGGTCGCGATCTGGCGCAAAGCCTGTCGGGCTTCGTCGGCGGGCCGGAAAATCTGATCCTGGGATCGCTCGGCGCGCTGGCGGCGGCACCGTTCGCCGGCGCGATCGCAGGGCTTGCGGGCCTTGCCGTCGCCGTTGGCCGGCTCGGTGTGGCGCTGCTTGCGACGCGGATCGGACGGCTGGCGGCGATCGCGACCGCTGCGGCCAAGCTCTACGATGTGGTGTCGGGATCGAATTCGTTTGGCGAGTTCGTCGAAAACATGAAGAACTTGTCGGCGCTCGATTGGGCGATGATCGGATTTGGCGCGGCCGGTTTGGTCGGTTCGATGCGGGACATCATCAGCCTTAGCAAAAGGGCGGCAGGGGGGCTGCGCACCTATGCTGGGGCGGCAAAGGCTGCGGCCGGTGTTCCAGCGCCCGCGTCCGTGCCCGCCGCAGGGTCGGGGACGGGTGTCGTCGCGGGCGGTGCCTCGCCTGCGCCGAAGGCCGGAGGCTATGGGATCGGCTTTGGCCGAATGGCCTTCACCGTGCTTAACGTCGGCTCGCTGGTGGCCAACGAGCTGCGGATGCCGACGGAAAAAAAGGTAGAGCGCGCCAGGACCAACAGCGAGACCATGAACGAGTGGGCGAACGATTCTGTGTTCGGCCCGGTCAACAGCTTTCTGAACAACTTGGGCGATGATCTTCGCTCCGTCTTTTTCGACTACGTAAAGGCGGCGCGACAGGTCTCGCCCGTCTCTCGCTCCGATGCGCCTGCAGCAAGCCGCTCCTATCCGAGCGCGGCCGACCGCAAGGCCTTTCGCCATGGCGTGAAGCGGGATGCCGACGAGCTGCAGTCCGCACTGACCGAAGCCGGCGATAAGGGCGGGCAGGGGCTCGCCGATGGCGTGGCCGCCGGCGGGGCCGAGGCGCAAGCCTCGATTGCCCAGACCGTGCGGGCGATCTCCAACCTGTTCGCGGGCCAGGATTTCTACGCCTCCGGCCTGGCGAGCATGCGCCAGCTCGCCGCCGGCATCCGGGCCGGCCTTCCGGAGGCCAAAGGGGCGGCGAGCGACGCGGCAACTGCGGTCGCCGATCATTTTCCGCAGTCGCCGGCGAAGCTCGGCCCGCTCAAGAATCTGCCGAAAATGGGCGGCGAGATCGTGCGCCAGCTTGCCGGCGGCATGAACCCGGCGGCGGCGGGGCTTGCGGCCGCCGGGGTGGCGGCCGCCGTGCACGGCGGCCTGGCCATGCCGGCCGGCGCGCGGACGGGCACCGCGCCGGACATCGGCGCGTTGCGCGCCGAAATCGCCTCGCTCCGCGCGGAGCTCTCCGCGCCCGCGCCCCGGCGCGACGAACGGGTCGGGGTGTCGCGCCTGGAAATCGCGATCCGGGGCGCGCCGCGCGGCGCGAGCCTCGCCTATTCGGAGCCGAGCGGGCATGTCTTCGACGACGTGCGGCTGGATACCGGGCGGAGCATGCCGCGAGGGAAGGGATGAGTTGCGCTCTGTTGTCCTCACGGCGTTCGGGCCTTCGGCCCTGCCTCCGGACGGGGCGCGCCATTTCTTCGCGTCCCGGTCGTGGCACTTATTGGTCCCCGTCGCGCTCCGCGCTCCGCGCCACTTGCGCCACTCCGCGCCGCTTGAGGCGCGGCGGCCGGTCGGCCTTTGCTGGCGGTCTTCTTCGTCGCGCGGTCGCGCACTGGTGGGGGGGGCGATCATGAGTTGGCGGGATCGGCTCTTGCCGGCATCCTTTCGGGGGGTGCCGTTTCATGTCGACGACGACGAGTCTGAAGGCGGCAAGCGCGTCGCGGTGCACGAATATCCGGGCCGCGACATGCCGTCGACGGAGGAATTCGGTCGCCGTGCCCGCCGCTTCTACGTGCGCGGCTACACGATCGGCGCGGACTATGACGTCCAATTGGCGGCGCTCCGGCTGATCTGCGAGGCGCCGGGAGGCGGGCTCCTGGTGCTGCCGCAACAGGGCGCCTGGATGGTCCATTGCGTCAATATCGTCACGCGCACCACGCGCGTCGACGGCGGTTACGGCACGATCGATTTCGAAGGGGTCGAGGTGGGCGGCGCGCCGGGTCCCACGGCGCGGGCCAATCCGGCGGCTGGTCTGACGTCTGCGGTGACGGATGCCCGCGAGTCCGTCATCCTCTTGGGCGATCGATGACATCCGGATCTTTTACGGCGGCGATCCGGGGAATGCGGGAGACGTCGACCGAGCGCTCGGCGGCGGCGAGATCGAAAGCGCGCTGCAAGTCGAGCCAAAAGCGGGGACTGCTGCCAAGGGCCTTGCCCAGCCGGACGGCCATTTCGGCGGTCACGGGCTGGCGTTCGTTGATGAGGTCGTAAAGCGTCTGACGGGAGATGCCGAGGGTCCGCGCCAGCTCCGCCTTGGATACATCCAGGGCGGGCAGGACGTCTTCCCGAAGCAGCTCGCCGGGGTGCATCGGCGGAATGGAGTGGTGTCTATCCATCAGTGATAATCCTCCAAATCGATTTCGATCGCGTCCTCGCCCTCGAAGGCGAACGTGATCCGAAAGTTGGCGGTGACGCGCACCGAGTAGCGACCATCATCCCGCCCGGTCAGGCCATGAAAATAGTAGCCGGGCAGGTCCATGTCGCGCGGCTCCCTGGCGACGTCGAGGGCGCGCAGAATGCGGCTGATCCGAGAGATCCATTGCGCGTTCAGGCCCTTTGTCCGGCCCTTGGTCCAGTAGGCGGCGAGCGCTTTATGTCGGATGCTCCTGATCATGTGTGTAAGGTATCGCCTGACACTTAATGTGTCAAGCGATGGCTGACAGTTTTCGAGGATCTGAATGACCTATCTTGCCACCGAGCAAGAGGAGACGGTGCGCGCGACGGCCGCCGTGGTGGCGGCGCTCTCGCCCTCCGACGGGACCGCGCGGCCGCTCTGCGCGGCTCTCCTGGCCGAGGCCGAGACCGTGGTCGCCGGGGCGACGCTCGGCACCCGCTGGGCGGCGATCTCGGCCGCGCTCTCCGCCGACGGGCTCGACGTCAGCGCTGCGGAGCTCGCCCTTGACCGCCTTTCGGCCGTCACGGCGGCGGGCGGTGGCGCGGTCGCTGCGCGCACCGTGGCCGTCTGCGCCCTGCTCGCCACGCTCGGCGCCGCGGTGCCGGGCGAGCCGCTGCGCTCCGTCGACGAGGGCGAGGCGCTGATGGCGCGGATCTCGGACCGCTTCGCGGCGGTCGAGGATGCGATTGCCGATGTCGACGACGGTGCGCACTGGCGCGCGATGATTGGTCTGCAGGCGGCGATCACCACCTATCTGGCCGGGACGCTGCGGGTGCTGCCCAGGCGGCGGGCCCTGCGGCTCTCGGCCAATCTGCCGTCGCTCGCGGTCGCCCATCTGGTCTATCAGGACGCCGGCCGGGCGGAGGAAATCGCCACGGAAAATGGCGTGGTCCACCCGGCGTTTATGCCGAATGAGCTAAGTGTTTTGAGCGCATGAGTGTGTCCGTCGGCTTAACTCGCTCACGCCAGTGCGCTGCGCGCACGGCTCCGCGGGGGCGGCCGATTCGCAATCCCGGTCGCGGCGTTGCCGCTCCTCGGCTCTTGCCGGCCGTCGCGCCCCAAGCGGCGCGGACGGGCGCAGCCCGGACCGGGGCGTGAGGATATGGCGCGCCCTGTCCGGATGCAGGGCCGAAGGCCCGTGCGCCGTGAGGACAATCGCTAGATGACCCTTATCATCCGCATCGCGGATTTCGAATTTGGCGACTGGATTCGCTTCGAGGCGTCGCGCTCGGTGCGGGATGCGACCGCGCAATTCACCCTCGAGGTGACGGAAGCGGCGCGCGTGCCGGCGGCCTTTTCCAACCGCGTTCTGCGCTCGGGCGTCGACGCGGAGCTGGTGCTGTCCGACCTGGTGGCGATCACCGGCAAGATCGACGAGGTCGCGCGGGCATTCGATGCCGAGACGCACCAGGTCACCGCGCGGGGACGGGGATCGATGGCGGGTGCGATCGATTCCTCCGTCATCCTGCCCGATGGGGGGCAGCTCAGGGGCCGGACCCTGGATCAGGTGATCGCCACGGTGCTCTCGCCCTTCGGCCTGGCGCTCGACTTCGTGGGCGATCCGGGGCCGGCGTTTCCGTCCGTGGTCGCGCTGCCGGGCGAAAGCGCGTGGGAGCTGATCGAGCGTCTGTCGCGCCAGCGCGGACGATGGGTGCATGAAGCCGCCGACGGGCGGGTGGTCTGCGATCGGGGGATTTCCGATCGGCCGAAAGCGCAGATCGTCGAGGGCGTGCACATCAAGGCCGGCTCGTCGATCGATCGCAGCCAGGCGCGGCACTCCGAAATCGTGGTCAAGGCGCAGCGGCCGGGGCGCGACGGGGTCTCCGGCGCCGAGACGAGCGAGATCGAGGCGCGGGTGCCCGACGTCAATGTCGGCGCCTATCGCCCGCTGGTGATCGTGGCGGAGGAGCCGCTCGACCGCGCCGGCGCCCGGCTGCGCGCCGATTGGGAGGCGACGGTGCGGGCGGCGGAATCGGTGGAAATGGACGTCACGCTCCAGGGCTGGCGGCGCGACGACGGATTGCTTTGGGACGCCGGCGACCGGGTCGACGCGACCTCGCCGACACTGGCGATCGACCGGGAGATGGTGGTGCGCGACGTGCGTTGGACGCTCGACGATCAAAACGGCGAGCTGGTCGCCCTGTCGCTGGTGCCGCCGGAGGCCCTGGACGCGACCAAGCCGGCGGCAGCCGCCTCCGAAAGCGGGGATGCGGCTACGGGGGCCAGCGGCACGGCGGCGAAGCGCGGCCGCGCGGTGCCGGGGATCGCACCGGACGGCTTCGAGCCCGATCGGATTTGGTCTGAGAGCAAGCCGGCGGAATTGGCGAAGTAAAATTCTATCTCGCTCACGCCAGTTCGCTGCGCTCACGGCTGCGCGGGCGCGGCCTGACCGGCCGGCGCGCAGTCGCGCGCTGGTGGGGCGATCTCGCAAGAGGCGAGAAGGGCCGTAAGGCCCCGACCGGGAGACAAGCAATGCATCGTGGACCTCTTGGCCCGAGGGTGTTGAACGCATTCGCGCGGGGCACGCTGGTGCGCACCGACGACGGGCCGCACATGCAGGAAATGCAGGTGCGGCTGCTCTCCGGCGAGCGGCTGTCCGGCGTCGAGCGGATCGAGGGCTATGGTCTGACGACGCATCCGCCGGCCGGATCGGAGCTCGTCGTCGGCTTTGTCGGGTCCGAGCGCTCGCATCCGATGGTGCTCGGCGTCGGGCAGCGCGGGGTGCGTCCCGTCGGCGGGGCGGCGGGCGAGGTCGCGCTTTACGATGGCCAGGGCCAGGTGATCCGGCTTGCGGCGGCGCGGGTGGAGATCCTGTCGCCGCTGCCGGTCACCGTCCAGTCGGAGCAATCGGTGCTGATCGACGTCAAAGGGACGGTTTTCAAGGTCTCCGACGGTCGGATCGACATGGGCGAGGCGCCCGCGCCGTTGCGGATGATGACCGAAGCCGGACCGTCCAACGTGATCTGGGGGGTGATTTAATTTCGCTCACGCCAGTTCGCTGCGCTCACGGCTGCGCGGGCGCGGCCTGACCGGCCGGCGCGCAGTCGCGCGCTGGTGGGGCGATCTCGCAAGAGGCGTGGAGCGGGAAACCCGACAGGGAGGAAATAGATGCCTGACATCCGCGTGGCGTGGTCTGCGGGCGAGGCGCGCGCGGACGTCGTCATCGATCCCGCGACCGGGCTCTATGAGACCGGCCACGATCTGGTGACCGCGCTTGTGATTTCGCTCTTTACCGACCGTCTGGCCGAGGCCGACGACGTCATTCCGGACGGCAGCACCGACCGGCGCGGATGGTGGGCGGATCAGGACGCCGAAGAAATCTGGGGACCGGGCGCGGCGATGATCGGCTCTCGGCTGTGGCTGCTTTCCCGCGAAAAGCGGGTGCCGGCGACGCGGACGCGGGCCGAGACCTATGTGCGCGAGGCAATCGCGTGGATGGCCGATCCGGCCGTCGCCGCCGTCGCGCGCTTCGATGTCGCTTGTCTCTGGCGCGATTTGGCGAGCGGCCTGGAGACGATCGACATCGCCCAGCTCCGGGGTGCCGACGGCGTGCTGGTCGCGCGCATCGTCGCCTATCAGCGGGACGGGTCCGCCGTCGTCGCGCACTTCGCGCCGCTTTGGAGTGATTTTGCGTAGGGCCTTAGCCTCGGAAAGCGTCTGACTCACCATGGATTCCCGCTTTCGCGGGAATGAGCGGAGTGAAATTCATGGCCTTTGACATTCCAGCGCTTCCCGAGCTCCGGACGGTCGTGCGCGACCGGGTGCGCGGCGCGTCCGAAGCCGCCACGCTGCTTTTGCCCAAATCCATGACGCGGGCGCTGGCGGACGGCGTGGCGGGCCTGGCGCACTTGCATTTCCGCTATCAGGGCTGGGTCGCCCGGATGGTGATCCCCCTCACGGCCGAGGGCGCGCCGCTGCAGCGCTGGCTCGATCTTTGGCTGGCCGTGCCGCGCATTCCGGCCGCCGCCGCGACCGGGACCATCACGGTCACCGGGGCCACTGGGTCGAGCGTGGACACCGGGACGGCGCTGACCGTCATCGGCGAGACCAGCCTCGAGGTGGTGGTGACCACGGGCGGGACGATCGGCGGAGCGGGCACCCTGTCGCTGCCCGCCGCCGCCGGCGCGACCGGCACGGCCGGCAATCACGAGGCGGGCGTGGGGCTGTCGTTCGTCTCGGTGCCGGAGGGTGTCGACGCGCGGGCGGTGGTGGCTGCGCCCGGCTTTGCCGGCGGCGCGGAAGCCGAGCGCGATGCCGCGGCCAAGGGCCGGATGATCGCGCGGATCCAGGAACCGCCCCACGGCGGCAACGCTGCCGACTACGTGCAATGGGCGAAAGAGGCGTCGTCGAATGTCACGCGGGCCTGGTCGGCGGGGCAACAGCTCGGTGTGGGCACCGAGACCGTGCGCATCATGATGGACGATCTGCGCGCGAATCAGTCGGGCATTCCGACGACGGCCGACCTCGCGCTGGTGAAAGCTTATATCGACACCGTTCGGCCGGTGACGGTGCGCGACCTGTTCGTCGAGGCGCCGGCGGCCAAGGCGGTCGACGTGGAGATTTCGGACCTGGAGAGCGACACGCCGGAGGTGCGCGCCGAGATCGCCGCCAATCTCGCCGCCGCGTTTCGCGCCAAGGCGGTGCCCGGCGGCACCTTCTGGGGGGCGTGGATTTCCGAGGCGGTGTCGGCGGCGGTGGGCGAGCGCCACCACACCATTCCGGGCTTGGCGGATACGACCTGCGCGGCCGGCGAAATCGCCGTGCTGGGCGATGTGACGTACTCGTGATTTTCGCTCACGCCAGTTCGCTTCGCTCACGGCTGCGCGGGCGCGGCCTGACCGGCCGGCGCGCGGTCGCGCGCTGGTTGGAGGTCTCCAACAAAGGCCGACAGACCTAACATCATGAAGCGATTTGTTCGATGGGGCGAGGCGGCGTTTGCCGCCGCGCTGAGCCAGCTGTTGCCGCGCGGCTGGGCGTGGCCGCTCGCCGAGCGGTCGGCGATGGCCGATCTCGTGGCCGCCTATGCCGCCATCTGGGCGTGGGTGGCGCGGCGGGACGCCGACCTGTTGGAGCGGGAGTCCTATCCCGGCACGGCGATAGAGCTCCTGCCGGAATGGGAAGCGACCGCCGGATTGCCGGACCCGTGCTTTCCGACCGCGTCGCTGTCGCTGCGCGAGCGGCAACAGGCTGTGGAGGCGAAATTCGCCGCGCGCGGCGGGCAAAGCCGCGCCTACATGACGGCGCTGGCGGCCTCCCTCGGCTACGCGATCGAGATCACGGAATTCTCGCCTTTCGAATGCGGGCGGTCGGCGTGCGGCGATCCCTATTGGGAGGTCGGCGCGCCGCTCAATCGCTACACCTGGACCGTCACGGTCCCCGGTCCCCGTCTCACCTGGTTCGAGGTCGGGTTGTCCGCCTGCGGGCAGGATCCGCTCTGCCGGATCGCCCGGGCGGCGGATCTGGAGTGCGTGCTGCAGCGCGCCAAGCCCGCCCACACCACGCTCATTTTTTCCTACACCGGAGTCTAGCTGATGGACATTGTCGGCGGGTTCGACACCGCGACCAAGGCGGTCAAAGGGTACGGCACGGCGCGCGAGGCCGACTGGATCAACGCCAATCCGGACACCGGGCAGACCGGCGTCTATCCGCCGGCGGAAGCCTTCGCGCATCCCATGAAAGAGCTGGTCGCGATCGAGCGGGCTGCAGGCCTGGTGCCGTCGCACACCGATCTCAGTCAGCTCGCGCAATCGGTGCTGCGCCTCGCCAATATCCCGGTCAAGGGGTGGCAATCGTCTCCGCCTGGGTCTCCGACCGAGGGCGATATTTACATCGTGAAGCCAAGCGGATCGGGCGCCTGGGCGGGCCACGATCATGCGATCGCGCTCTATCTGGACGAGGCATGGGTCTTCGTCCCGCCTCGCGCCGGCGAGCTGGCGACCTTCGTCGATAGCGGCGCGTATACCCCGCTTTATTTCACGGGCACGGCCTGGGCGCGCGTGCCCGGCGTGCAGACGCGAATCCAGAGCTACACCGTGGGCGGAAGCTACACGTTCACAGTCCCCGACGACACGACGAGGGTCTTCCCGAAGCTTGTGGGCGGCGGCGCTGGCGGCGCCGGGAGTGCGCCCGGGCTGAATGCGGCTGGCGGCGGCGGTGGCTCCGGGGGCTACACCGAGGGCTGGATCGACGTCACACCGGGCGCCGACATCACCGTCATCGTCGGCGAGGGTGGCATCGGTGGTGAGGGCGTCGATGGATGGGTCGCCTTCGGCGGCGGCACGACCTCATTCGGGCCGTGGCTGTCGGCGACAGGCGGGTCCGGCGGTCGAGTGGGCAGCGCATCGTCTGCCGGGGGCGCCCCTGGGCTCGGTGCTGGCGGCCAGCTCAATCTCTACGGCTCCCCTGGCGGTGACGGCAATAATCAGTCGTCGCTTACGCCGGGCGGATATGGCGGCGCGTCATTTTTTGGGGGCGGGGGTCGGACGGCGACCTCGACCGATCCGGCCGTCAATGGGCTCGCTCCCGGGTCCGGCGGCGGCGGCATTTGGGCCGCAGCCACGGCGCAGGATGGCGGTCGCGGCCAAGATGGTGCCCTTTATGTCCTGTATTAGAGAGAGGTTGTCCCCATGAAGACTTGGGCGCGCATATCGCCTGACGGATACGTCATGGAAATCGTCCAGTTGGATGACATGCAAATTCCCGGCGTTACGATTTTTCATCCGAAATTTCACTTCGTCGAAGTGCCTTCCGGGGCGGATGTCCAGTGCGGGATGTCCTATCAGGACGGGGAATTCTCGGTGCCCGAAATCGAGCGGCCGAATTTCCGGCCGGAAGTCTACGCCGATTGATCGTCGGTCGCGCCCGCGCAGCGGCGTGCAACGCGAGCTGGCGCGAGCGAAAAAATCTAAGGAGGCCCTGATGGCCGAGACATGGACCTATGTGGAGCTGACCGATGGGGCGTGGACGCCGCTGACCAGCGGCGCCGCCGATGTCGTGATCCAGATGGCGACGAGTCAGGCCGTCGCGATCAAGACGGCGGACACCGAGCCGGAGATCGGCGACATGGCCTTCCTGGTGCTGGAATATCCGCACATGCCCGGTCTGCCGCGCAGCTTCGAAAAGGCGCTCTGGGCGCGGTCGCTCCTGGCGGCGGAAAACGCCGTGCGCGTGCTGGCGCAGTAAAATGACCGGCGTGCTCAATCCGTTCACGCTCAATCCGTTTGGATTGGGGGCGGGGGATGCGAGGCCGTATCCCCTCGTCCCATTCTTCGCGGCGGGGGAGGCCGGCCTCACCTATGACCACGAGTGGGTGACGTCTTTTCAGGATTACACCGCGACGATACCGGCCGGCACCGGCGATCCATCCGCTTTCTGGCTCGACCTGTCGCGCGGGGCGGGGTGGCGTGACGGGCGATTTACAGGGCTGGGGCCGGAGCTGGTAAATGATGGGGCATTTATCTTAAATGGTGCCACCGTTTCGGACGGAGAAATCCAAGCTGCCGCGCCAGCTTTTACGACTTTCGCCCGGACTGACACATATCCGCCTGGGTATTACTTAGTGACTTTCTCTGTAGAGCGTGAGAGCGGTGGGAATCTTACCTTCCGATTTAACGGCAAAATCATCGGCGCTATCCCTGAGATCTCGGGAACGTTTCGGGCAGTGCTCTATGCTGACGATGGTGCATCCGTCGGCCTTTTTTTCAGGGCGGAGGGGAGCGGGTGGACGGGGACCATCAGTGACATTTCCGTCCGTCGCCTCCCCGGCAATCACGCCACTCAGACGGTCAGCGCGTATCGCCCGACACTCGGCCTCGACAGCGCTGGGCGGCCTCGTGCGGTGTGGGATGACGACGATTTTGTCACATTCCCGCAAGCTATGCCGTCCGGCACCACGACGATGGCATTTGCCTACGATCCGGCGGATGTGCCCAATGTTACGTTGGGCCTTTCTAGCCCCACAAGTAGCACGCAATATCAAATGATAGCTATATTAGGTGATGGCAATACTAACCTTGCGACCGGTAGTGCAGGCACCCCAGAAGCTTGCTGGATAGATGGTGCTGCAATACCGTTATCTGGACTATCTCGGGACGGTTTTCGGAACGCTCTCAAAGCGGGATCATCGGTCATCTGGCAATGGGACAACCCTGTAGGGTCTACCATGACCCGTTTGGGGGCCAATCTTAATACATATGGCCCAAAATCCCTTTTCCTGACCAAGGGCTTTATGATCGACCGCGCCCTTACCCCCGCCGAGCGTGATCAGATCACCGATCTCTACAGGCTGCCGTCATGATCAGCGCATACACGCATCGCGTGACGATTGCCTGCCCCGCGTCACTGGCAGCGGCTGGCGCCCAGCTCGGTCTCCTGGTCGGCCGGACGGCGTACGACGATCAGGTATTCGACGACGTCATTTATCAAGATGGCAGCGGCGTCCGGTACGCTCGGCCGACATTTCTGGTCACGGCCGGATTCCGGGAGATTGCGGAAAGTGACCTCACACTCCTGCCCAACCCTTTCGAGGCAGATCTGAATGCGGCGCTGCGGGCACAAGCGCTGCTACGCGTCTACGACGAGCCAACACCGGCCGATCCCGCGCATATCGTGGCGATTGTCCATGACGATACCGATGAGGCGATGGCGGCCGTCGAGGGTGCGCTCGGTCTATCCCTGATCGACCCAGATCCGCTCTGATCCGCCCAGACGCCCGCTTTTCGCCCGGCCGATCCTTCCTGTCGCGCCGGATGCCTCGAAAAACCGGTTCCCACTTTTTCGCCCGGCGCTTCTGCCGGGCTTTTGATTCCTGACATCGGAGATCCTGATGATCGACCTGGGAGATTTCCGGGGCGCGGCCAAGCGCCTCGAGGATATCGATTTGCCCCGCATCGGCGCCGAAATCGGCGTCGGTGAGGACGAGATTCACGCGGTCATCGACGTTGAGACCGGCAACGGCCGCGGCTTCGACAGTGCCGGCCGGCCGAAAATGCTGTTCGAGCCGCATATTTTCTACCGCGAGCTTTCCGGGGCGGAGCGCAAGGAAGCCGTGCGCCAGGGGCTCGCCTATTCCAAATGGGGCGCGCAGCCCTATCCGAAAGACAGCTATCCGCGCCTCAGGGCGGCGATGACGATCAACGCCCGGGCGGCGCTGCGCAGCGCCTCCTGGGGGCTCGGCCAGGTGATGGGCTTCAATCACGCACTCGCCGGCTACGACAGCCCCGAGGCGATGGTGCGCGCCTTCATGGCCGACGAGGACGCGCACCTTGCCGCCATGGTGGATTTCATCCGGTCGGCGGGGCTCGACGACGAGCTGCGCCGCCACGACTGGAGCGGCTTTGCCCGTGGCTACAACGGCGCCGGCTACGCCAAGAACCGCTATCACCTGAAGCTCGCGAGCGCGTTCGCGCGGTGGCAGGGCATCCGCGACACCCCCTGGGACCCGGATCAGTCGGCCAACGACAACGCCGCGATCGAGGCGAGCACGGTCGCGCTCGGCCGGGGCGCCGCCGGTGCTCAGGTGCGGGCGCTACAGGACGATCTCGCGACGCTCGGCTTCTACACCGGCCGGATCGACGGCGATTTCGGCCCGTCGACGGAGGCGGCCGTGCGCGATTTCCAGCGCGCCGCCGGCATCACGACCGATGGCTGGGCCGGCGACGAGACCATGGCCGCGCTCGAGGCCGCGCTTGCCAAGGTGCCGTCGGCCGGCGAGGGGGCGGCTGCCCTCACGACGCTTCTGGAGCGGATTCGCGACGACGTCGAGGAAGCGCTGATCATCGCCAAGGCGGCGTGAAGCCGCTCCGGCGGCGACTGATCCCCTCCCTCATTTTCATCCCCCGATGCCGCCCGCGAGGCGGCTTTTTCATTGGAGAGACCCGATGCGCCTTCTTCTTTGCCTGATCCTCGCCGCTTGCACGCTCGCCGGCCCGGCCTTCGCCCAGGACACGAGCGTCCCGGTCGCCGGCTTCTGGGAGATCCTGCGGCCTTACGTCGTCGAGGTCGCCGGCATCCTGGTGGCGGCCGCGCTTGGCTGGCTGTCGATGCGGGTCAATAAAATGTTCGGCCTGTCGATCGAGGCGAAGCATCGCGAGGCGCTGCAATCGGCGCTTATGAATGGTGTGATGCGCGGCCTGGCCTCCGTCGACAAGGCGGCGGATCGCACGTCGATTGATCTCCGCTCCGCCGTCGTCGCGGAGGGGGTGCGCTACGTCCAGGACTATGCGCCCGATGCCGTGCGGCACTTCAAGCTGACGCCCGATCGCCTGGGCGATCTCCTGGAAGCTCGCTTGGGATCGATGCTCCAGGACGTGCCCGATGCTGCTTGAGGCTCTGTCGGCCTTTCTGACCGGCTTTCTGGCGCCGCTGATTCGGGGGCTGATCTCGGATTGGCGGGCCGCCCAGGCATTGCGCGAGGCGGGCGCGGCCGACGCCGCGCGCGAGACGTCCCACACCATCCAGGAGATTGCAGATGCGCAGCGCGCAAATGACGCTCGCGATCGCGGCGGCGCTGGCGATGTCGCTCGCCGGCTGCGCGAGCGGATCGGGGACGGCGGCTGATCGGACGGCGCTCGCCGGTCTCTGCCCCGCGCCGACGCCGCCCGATCGGCTACGGGCGATCGCGGACTATCTGGAGCGCGCCCAGCCCGATCCCGGCCTGGACGTGCTGGCGACGGAATGGGAGCGCCTGGATGATGGCGTGCGGATCTTGCGTGGGGAGGAGTGATGCCGGAAGACGGGATTGATCCGATCACGCAGCATTCTCTCGGCACGATCTCCGATCGGCTCGCGAAGCTGGAAAGCAGCCATTCCTATCAGCGTGCCAGGGTCGAGGCGGCCGAGGTCGAGCGGAACCGGCAGGGGAAAGAGCTCAGCGAATTTCGGCGCGAGACGCGAGAGCGCTTCGCGAAGCTGGAATCGATGCTCGAGCCGATCACCGTCATGAGCAAAGCGCAGAAGATGATTTTCGGGTGGGGCATTGCAGCGATCGGCGCGGCTGGCACGCTCGTGCTGATCTGGGACTATTTCCTGAAATGGGCGAGGGGCAGTTGATCGGGCTGCCCGGTATTTCGATCCGCTTCGCTCACTCCGCCCGGCTTCGGCCGGGCGGTTTTCGCGTTTCAGGGGTGGGTGAGCGGATCGTCCGACAGCCGGACGGTGTAGCCCTGACTGCGCATGCCCGGGCGATCGACGACGACGACACCCATCTGCTCCAGGCGGCGGATCGCTCCATTGACGGTGGAGCTGTTCGGGTCGCGCCCGAATTCGCTGCAAAGGGCGGCGAGCGGCACCACGCCTCTGGTCTCGAGCGCCATGATCAGCTGCGCATAGACCAGGGAGGCGTGCGGGTGGCTGGTCCTGATGCGCGTCAGCAATTTGAGGAGGTCACGCGATCGCATGTGCGTCATTCCTCAATGCCCCGCGGAGCGGTCGGGAAGGTGGACCGGAGCGCCCGGCGTCATGGACCGCAGCCGAGCGATGCGGTCGAGCGCGGCGGCTTCAGTGTCGTCGGCGTCCCATGTGTAGCGCCCGCGGGCGGCCCCGAGCTCGGCGGCGGCGGCCGGCGACAGTGTCAGGCTCACCAAGGTGATCCACGGCCAGCCTTCCGCCGGCGGCGCGTAGAGCGCCACGAAATCGTCGGCTTGGCGCACCGGCTTGCGGACGGCCGCGTCCGGTCCCGCCGCAAAATCAAGGGCCGGCCCCTTGCGCGGCACCGGCTGCGCGAGCGCCGCCGTCAGTCGCTTTGTCTCCGTCGCATTGGTGACGATCCAGGCTTTCCAGCGCTGGCCGTGCGCGCGGGCGATCGCGTCGGGCCAGCGGCCGACACACAGATCCGGCAGGCCGGAGAGATAGCCGCCGTACCAGGCGGTCGGCATCCAGTCCTGCAGCGGGGCGGAGAGGTCGATCATGTCGCGGAGCCGCTTTCATAAAGCACAATGGCCTCGATCGGGTCGGGCGGCATGGTTCCGGCGAGCATCAGGTCGACGGCGACGGACACCGGGCCGGATATCGCGTCTTTTCGCTCCCAATCGCGGACGGTCGCGCCGGGGTCGCGCCCCTGGAGCCGGAGCGCGCGCCCCATTTCGCTCATTCGGAGCGGTCGGCCGAGCCCCCACATTTCGCCCAGGCGGCGGCGGGCGTCGCGCAGCTCGTCGCCGGTCATTCGGGCGCCTTTTCCCGGATCGCCCAGCCCGGCGCCTCCGCATCGCGACGAAGATGGGCGGCCGTGTGCAGGAAGCGGCTGACGTGCCATTGCTTTGCAAAGCGGGCGTGCTCGCCTTCCGATAGCCCTTTCGGGGCTTGCGTCGTCTGTGGGGCGTAATATCCGGTCTCTTGATCCGACACCGGGTCAAAGGTGCCGCCCCGGCCATCGAAGGTCGGGATGCACGGCGCGCTGTCGCCCGTCATGCCGCGGGCAATGATCTCGATCGCCATGTCTTCGTAGCGCTTGGCCTCCGCTTCCCATTGCAGGAGCTGGGCGGCGTGTCCGAGCACCCATCCGCGGATGAGCTGCAGCGCGTCCTCGCCCGTGTGTCGCGCGGCATGGTCTTGCCGGGCCGTTTCGGTATTGTCCATTCCCGTTTCCTTTTTCGCGACCATGACGAGCTTCCATTCAATAGGAGAAGCCGATGCAGTCTTCCTCGGCCTGCCGCTCGGGATACGTGATCACCTTGACGGCGAGATAGGGGTCCTGAAGGGCGATCTGCAAATCCCGCCAGACACCATACGTGGAGAGCGAGGGCTCGGCCGTCTCGACCTTTCTGCACATCCGATCGATTCTGATCAGGATGCGGCTCAAAAAGGTCGAGACATATGCGTCGTCGTAGACGGCCAGCTTTGCTTTTGTGGCGTCAAAGTCGAGCATATAGGTCTCCGAGATCGGATCATGGACACGACTTGCCAAGTCGAGCAGGGCCGTGCGCAGCAATCCGGCGCGGGCCGCTGCCCATGTCGCCTGTCGCATGACAAAGTCAAAGTGCTCGCGCTCGGCCGCCTCGCTGGTGCCCTTCGGCATTGTCATAATCGTGGAATTCCGCCGCCCAAGTTCTTTCGGCTTAAGCGCGGCATCAATGGCTTCTAGTCCGGCCCGATAAGCGGCGGCCTTCTGCTTGATCTCGGAAAAATGGGTCATCGGCTTGTCTCCGCAGAGTGGGGCGCCGCCCCGTGGCTGATGACTGATATATACAGGCATAGCCTGTATATTACAAGAGGCGCAGAAAAATTATCGCGTTTGATAGGGCTGGGGCGGATGCAGGTGAGATTCGGCCACGCCGCCGCAGGCGGTGCACCTCAGCACAAAGCTACCCTTGAGATAGGACCGATCCGGGCCGAATCGCGCGATCAGCGCGTCGAGGTCGAGATAGCCCTGCCGGCCGCAGGCGCAGAAGCCATAGAGCCGGTGGTCGTATTCTTTGAGGTCGCCCAGGGTGGCGATCCATGTGGAGCGGGGAGGGGGCATGGGCTAAGAGCGCGGGGCCACGTGTCCCGTTTCTGCGCTAATTCCTGTGCTAACGGCCCTTCGGGGTAGGGCTAAGTATTGGTCGGAGTGGCAGGATTTGAACCTGCGACCCCCTCGTCCCGAACGAGGTGCGCTACCAGGCTGCGCTACACTCCGACAGTGGGCGGTCTTATAACGACCGACCGGGCACGCCGCAAGCCGTGCATCGCATGGCAATCGACGTTTCCACGACGATATAGGGTGAGGGACGTTTCGCCTTCAAGCCGCTCGACTTCAGAAAGGACACCGCGTTGGCCGCATTGACCCACGACCGCCAGTTCGACCCGCAACACGGGACCCCCGTCACGGTGGCGCCGGGGATCGTTCGCGTCACCGCGCACAATCCGAGCCCGATGACCTTTCACGGCACCAACACCTATCTGATCGGCGACGACGAGGTGGCGATCGTCGATCCCGGTCCCGCGCTGGACCAGCACGTGGAGGCGCTGAGGCAGGCCATCGCCGGCCGTCCGGTGAGCCATATCCTGGTCACGCATACCCACGCGGACCATTCCGGGGCCGTGCCGGCGGTTCAGCGTCTCGTCGATGCCCCCACGGTCGGCGAGGGACCGCATCGCAGCGGCCGGGCCCTTCGCGAGGGGGAGGCGAGCGGCCTCGATTCGTCGGGAGACAGATCGTTCACGCCGGACATCGTCGTCGGCCATGGCGACCGGCTGGTGGCCGGTGGGCGCACGGTGGAGGTGATTGCGACCCCCGGCCACACGGCCAACCATGTGGCGTTCGCACTTCCCGACGAGGGGCTGCTCTTCTCCGGCGATCACGTGATGATCTGGTCCACGACGATCGTGGCGCCGCCCGATGGCGTTATGGTCGACTACATGGCCTCGCTCGATCGCCTCCTGTCGCGCGGGGATCGGCGTTATCTGCCTGGGCATGGCGGGGCGGTGCACGATCCGCAGGCCTATGTGTCGGCGCTCAAGGACCACCGCCAGAAGCGGGAAGAAGCGATCGTGCGCGCCTTGTCCGACGGGCCGCTGCCGATCCCGGAGATGGTGCGCAAGATCTACGTCGCGCTCGATCCCGCCTTGCGCAGGGCGGCTGGGCTGTCGCTGTTGGCGCATCTGGAGGATCTGGTCGAACGCGGCACCGTCGAGGCCGATCCGGCGGTGACCTTCGACGCCACCTACCGCCTCGTCGGACCCTGGGCGCCGCCGAGCTCCTAAAATCAAGCACTGGGCCAAGCCCCGGCACTACTCCGCCGGGGTGTGGTTCTTGAACATGTCGCGCAGCGTCGTCTTCTTGATCTTCCCGGTCGCCGTGTGCGGGATCTCCTCCACGAACACCACCTCCTCGGGCAGCCAGAATTTGGCGACGCGGACGGACAAATGGTGCAGGATATCGGCCTTGTCCGGCGTCGATCCGGGTTTCGGCACGATCACCAGAAGCGGCCGCTCGCCCCATTTCTCGTTGGGCACGCCGATTACCGCGGCTTCGGCCACATCCGGGTGGCCGACGGCGACATTCTCCAGCTCGATCGACGAGATCCATTCGCCGCCGGACTTGATGACGTCCTTGGAACGATCGGTGATCTGCATGTAGCCGTAGCGGTCGATGTGGGCGACGTCGCCGGTGTCGAAAAAGCCTTCCTCATCCAAGATCTCGCCGCCGGCACCCTTGAAGTAGGATTTGGCCACCGCCGGTCCGCGCACCTTGAGCCGGCCGAAGGTCTTGCCGTCCCAGGGTTGCGGCTTGCCGTCGTCGTCGGTGATCTTCATCTCCACCGTGATTGGCGGATAGCCCTGCTTTTGCTGCAGGTCGAGCCGGTCGGCGCCAGTCAGATGGTCCCAGTCCGGTTTGATCGAGCAGACCGTGCCGAGCGGGCTCATCTCCGTCATGCCCCAGGCGTGCAGGACGTCGACGCCATAGCGCTCCTGGAAGGCCTCCGTCATGGCGCGCGGGCAGGCCGAACCGCCGATCAGCACGCGGTCGAGGTCGGGCAGGGCGCCGCCGTGCGCGTCGAGATGGTGAAGCAGCATCAGCCAGACCGTCGGCACCGCCGCGGTCATGGTGACCTTGAACTCGGTCAGCAGCTCGTAGATCGAACCGCCGTCCATCTGGCTGCCGGGCATGACCAAGGCGGAGCCGTTGAGCGGGGCGGAGAAGGCCAGCGACCAGCCGTTGGCGTGGAACATCGGAACCACGGGCATGACCACGTCGCGGGCGCCGATGCCGAGCATGTCCACCGCCGACATGGAGAAGGCGTGCAGCATGTTGGAGCGATGGGAGTAGAGCACACCCTTGGGCTTGCCGGTGGTGCCGGAGGTGTAGCAAAGGCCGGCCGCCGTATTCTCGTCGAAGGTCCCCCAGGCAAAGTCGTCGTCGACCTCGGCGATGAAGCTCTCATAGGGCACCGCGTTCGCGAGCCGGGTCTGAGGCATCGACGCGGCATCGGTCAGGATCACCACCGTTTCGATCGTCTCCAGCCGGTCTGCGATCTCTTCGACGATTGGAACGAAGGTCAGGTCCACGAACAGGATGCGGTCCTCCGCATCATTCAGAAGCCAGACGAGATCGTCTCGGAACAGGCGCGGATTGATGGTGTGATAGATCGCGCCCAGCCCGAGGATGCCGTACCAGACCTCCATGTGGCGGGCGGTGTTCCAGGCGAGCGTGGCGACCCGGTCGCCGAAGCGGATCCCGGCCTTCTCGAGCCGCTTGGCGACCTGGAGGCTGCGCCGGCGCATGTCGGCGTAGGTGGTGGTGACGATCGGCCCCTCGATGGAACGGCTGACCACAGGCCGCTCGGCGTGGATCGTCCCGGCATAGTCGATGATCTTGTGGCACAGGAGCGGCCACTCCTGCATCAGGCCCTGCATGCTGCATTCCTCCGGAAACGACGGTTGTTCTGTCGTTTGCTTGTTGTTGCTTCGAGTAAGGCGCATGTGGGCGGACCTGTCCACCGCCCATTCGATCCTTCGGGTGGACGAGGGACGTTGCGCCGCTATGGTTCGAGTTTGACAAAGTCGAAAGCGACAGCGCCCGCGAACGGGGAGGGGACGATGGCAAAAACGGTGTCGGGAGAGACGGTGGAACGTCCGCCCGAGGGGCCTCCGGCGATCCGAACCATCGCCATGCCGGCCGACACCAATCCGGCCGGGGACATTTTCGGCGGATGGCTGATGTCGCAGATGGATCTGGCCGCCGGCAATGTCGCCGCGCGCCGGGCGCGGGGGCGTTGCGCCACCATCTCCGTCGACGCGCTGACCTTTCTGTCGCCGGTCCATGTGGGCGATGAAGTCAGCCTTTATGCCGAAATCGTCCACACGGGCCGGACCTCGCTCGCCATTCACGTGGAAGCCTGGCGCCGTCCGCGCGACGACGAACCGACGAACAAGGTGACGGAGGCGAAATTCACCTTCGTGGCGATCGGGCCGGACGGTCGGTCGCGCCCGCTGCCGCCGCTGGAAGCGACCGAACCGGCGTAGTGCCGACCAGGGAATTTCCAAACAGGCGTTAACGCTTATCGCGAATTGTTACAGGTCGCTATCAATCGTGAGAGCGCGGGCATGGTCCGCGCAAGATTCGTCCTCCATCATGCCGTAATTGCGCACGACCTCTGGAACTGACGCGCGGGGTCGTGCGTCCCCCTTGAGAGGCTCCGTGTGAGCCGTCGCGAGGGAGCGGTCGGTCTCCCGATCCGAGCCGATGGGGGAACCGGCCGTTGCGCAATCGAAGGACCTTGGCGGGGCAAAATGACTGCCGGCGCCGGGTCGGATTAGGGACGGAAGGCCAGTCTCATGGCAACGAACAACAACGGCACTGCGAACGCGGTCCAAAGCAAGCCGACCAATCTGAGCGATCACTACAAGCCGGTCGGCATCCAGGCCGTCTCCGCTGCGGCGATCTGCCGTCCGCAGGCGCCGATCAAAGCGACCGCCAAGCGGTAGGGCCGAAGCGTTTGGGCCCTGAGCCGTTCCCGATCGGTCGTTGACGACGCGAACGGAAAGGGCTCCTGCTCACGGGCGCGAGCTTTGCGAGCTGGTGCCGATCGGTCGGGTCTCGCGCGGGACCGGTCGAGAAGGACAACCCAGGCGCAAGCCGCTCCGAAACGGTCGCGAACGTGCACCAGAAATTGTGCGCTTGAGCCAAGCGCAGCCGCTGCCCATACGCCATTTCATCGGGGTCGGGCGCGGCGGAGACCCAGCGAGTTGAAAAAAGCGGGGTCCGGCGTGAGCCGTCGGGTTCCGCTTTTCTTTTGACGGCGGCGCTTGATGCTTGACCCGGCGCGACCGGCGCCGTTCACTCCCGCCGGCCATAGGGCGACGGGAGCTCACGTTCGGCATGATCAGCTATTTCGTACCGGAAGCGACCGCGCTCGCGCGGCATGACGGTCAGGATCAGAAGGGGCCGCTGCCGCGCGGCGCCATGTGGGTGGATCTGAAGGATCCGACCGAGACCGACGTCGCCCGGGTGGAGGCGATGGTCGGCGTCCAGCTTCCCACGCGCCAGCAGATGGACGAGATCGAGAGCTCCAGCCGCTTCTACCAGGACGAGGAGGCGCTGTTCATGACCGCCTCGCTGGTGCGGGTGGTCGACAACGGCCAGCCGGCGATCGCGCCGGTTACCTTCATCCTGCGCAAGGACCGGCTCGTCACCTTACGCTTCGAATCCCCGCGCACCTTCGAAATCGTCGCCGCCAAGGTTCAGCGGGCCCATGCCAACTGCCTGACGGGCAGTGCGGTCCTGTTCGAGCTTCTGAATACCGCCGTCGACCGCACCGCCGACATTCAGGAGGTGGTGGCCTCGCGGCTGGAGGAGATCGCGCGGACCGTTTTTGAAACCGGTGTGCGCGACCGGCGGGGCGATCCGGACGTCCACGAGGCGATCAAGTCGATCGGCAGCCTCGGCATTCTCACCTTGCGCATCCAGGACAGCCTGATGAGCCTGGAGCGCATGGCGGTGTTTCTCGGTCACCATATCGGCGTTGCCGGGATTGCGCCGGAGGATCAGACCAAGCTGGACACGGTCCTGCGCGACGTGCGCTCGCTGGCCGAGCATGCCGACGCGCTCGATTCCAAGGCGAACTTCCTGCTCGACGCGACCCTTGGCCTGGTCAGCCTGCATCAGAACCAGATCGCCAAGATCTTTTCGGTGATGGCGGTGCTGTTTCTGCCGCCCACTCTCATCGCCTCCAGCTACGGCATGAACTTTGCCGATATGCCGACCTTGGATTGGCGGCTCGGCTTTCCGTTTTCGCTGATGTTGATGGTGGTCTCCGCGCTTGCCTCCTGGGCGGTGTTCCGGTGGCGGCGCTGGTTGTGATCTCCGTTTACGGATAGAGCCGGGTCTTGCTCCAGACTGCCTCCGGATTGTCGCGCCGGAACACGATCCGGTCGTGCAGGCGGAACGGGCGGTCGTGCCAGAACTCCATTTGAACAGGCTTGATGCGGAAGCCCGACCAATGCGGCGGGCGGGGGATCTCCCCCACTCCGAATTTCGCCGTGTAGCGGGCGACCGCCGTTTCCAGCGCGAACCGGCTTTCCAGCGGTGCCGATTGTTTCGAAGCCCAGGCGCCGATCCGGCTGCCGCGCGGACGCGACTGGAAATAGGCGTCGGCCTCGGCGTCGGTCACCGTCTCCACCAGGCCGCGCACCCGCACCTGGCGGCGCAGGCTCTTCCAATGGAACAAGAGGGCGGCCTTACCGGCGGCGAGGATCTCGCGGCCCTTGGCGCTCTCATGGTTGGTGTAGAACACGAAGCCGTCCCGATCGTATCCCTTCAGGAGCACCATGCGAACATTGGGCAGACCGTCTGGGTCGACGGTTGCGACCGCCATCGCGTTCGGATCGTTGGTCTCCTTGCGCTCCGCGTCCGCAAGCCAAGCGCCGAACAGGGCGAACGGATCGTCCTGATCGCTGAAGTCACCGGTCGTTAACTCCTCCGGCGGCACAGTGTGGTGATCGTTCATAAGGACGGCTCCAGTGTCGATCGGTGATCGTGCCCGTTATAATGCGCTGCGTCTTTTGCGCCATCGGGCACCCTTCGTTGTGTTGGTGTGTGCCCTCTCGCTCGGCGGCTGCGCCATGTTCGGATCGGGCGGGAAGCTGTTCGCTTCCAGCAGCGAAACGGCGTCCAACGCTCCGCTGAGCGATCCCTTGCTGGAGGGCTCCGGGCTTTCCGGCAACGATCTGATCGCGATCGGCAATGCGCTCGGGACCGATGTCGCCTCTCCGGCCGAGTCTCGTCTCTGGGAAAATCCGGCCGAGGGCACCGGCGGCAGGCTGATCGATGTCACCGATATCCCGGCGCCGGACTATGGGCTCTGCCGGTCTTTCGTCACCACGGTGAACGCGCCGACCGGGCTGTTCCTGATGTCCGGCATTGGTTGTAGGCGCCCGGACGGAAACTGGGTGGTCGACGGCATCGCGCCGGCGGAGACGACCGAAGCGGCCTAAGCCGGGTTGCTGGCGAGCGGCGCGCGAAACCCCTATATTGATGATAAGTGCAAGCGGGTCGGGATTCGGCCCGTGGCTTGCTTCGTGTGTTTCAGTCACTATCGATCCGAAGAGACCGATGAGAGATCCCTACAGCGTCTTGGGGGTGTCCAAGTCGGCGTCCGAGGCCGAAATCAAATCGGCCTACCGTCGCTTGGCCAAGGCCTACCATCCCGATCACAATGCCGAAGACCCGCGCGCCAAGGAGCGGTTCGCGGAGGTCGGTGCGGCCTACGAGATCCTTGGCGACAAGGATAAGCGGGGCCAGTACGATCGCGGCGAGATCGATGCCGACGGCCGGCCGCGAACCCATGCCTTCAGCGGCGCGGGCGGCTTCGATCCTTTCAACGGGTTCGGCGGTGCCGGACCCGGGGGCGCCGGCGGGCGCCGCAGCTACCGCTACAGTTCCGGCGGGGGCGGCGGCACGGCCGGGCCGGACATCGATGACATCCTGCGTGAATTCATGGGCGGTTTTGGCGGTAGCCGGGGGCAGCAGGGCGCTGGCCGAGCTTGGAAAACCCCGAAGGAGCCCGGCCGCGACGCGGAAGCGACCGTCACCATCACGCTGGAAGACCTGGTCGGCGGCGGCAAGGCGCGCGCCGATCTGCCCACTGGCAAGAGCGTGGCAATCTCGATCCCGCCCGGTGTCACGTCGGGCCAGCAGGTGCGCCTGCGCGGCCAGGGCTTTCCGAACCCGACCGGCGCGCAGCATGGCGATGCGATCGTCACCATCAACATTGCGCCGCACGCCCTGTTCGTGCCTTCGGGGAGCGACCTGAAGCTGGACCTGCCGGTGACGCTCTATGAGGCGGTGCTGGGCGGCAAAGTGCGGGTTCCGACCCTGGAAGGTACGGTGGAGTTGACCGTTCCGACGAATGCCTCGGGTGGCAAGGTGTTGCGTTTGCGTGGCAAGGGCTTGCCGAAGGCGAGCGGCGGGCGCGGCGACCTTCTGGTCACCCTGCGCATCGCGCTGCCGGAACAGGCCGATCCCGATCTGGAGCGGCTGATGCGCCAGTGGCGCGACCGGGCGCCCTACGAGCCGCGCAAGGACATGAAGGGCTGATCCGTCAGCCCGCTCTCAACGTGCTTTTTCCGAGGCCATCGTTCGCGTGATCTCGGCGATGGTGGCGGCGAGGTCCGCCACCCGCTGGCCCCGACGCAGGCCGGGCACCGGCACGTGCACGAACACCACTTCCGGCCGCCCGCGCCGATGGGCGGCCCAGGCGAGCGCCGTGCGATAGGCTGCGTTGCAGAGATAGCGGCCGGGATCGTCGGAGGTGGCGACGAGCGGGCCGCCTTTTCGGTGCAGTCCGGAGACGAGCCGGGTCACGTTGACGGGCGTGCGCCGGATGGCCGCGTGGGGTTCGTCCGTAGCTGACGGCAGATGTCCGCCGGCGTCCCTCAAGGTCGCGCCGAGGCCCGGATGTGCGTTTCGCTCGATCCGGAGGCTGCGGGCGGAGGCGGCCACCCCCGTCATCATGATCAGCTCGGGCCGATGCGCCGCCAGCCGGTTGGGCAGGCTCGCCAGCATACTCCATTCGGTGGGGAAAATTTCGGTCTCGACGCGGAGCGGGGCAGCGGCGCGCCGCAACAGCCGTTCGACCTCGCCGACGAGGCGTTCGGTCGGGTTCACGGGCATGCCGGGAAACGGGCCGAACCCGGTGATCAGCACCCGGAGCGGGCGGGCCGAAGACACGCGCCGCCGCATGAGCTCAGATCTCCCCCAGCCCCATCATCTGGGCGATCTCGTCGGCGGCGACCGTGGCGGCGACGGAGCCATCGGCCACGGCGGTTTCAAGCTCGCCGACGCGGGCGCGGACATCGGCGCGCAGCGACAGCGCGGCCATCAGTTGTTCGCGGATCATCGTCCACATCCAGGCGACCTGCTGGCGGCGGCGCTTGTCGTCGAAGGCACCGCTTTCTCGGCCGGCGTCGCGGTGGCGCAAAACGTCGGCCCATAGCCGGTCGAGCCCATCGCCGGTGAGGCCGGAAATGGTCATCACCGGGGGGCGCCAGCTCGCATCCGGCGCGGTCAGGATCTGCAGGGCGCTGCGATATTCAGCCGCCGCCTGGCGGGCCCGCTTGGCGGCATCGCCGTCGGCCTTGTTGACGGCGATGATGTCGGCGATTTCGATCACGCCCTTCTTGATGCCTTGAAGCTCGTCGCCGGCCCCCGGCAGACCGAGCACCAGGAAGGTGTCCACCATCTCCGCGACGGCCGTTTCCGACTGGCCGATGCCGACCGTCTCCACGATCACGACATCGTAGCCGGCGGCTTCGCACAGGAGCATGGTTTCGCGGGTGCGGGCGGCGACCCCGCCGAGCGTTCCGGCCGACGGGGAGGGGCGAATGAACGCGTTCTCGTCGTTGGCAAGCCGCGCCATCCGCGTCTTGTCGCCCAGGATGGAGCCGCCGGTGCGGGTGGAGGACGGATCGACCGCCAATACCGCCACCCGGTGACCCTGTTGCGTGAGGTAGGTGCCGAGCGCGTCGATGGTGGTCGATTTGCCGACGCCCGGCACACCGGTGATGCCCAGGCGCACGGCGTGGCCGGTGTCCGGCAACAGCGCCTGAAGGATCGCGCGGGCGTGCCGGCGATGGGCGACCTTCTTGGATTCCACCGTCGTGATGGCGCGCGCCAAGGCGGCGCGCTTGCCGGCGCGAATACCCTCCACGAGGCGTGCGACCTCCGGATCGGACGGCGCGTCGGTGGTGGGCGGGGTGGTCTCGGTCATCGTCTCTCCACCTTCCCGCAAGGGGCGCAGATCGGGCGAGATTGGCGGCCCGAAAGCGATCAAGGCCGCCAGATGATGCGCTGAAGCTCGGCTTGCTTCAGATCCTCCGCGGAGGGCAGCTCGTCGAACGGGCCACCATAGCCCGGAATCGCGAACACCAGCGTCACGTTATCGCTGCCGCGCGCCGGGCACACCGCCATGCCGCGCCAGAGGTTGCGTCCGACCCGGCAAGTCGACCGGCGCGCGCCGGCTTGGGACATGGTCATGCCGATGCGCTCGCCGTTCGGGCCGGTCAGATGCTGGGTAACGCCGTTGATTTCGTCGATCCGGCCGTCGGAGCCTTTGAAGACCTGGATCACCTGGATGCCGTCGCGGAACACGGCGAGCGTCCAACCGGTGCTGTTTTCGCGCGCCATCTGCACGGTGCGCACTTCGGCCCAGGGCAGCGCTTCCTTCAGGGCCGATTCGGAGTAGCGCGTCGTTGCGTTGATCGGCCCGGCACCGGAATCGGTGATGGTCATGTAGGTCTCGGTCGAGGGTCCTCCGCCGCCGCTTGAAACGCAGCCGGCAAGGATCACGGCGAGAATGGCGATCAACGCAAAACGCATGGGGATCTTTCCTGGAACAATGAGGAATCCGTCCGGGGACGTTCGTTACGGCAGGCCGCAAGCACGCCGAGCGGACCGGTTGGCCCCTGGCCTCGCGCCCGCGGACCCGGCCGGTTGGCGACGAGCTCGACGGCCTGCTCGGTATGGAACACACCCGTCTCTGGGAAGCGTTCCTTGTATATTTCCGTCAGCTCCGCAAGCGCCCGATGTACCGCTTGCGTGTCGGGAGAGGGAGGAACATCCATTAGAGGCTGTTGTGAACAACACAGCCTCCATTCCAGGTTCATGATGGCCTCTAGACCCGCTCCGCTTTTCTCGGGCTCGCGGAGCGCGTCTAAATTATTGTTTCGACGCGCTTCCGAACGGCCAACCGGTTTCCATTTGACCTAGTCCGGCAGCGACAGTCGGGCGAAGGCGTAGGGCAGGAGTTCGCTGATGGTGGTTTCCAGCACCGTGTCGAGCCCGCTGTCGCAGCACAGGATGCGGACATCGGCGTCGGGCTTGGTGAACTCGGCGATCATCTGCCGGCAGCGCCCGCACGGAGTGATGGGACCGCTCTTCTGGGAATGGCCGGAGGTCGGTAGCCCGACGATCGCAACGGTCTGCAGCTCGCGTTCGCCGGCCGTGTTGGCGGCGGCGAGTGCCGCAGCTTCCGCGCAGATCGTCATGCCGTAGGACGCATTCTCCAGATTGGAGCCGACAAAGACCGCGCCCGACGCGGTCGCCACGGCCGCGCCCACGGCGAAGTGGGAGTAGGGCGCATAGGCTGCGTCGGCTGCCGTCAAGGCGGCCCGGCACAGCGCCTGGTCGGCGGCCGAGAGCTCGTCGAACGGCACGCCGGCGCCGGCGTCGGACGTCTCCTCGCTCACTCTGCCGCCTGCGCCGGCCCGTAGCCGTGCGTTTCGTTGAGGACATGGATCAGGTCGACGGCGCTGTCGGCGATCACCGTGCCCGGCGGGAAGATCGCCTTGGCGCCGGCCTTGTAGAGCGCGTCATAATCCTGGGGCGGGATCACGCCGCCCACCACGATCAGGATGTCCTCGCGGCCCTCGTCGGCAAGCGCCTTCTTCAGCGCCGGCACCAGCGAGAGGTGACCGGCGGCAAGCGACGACACGCCGACCACGTGCACGTCGTTTTCCACCGCCTGGCGGGCGCATTCTTCCGGTGTGGCGAACAGAGGGCCGATGTCCACGTCGAAACCGAGATCGGCGAAGGCCGAGGCGATCACCTTCTGGCCCCGGTCGTGGCCGTCCTGGCCCATCTTGGCGATCAGGATGCGCGGCCGGCGGCCGTCATTCTCCTCGAACTGTTCGACCAGTTCCTGAACCTTCTGGATCTTGTCGGCCATGCGCCCGCTCTCCCGCTTATAGACGCCGGAGATCGTCTTGATCTCCGCCTTGTGGCGCCCGAACACGGTCTCCATGGCATCGGAGATCTCGCCCACGGTGGCCTTGGCGCGGGCGGCGTCGATCGCGAGCGCCAAAAGGTTGCCGTTGCCGGCCGCACCCTGGGTGAGGCGCTCCAGCGCCGCCTTGGTCGCGCTTTCTTCGCGCTCGGCGCGCAGCCTCTCCAGCTTTTCGATCTGGCGGGCTCGTACGGCCGCGTTGTCGACCTTCAAAACCTCGATCTCGGCTTCAGACGTGGCCCGGAACTTGTTGACGCCGACCACGGTCTGGGCGCCGGAATCGATCCGGGCTTGGGTCTTGGCGGCGGCTTCCTCGATCCGAAGCTTGGGGATGCCCTCTTCGATCGCCTTCGCCATGCCGCCGAGGCTCTCCACCTCCTCGATATGGGTCATGGCGCGTTGGGCGAGATCGGCGGTGAGCCGCTCGACATAGTAGGAGCCGCCCCAGGGATCGATCGGGGTGGTGGTGCCGCTTTCCTGAGCCAGCAGGATCTGGGTGTTGCGCGCGATCCGGGCGGAGAAATCGGTCGGCAGCGCCAGCGCTTCGTCCAGCGCGTTGGTGTGCAGCGATTGGGTATGGCCCTGGGTGGCGGCCATCGCCTCCAGGCAGGTGCGCACCACGTTGTTGTAAACGTCCTGGGCCGTCAGCGACCAGCCGGACGTCTGGCAGTGCGTCCGCAGCGAGAGCGACTTCGGCGACCGGGGCGAGAAGTTCTCGCCCATCAGCTTGGCCCACAAGAGCCGGCCGGCGCGCAGCTTGGCGATCTCCATGAACACATTCATGCCGATCGCCCAGAAGAAGGACAGCCGGGGCGCGAAGGTGTCGATCGGCAGGCCGGCGGCGACGCCGGCGCGGGCATATTCGATGCCGTCGGCGAGCGTGTAGGCAAGCTCCAGGTCCGCCGTCGCGCCGGCTTCCTGCATGTGGTAGCCGGAAATCGAGATGGAGTTGAACTTCGGCATATGCTCCGACGTGTAGGCAAAAATGTCGGAGATGATCCGCATCGATGGCTTCGGCGGATAGATGAAGGTGTTGCGGACCATGAACTCCTTCAGAATGTCGTTCTGAATGGTCCCGGTCAGCTTCTCCTGAGCGACGCCCTGTTCTTCCGCGGCGGCGATGAAGAGCGCGAGCACGGGCAGAACGGCGCCGTTCATGGTCATCGACACGCTCATCCGGTCGAGCGGGATGCCGTCGAACAGGGTGCGCATATCGTAGATGGAATCGATCGCGACGCCGGCCATTCCGACATCGCCGCCGACCCGGGGATGATCGGAATCGTAGCCGCGATGGGTGGCAAGGTCGAAGGCGACGGAGAGCCCCTTCTGGCCTGCGGCGAGGTTGCGGCGGTAGAAGGCGTTGGAATCTTCCGCCGTCGAGAAGCCGGCATATTGGCGGATGGTCCAGGGCTGCTGGACATACATGGTCGGGTAGGGGCCGCGCACAAACGGCGGCAGCCCGGGATAGGTCTCCACGAAGCCGAGCGCGGCCCGGTCGTCGGGGCCGTAGACCGGCTTCACGTCGATCTCTTCCGGGGTGCGCCAAGGTTCGGCGTCGGAGGTCGGTGCCACGGTCTTCGGAGCGGACCATGGGATCTCGGAGAAATCGGGAACGGCCGTCATGGGCGCTGTCCTTCCTGAAAAGGCCCACCGTCTCGAGCCTTTCGATATCTTATCGTCTCAAATTCGAGCGTGGCCCGCAATTCGCGGGGCGTCTCTCAAACCGTCATCCCAAACGCGCGCTGGACGTCTTCGAGAGCGGTCACGAGATCGAGACCGACATGGAGGAAACCATCCACCCCGGCGGCGCGGAGGTCGGCTTCCGCCTCGCCGGGTTTACCGGCGAGATAGATGCGCGAGATGCCGGCGGCCTTGAGGGCGCGCGCGGTATCTGCCGCCATCTCGCCATAGCGCTCATCGGAGCCGGCCAAGCAGACGAGGCGGACACCCGCGGTCGTGGCCGCTTCCGCGGCGTCGTCCGGGGTCGGCAGGGTCGCCGCTGCCGAGGTCAATAGACCGCCGGCCTCGAACACCGCTTTGACCCAGGCGGCTCGGGCGGAATTTTCCGCAAGCGGCCCGAGACCCGCGATCAGGACGGTGCGATCGATCGGCTCGCCGATTGTCTCCGCGCGGTCGCGCAGGGCCTCGAACGGTTCGGCAAGCCGCGTCGGCGAAAGGGCCGGGGCGTCGGCGATGCCGCCGGTGCCTTTCGCGCCGGCGCCGAGATCGGCAAGGCGGGCACCCTTCGTCGCGGCGGCCACCAGCGCGGCAAAAGCCTGGCCGCCGCCTTCCGCGGGCAGGTCCAGCGGCTCGGCCGGGGCCGCGTCGGGCGCCGGCCCGGGGGCGGGTAGTACCTCGACGGCGCGGTCCGGCGTCAAGGGGAACTCCGAGGTGCCGACGATCGGCACCAGGCGACGGCGGACGGCCTTCTCGCGCTGGTCGCGCTTGGCAATGATTTCGCCTTGCCACCACCCGGAGGCGAGCGCGTTCGGCAGGCCGCCCTTGCGCTCGATCTCGCGCATCAGCTCCCACGCTTTTTCCGCCAGCGCCTCGGTGCGCGTTTCCACGCCGCCGGAACCTGCCGCCGGGTCGATCACCCGGTCCACATGGCTTTCCTCAATCAGCATGGTGTGGGTATTGCGCGCGAGCCGTCGCGCGAAGCCGTCCGGCAGACCGACGGCTTGCGTGAACGGCAACACCGTCACGGAATCGGCGCCGCCCACGCCGGCGGCAAAGGCGGCGATCGTGGTACGCAGGAGGTTGGTGTAAGGGTCGTAGCGGGTCATCATCCGCCACGAGGTTTCGGCATGGATATGGGCCGGAACGGACGCAGCTCCGCACTCGGCGGCGACCTTCTCCCAAAGCTTGCGCAGCGCGCGGAGCTTGGCGATGCCGGCGAACTGGCCCTGGTCGACCGAAACCGCAAGCCCGATCCGGCTGAGAGCGGCCTCGACCGACAGTCCGCCGTCGACGAAGGCCCGGAGATAAGCGAGCGCGGAGGCAAGCGCCGAGGCGAGCTCCTGAGCGTCGCTGGCGCCGGCATTGTGGAACGGTCGGCCGTCGGCGAGAAAGACAGGGCTCTTAAAGCCACGGTTCGCCATGGCCAAGGCCGTGTCGCCGCTGCGCCGGGCGACCGCCCCCCAGGAGGCCGACAGCTTGCCGGCCGCCGCCATCGCTCCCAGCGGGTCGAGGCCGAAATGGATCTCCGCCTGGGCCGGGTCGTCGCCGCGCCGGTCGACCAGGGCGGCGGCAAGGGCGGCGAGGCCGCGCCCGGCGCCGCCGGCCTCCAGCCGGATCGGCGCCATGTCGAGATGGACGCCTTCCAGCACGCGGTCGAGATCGTCGACGGTGGCAATCCGCACGCCTGCGCCATAGGCGCCGGGCGCGCCGGGAAGGACGAGGGTCAGCCCGGACGCCCCGGTTTCCAGCTCGGCAAGCGCAAGCTCGTTGGCATCGGCCGCCTCCGCCAAATCGATCCGCTGCACGGCGGCCCAGGGCGCGGCTCCGGCGCGGCCGGCCGGGATGGAGGTTGCCGGCGGATAAAGCGGCGCCAGCGTGATGCCGTCGTCGGTGGTTTTCACGAGGCTATCGAACGGGCGGCCCTTCAAGGCCTTGTCCACCGCGGCGCGCCAGGCGGCCTCGGTCGCGTTCTCGTCGGGGCTGAACAGCTTGGTGTCGTCCACGGCGGGTCAAGGTCCTCCACGAATGTGTGCGTCTCTTATGAGGATATGCACGTCCATTCGGCAAGACCAGGATGTCGCGCCATGATCTCACTCAACCCCGCCGAGCGGAACTCGCGAGCGGGTCGTTATTGGTATCCCAGGGTCCGTGGCGTTTCGTATGCCGGCGATCTACAGCGACGCAACCACGACGACGACCATCGCGATCATGGCCACGATCTGGGTGAAGTAGAAGGCGAAGCGCACGAAGATCACCGGATCGGTCTGTTCCAGCGCGATATGAACGGCGCTTTGGGCGATGCGCGCTCCCAAGACGACGAGCGCCAGCGCGCTCAGAAGCGGCGAACCGAGCCCGATGCGATCGATCGTGTAGACGATGACGCCGAAGACCGGCAGATTCTCGATACAGTTCATGTGAGCCCGCATCGCGCGGGGATAAAGGCCCGTTCCGGCGTCGGGGTCGGCGGTCCAATGGCTGATGCGCGTGCGGCCCGTCAGGATGCGGCTCCAGCGATAGACGCCGACCGTGGCGAACAGGATGAGCAGGGTCCAGACGGCGAAGCCCAGAAGCGCCATGAGAGGGATGGTCATCGGTTTCCTGCCTGATCCTCTTTGCGGCTCGACGCGACGAAACCATTTGGTTGGAACAGGTACGATGCGTCGGTGCGAACGGTCTTGGCGCAGTCAGGGCCGCAAAGCCAAGCGGCGACCTTTCCAGACTGGAAACGTCAGGAGGACCGGACGGTGGATGATACAAGGCCCGCAACGGTCTATGACGGCGCGTTGTCGGAAGAGCTGCGCCGGACGCTGCGCGCGGACGTTCAGGAACAGATCATCGAATGCCTGAACCGGTTCTATGCGTTGGAAACCGCGATGTGGGGCAAGCCCGTCGACGCCCTGATCGTCCGCACCGTGGTACAGGGCCGGCTGCAGAACAAACTCTATGATCTCAGCGCGCTTGCCGACGTGCTGGAGCTGCCGGTGGGGACGGTCCACAGGAAGGTCGCGGACCTTGTCGAGGCCGGCTATCTGCATCGCGAACGCAAAGGGAAGTCGGTATATCTCGCCCCAACCGACGAGACGTGCGGGTCGTTCGACCGTTCCTTCGACGAAATGGTCGAGACTTTACGCCGATTATATCACGGAAGCGCGATTTAGAGGCTATCAGGGACTAACAGCCTCTAGGAGGCGGGCGGTAAGTCGGCGTGGATTTTCCGCAAAGATCGCGATGGCTGCGGGGCATCGAGACCCGAAACCACCGTGAGCTTCGTTTTGTCGAGATAGAATGCTCGGATCCGATCAGACGAACTGGGAGAGGCCCGGGAATTTCTGCACGATCTGATCGACCAGTTCGTCGCCGGCATATTTGCGCGAGAAGGCGACGAATTCTTTAACCACCGTCTGGATCTGACCCATGTCGAGGCCGGCGGCCGTCATCTGGTTGAAGGCGGCCATGGCGCCCATACCGCCGCCCATCAGGCCGCCGAGCCCGCCGAGCACGCCGCTGCCGCCGGCTTCCCCGTGTTCTTTCACCATGTGCTCGGCGCCGGGTAGCTTGTCGATCAGCTCCTTGCTTTCCTTGGGGCCCTCATTTGCCAAGAGGGTGACGACGATCGAGATCGCCTTTTCGGCGGTGCCGCGGGTCATTCCCGTCTTCTCGACGATGATATCGATCAGTTCGTCCATCTCGCCGCTCCTTCAGCGCGTGTCAGCCTCTAGGGTCAGGACCCTAAACCGGCTGCAGATAGCCACAAACACCTGGACCGGAACAAGGCCCGATCGCTCCGGTGCGGCCGAAAGTGTCGCGCAAGCCCGGCCCGGCGCAACACGCTGGCCATGAATGGCGATTGAGGCGCAGATGACCGCTCCCTATAACGTCACGACGGGGCGGGAGCCGGGACGGGACCGAGATGATTCTGCGCGATGACGGCGTTTTTCTGGGGACGAGCGTAAAGCCCGAATATCTGCTCTTGAAGCGCGCCAACCGGCACGGGCTGATCACCGGCGCCACAGGAACCGGCAAGACCGTCACGCTCCAGATCCTTGCCGAGGGCTTTTCGCGGGCCGGCGTTCCGGTGTTCTGCGCCGATATCAAGGGCGATCTTTCCGGCATCGCCGCCGCCGGAAGCCCGAAAGATTTCCTCCTGAAGCGGGCCGCCGAGATTGGCCTTGCCGATGACTATGCGTTCGCGCCGACCCCGGTCGCGTTCTGGGATCTGTTCGGCGAGCAGGGCCATCCGATCCGCACGACGGTGTCGGAGATGGGGCCGCTCCTGCTGGCGCGGTTGATGGATTTGAGCGAGGCCCAGGAAGGTGTGCTCAATATCGTCTTCCGGCTGGCCGACGATCAGGGCCTCCTGCTCCTGGATCTGAAGGATTTGCGTGCGCTGGTCGCCCATGTCGGCGAGCAGGCCAACGAGCTTTCCCGGCTTTACGGAAATGTCTCGAAGGCGTCGGTCGGCGCGATCCAGCGGCGGCTTCTGGTGCTGGAGGAGCAGGGTGGCGACGCCTTCTTCGGCGAGCCGGCGCTTGCCATTTCCGACCTGATGCGCACCGATCCGCAAACCGGTCATGGCGTCGTCAACGTGCTGGCCGCCGACAAGCTGATGACGAGCCCGCGCCTCTACGCGACGTTCCTGTTGTGGCTTCTGTCGGAGCTGTTTGAGGAGATGCCGGAGGCCGGCGATCCCGATAAGCCGAAGCTCGTGTTCTTCTTCGACGAGGCCCACCTTTTGTTCGACGAGGCGCCGAAGGCGTTGCTGCAGAAGGTGGAGCAGGTGGTCCGCCTGATTCGATCCAAGGGTGTGGGTGTCTATTTCGTCAGCCAGAGCCCGCTCGACGTGCCGGAGGAGGTGCTGGGCCAGCTTGGCAATCGGGTGCAGCATGCGCTGAGGGCGTTTACGCCCAAGGACCAGAAGGCGGTCAAGGCGGCGGCGGACACCTTTCGGCCGAATCCGGACCTCGACACGGCCCGGACCATCATGGAACTCGGCGTTGGCGAGGCGCTGGTGTCCACCCTCGACGGCAAGGGAATTCCCTCCGTGGTCGAGCGCACGCTGATTCGCCCGCCCTCGGGTCGGCTCGGTCCGATCGCCCTCGCGGAGCGTCGGACAATCCTGGCGGCAAGTTCGTTCGCGGCGAAATATGACACGGCGGTGGACCGCGTCTCGGCCTACGAGATCCTGACTCAGAAGGCGGAAGCGACGGTGAAGACCGTCGAGGAAGGAACCGTCGCACCGGAGCCGGACCAACCGGAAGGGATGCGCGAAGCCGAGGCTGGAGGGTTCTTTGGGGGCATGCTGGATTCCCTGTTTGGAACGGGATCGGAGCGCAGCGGACGGCTTACCACCTCTCAACGGGTGGCCCGTAGCGTGGCGCGCACGATTTCCAACCAGGTCGCCGGCGAGATCGGTCGCCAGATCGGCGGACGAACCGGCTCCAGCGTGTCGCGCGCCGTCGCTCGCGGGGTGTTGGGCGGCCTGTTGCGGCGGTAAGTCGCACAAGGGGCGGGGCCCCGCGTTGAAATCTAGCCCGGTACAATTCAGGGATTTGGGGCAGCAGGGAGCGGAACCTGATCGCGGCAGGCCGAGTTGACTTGGCAGTCAATGTCCCAGACCGGAGCGTAAAATGCGCACGATCCTGATGCTGTTCGTGGTGATTGCAGCCGTACTCGGCATCGTGATGCTCGGGCTCGCCATTCGCAACGGCGGTTTCGAGCAAGCCGGGCAGACGGTCGATCGCCAGGTCAGCGAGGCGGGGGACGACGCGCGCGACGCTCTGGAGCAAGCCGGCGATGCGGTGGAGCGCGCCACCGACCGAGCGACGGAGCCGGCCGCGCCCGCCGAATAGGAGGCCGGCGGCAAGCCGCTTGCATTCGCTTCAAGCCATCTCTCAAGCCACCTCGACAAAACAGGAAATTCCCGTTTCGCGACCGTGCCTGTCCGGTTGCCCTCGACGTGCATTCCGCGTCATATGGGGCGACCGATCGTGACGGACGATCGAACATCCGAACGGGATTTTCATGAGCCTCGACGCCGTCCTCGCCCGCATCGACCGCGATCTCGACCAGAGCCTGGAGCGCCTGTTCGCGCTGTTGCGAATCCCGTCGATCTCCACCGATCCCGCCTATGCCGACAATTGCCGCGCGGCGGCCGACTGGTTGGCGGCGGAGCTCTCCGGTCTCGGTTTCTCCGCAAGCGTGCGCCCGACCGAAGGGCATCCGATGGTGGTCGCGCACTATCCCGAGCGCGACGGGACGGATAACCGCGTCCTGTTCTACGGACACTATGACGTTCAGCCGGTCGATCCGCTCGAGCTTTGGCAGAGCGACCCGTTCGAGCCGCGCATCGCCACCCGCGACGACGGTTCCAAGATGATCGTTGCGCGCGGCGCGGCCGACGACAAAGGCCAGCTCATGACCTTCGTGGAGGCGGCGCGAGCCTGGATTGCGGAAACCGGCGGCCTGCCGGTGGCGGTCACGATCCTGTTCGAGGGCGAGGAGGAGTCCGGCTCCAAGAGTCTGGGACCGTTCCTGGAGGCCAATGCGGACGAGTTGAAGGCGGGTGCGGCGCTCGTCTGCGATACCGGCATGTGGGACAAGGACACTCCGGCAATCTCCACCTCGCTGCGCGGGCTCGTCACGGAAGAAGTCACCGTGACCGCCGCCGACAAGGATCTGCATTCCGGCCTCTTCGGGGGTGCGGCGCGCAACCCGAATCATGTGCTGGCGAAGATCCTCGCCGATCTGCACGACGCCGGTGGGCGGGTGACGGTCCCGGGCTTCTATGAAGGGGTGGCGGAGTTGTCCGACGAGGTTCGTCGCCAGTGGGAAGGGCTCGATTTCTCCGCCGAAGAGTTCCTGGGTCAGGTTGGGCTGAAACTTCCCGCCGGCGAGAGCGATCGTAGCGTTCTGGAGCAGATCTGGGCGCGGCCGACGGTGGAAGTGAACGGCATGATCGGCGGCTACACCGGCGCCGGCTTCAAGACCGTGATCCCGTCCAAGGCTTCGGCGAAGGTTTCGTTCCGGCTGGTCGGCGACCAGGACCCGAAGACGCTCGTCGAGGCCTTCCACGATTTCGTGCGGGCGCGCATTCCCGAAGACTGCTCGGTCGAGTTCGAAAGCCATGGCGCGAGCCCGGCGCTGCGCATACCGGCCGACAGCCCGGTGCTCGCCAAGGGAAAGACCGCGCTGCAGGACGAATGGGGTGTGGAGCCGCTGATGATCGGTATGGGCGGCTCGATCCCGATCGTCGGCGCCTTCCGCGAGCGGCTTGGCATGGACACGCTGCTGGTCGGCTTTGGGCTCGATGATGACCGCATTCATTCGCCCAACGAAAAATATGAGATGTCGAGCTTCCACAAAGGGATCCGGTCCTGGGCGCGGATCCTTGGCGAGCTGGCGAACTGATCGGTCCCACGGTCGATGCGGCCGTGAACAGGGGAGATGGGGTCATGGCGAATTTGGACGTTGAGAAGACGGCGCGCGCGGTCTTCGGAGATCTGCACCGCAAGTGGGGGTGGTTGCTCGCGCTCGGCATCCTGATGGTGGTGCTCGGCGCGGTCGGGCTGGGCATGACCTATTGGCTCACCGTGTTCGCGGTGATCTGGTTCGGCATTCTGTCGTTCATCGGCGGCATCGCTCAGCTTTTTGACGCCTTCAAGCACAAGGGCTGGAAGTCCACCGCCTGGCACGTGCTGATCGGTCTCATCTATCTCGCCGCCGGCGTGATCATGGTCGGCGACCCGGTGATCGCGGCGGGCTATCTGACGCTCTTCATCGCCGCCGCGCTGATCGTCGTGGGCGTGATGCGGATCATCATGGCGTTTCAGGTCAAAGGCGGCTGGGCCTGGCTCTGGCTCGCCTTCGCCGGGGCGATCTCGATCCTGCTCGGCGCCATGATCTACGCCCAGTGGCCGATTTCGGGCGTCTGGGTGATTGGCCTGTTCGTGGCGATCGATCTGATCTTCCACGGCTTCGCCCTGATTTCGATTGCGTTCGCGGCCCGCGCGCTGCCGGACGACACCGGGAAGGGCGGTACCCGGGCCTAAATTGGTCCACCGAGCCGCCTGCGGGCGGCTCGTTCGAGAGGGAGGTTCGGTCCATGTGGCCTGACACACGCCTTCTGGAGCGGTTGGCGATCGAGGTTCCGATCCTTCAGGCGCCGATGGCCGGCGCCAACGGGTCGGCCATGGCCGCCGCCGTCAGCGCGGCCGGCGGTCTCGGCAGCCTGCCATGCGCAATGTTGTCGCCGGAGAATATCCGGGAAGAGGTCGCCGCAATCCGGGCGATCACGGACCGGCCGTTCAACCTGAACTTCTTTTGCCATACGCCGACGCCCGCGACCGACGCGGCGCTCGCCACCTGGAAGGCGCGGCTTCGGCCCTACTATGCGGAGTTGGGGGTGGATCCGGAGGCGCCGGTTTCGGCGCCGAACCGGGCCCCTTTCGACGCGGATGCCGCGGCCCTCGTGGAAGAATTGCAGCCGGCCGTGGTGAGTTTTCACTTCGGCCTGCCGGAACCGGGGCTGCTGGACCGGGTCAAGGCGGCCGGCGCCACGGTGCTGTCGTCGGCGACAACGGTGGCCGAAGCCGCCTGGCTGCAGGCCCACGGGGCCGATGCGATCATTGCCCAGGGTGTCGAAGCCGGCGGTCATCGCGGCCTGTTTCTGGATGACGCAGTCGCCTCCCAGGTCGGCACGATTGCGCTCACGCCGCAGGTCGTGGATGCGGTCGAATTGCCGGTGATCGCGGCCGGTGGAATTGCCGACGGACGCGGGGTTGCCGCCGCCTTCATGCTGGGCGCGTCCGCTGTTCAGCTCGGCACGGCCTATCTGTTCACGCCGGAGGCGACGATATCCAGGCTGCATCGGGCCGCGCTCTCGGCGGCGTCGGCCGAGGATACCGCGCTCACCAACGTCTTTTCCGGCCGGCCGGCCCGCGGCATCGTCAATCGCGTCATGCGCGAGGTCGGGCCGCTCGCCGCCGAAGTCTCGCCGTTTCCGACCGCCGGCGGCGCGCTCGCCCCGCTGAAGGCGGCCGCCGAAGCCAATGGATCGGCTGACTTTTCGTCGCTCTGGTCGGGGCAGGGAATGGGGCTCGCCCGCGAGATGGGGTCCGGCGAGCTGACCCGCGCGCTCGCGGAGGCGGCAAAGGTCCGGCTTTCCGAGAGGGCCGTCAATTGAGCGGGATGAGGAAAAGTGGGCACCGGTTTTCCGCCCGCATCCCGCTCTCATTTGAAAGAGCGATCAACTCATCCCTT